>JBFRWB010000208.1:0-40177 GCA_051439375.1 Microcystaceae cyanobacterium
TGACGATAGCGTTTATATAGTTCCTCTGAACTTAGGTGAGGAGCAATTGTGATTCGTCTGGGCATCTTGTGTATCCTCATCATTTCTTTTTCTTATTTTATGGCCATTCAACCGGATTTGATATCAGTTATTATGTCAAAAGCCACTTAATGCCAATAATAATAAATAACAGAGGGACGTTGTATTCAACGTCCCTACAGAAGCTTTTATATTACCTCAAACACAAAAACAGAAAAGCAACCCCTTAACTTTGCGCTACGGCTTCTTTTTCTTGTTCCTTACTCGCAAGGAATTTCTCTAACTCGGTTAACGCATCTGCATCCACCTTAGTCTGCATCGGACAGAATTTCGGTCCACACATCGAACAGAATTCCGCCGTTTTATAAATGTCCGCAGGTAACGTTTCATCGTGATATTCCTTAGCCCGATCAGGATCTAAAGATAACTCAAACTGACGATTCCAATCGAAATTGTACCGTGCGGCTGAGAGTTCGTCATCCCGTTGCCGTGCGCCGGGGCGTTGACGGGCAATATCCGCAGCATGAGCCGCAATTTTATAAGCAATTAAGCCATTTCTGACATCTTCTGCATCAGGAAGCCCTAAATGTTCTTTGGGAGTCACATAACATAACATCGCTGTGCCATACCATCCCGCCATGGCTGCACCAATGGCTGAGGTAATATGATCATAGCCGGGGGCGATATCTGTTACCAAAGGACCTAAAACATAGAAAGGTGCTTCTGAACACTCTTCCATCTGTTTTTTAACATTAAATTCAATTTGATCCATGGGGACATGGCCGGGGCCTTCTACCATCACCTGTACATCATGTTCCCACGCCCGCCGGGTTAATTGTCCCAAGGTTTTTAACTCGGATAGTTGCGCTTCATCAGATGCGTCATGGGTACAACCGGGGCGTAAAGAATCTCCTAAACTAAAAGAGACATCGTATTTCTTGAAAATTTCGATAATCTCATCAAAATGGGTGTAAAGGGGGTTTTGTTTGTGATGGTGCAACATCCAACGGGCGATAATTCCCCCACCCCGTGAGACAATACCTGTAATACGACTACGGACCAGAGGTAAATTTTCGATTAAAATCCCTGCATGGATGGTCATGTAATCTACACCCTGCTGTGCGTGTTTCTCAATGATGTGCAGAAAATCATCGGGGGTGAGGTTCTCAATCTTACCATGGACACTTTCCAATGCCTGATAGATGGGAACTGTACCAATGGGAACAGAAGATGCGTTAATAATCGCCGTGCGGATGCGATCTAAGTCACCTCCCCCAGTGGATAAGTCCATGACCGTATCTGCGCCATATTTTACCGCTAAATTGAGCTTGGCTACTTCTTCGTCAAGGTTGGATGTGTTGGGAGATGCACCGATATTGGCATTCACCTTACATTTAGATGCAATACCAATACTCATGGGTTCTAGGTTCGTATGATTAATGTTAGCAGGAATAATCATGCGACCTCGTGCTACTTCATCCCGAATTAACTCACTAGGGAGGGTTTCCCGCTTCGCTACATAGTCCATTTCTTCGGTAATAATTCCCTGACGGGCATAGTGCATCTGCGAAACATTACCTTGTCCGCGCCGTTTGGCAACCCAGTCTGCTCTCATGTTCAATAGTCCTCGATAAACAGCTTCCCTACGCTGGTATTACCCAGTCTCAGGTTCTAAGGGTCTTTCTCAGTCTGGTTTGGCCCTAGACACCCCTAGCTATATTCACTTAGCGTTAGCTTACTCTCTAGCAAAAGCGAAACATTCTGTTGGCTAGGAGAAGAAAAAAGGTTTGTGAATTTTCGTTATCATATCCCACTTTTAGGTTACCTGTCTAGTCGTGGTTAGGAGTTTCAGTAACCCGTGACACTTACCAGTTACCAGTTATCACCTCGATTGAAGCCATTTCTATCCTTGTTACAGTTCATCCAATGAAAAACGGAGTTCACCAATCTACTTGATTTTACTTAAGTATAAACAACGATACATAATTTAATAAACAGTTTTCTTACTTTAAAAAGAAATTTATTACTTCAAAAAAAGTATCAATTAATAATAGTTATTTTGGCAAAAATAAAAAAAATAAAAAGCTGATCTTCTTGCAAAAAAATAAGTGCTATAACGACAGTGAAGGGGACATTTTAGACTTGTAAAACTTCCTCATAACCCAGAAAAATATAGTTCAAGTTGTATTTTTCTACTTAAAAATCTCTTGCTTTTGCGACTACAAGATGTTCGTCTGTCGTTCAAACAATGCTGTACAAAATGATGAAACATAAATTCTGGTCGCTCTTACTTTTCCTAATGACATTGAGATGGAATCCTGCCATCGCAGCCACCTTCATTATTAATGTTCCCACAAATTCAGGTCAAATCATCACCGGTCAAATAACAGCATTTGATCAAAGCAATTTAACGGTAACAGAAGCCTACAATTACAATCTAGCAGATGCTAAATATAATGGCATTGTCCCCATTGAAACAGGGACAAATCTATTCTTTGCAGAAACATTAGAAGGCTTATCCTTATTTATAGTTAATGAAGCTCCGCCTGCTCCCATAGGAGGGAGTACAATTGGGCAAGTAAGGTATAGAGTGATAACCATAGGGACAGTATTATTTCGCGATGACGTTATCGATGTGGATAATGATCCCTTACAAATTATTCCTAATGAAGACGAAACAACGACCTTTATTAGTACGGAAGGATATGAGGATATTGGTTGTCTTGACGGAGTATGTAGAACAGATGGATTAGTTATTGGCTTAAACAATGCCAATGTTTCGATTAATTTTAAGTATGATCCCGTTACCTTTCCTCTAATTAACATTGACACGGTTAGCTTTTGGTCATCTAAACTAGAGGACAACTTTGCTGTTGGAGTGGGGAATGAAACGGACGAATTTGACCCTTTTACGGGTGAAATTACATTAAAACCCTTAAATGTTCCTGAATCTTCTTCTATTGTAGGACTAATTGGCTTTTGTACTGTGTCTTTTGCACTCAGTTGGCTGAAACACCGAGGTTGACCGCTTAAGTAAGATTAAAGTTTTGTAACAATGTAGGGATTAAAGCTAGAATAATTAAGAATCCTGTCGCTACACTAGACAAAAGAACAGGAATACTTAATTAATAAATACCTAGAACTCCATGATTCCGCTACAGTTAACCCTCAAAAACTTTTTAAGCTATCGAGATGTCACCTTAGATTTTCGTGGGCTTCACACTGCCTGTATTTGTGGGGCAAATGGGGCAGGTAAATCTTCGTTATTAGAGGCAATTACTTGGGCAATTTGGGGAGAAAGTCGAGCCGCTAATGATGATGATGTAATTCATACAGGTGGGGATTTTGTGCGAGTTGACTTTGAATTTCGACTCAATGAGCAAACCTATCGCATTATTCGCAGTCATCCACGGGGGAAAAGCAGTGATCTCGAATTTCAAGTAAAAAGTAAAACTCGATTTCGGACGCTGAGTGCTAAAGGAGTAAGAACAACCCAAGCTCAGATTTTAGCGGTTTTAAAATTAGATTATGATACATTTACTAATTCTGCTTATTTACGACAAGGAAGAGCAGATGAATTTATGCTGCGAAAACCCAGTGAACGGAAACAAATCTTAGCTGATTTACTCAAATTAGATCAGTATGAAATGCTTGCGTCTCATGCTAAAGATTTATCAAAACAATATAAAGGACAAAGCGAACAATTAGAAATTCAACTACAGCGTATTCGTCAACAAATTGAGCAGAAAAAAAATCTAGAAACAGATTATAAAGAGATTGAAATTCAATTAAAAACCTTGCAAACTCAACAAGATCAGGATAGAGAGACTTTAAAAGAGTTACAAAGTACCGAAAATCAGCGACAACTATGGCAACAACAATTAGGATGGCAAACAAATCAGTTACAGCAATTGGAACAAGAAATCAAGGGTATTTTGAGAGAAAAATATACGAGTAACCAACAACTAGAACAGTTAAAATCCTTAATTAATCAAGAGAGTGAAATCAGTCAAAACTATCAACGATTCATCCAAGCTCAACAAGAAGAATTTCAACTGTCTGAGAAGTTTCAACAATACCAAAAACTGTTACGACAAAAGCAACAAGTCGAACAACAACTAACTCAAAGAATTAATGATTTGCATTTACAGATCAAACAAGTTCAAACTCAGCTAGAAGGACTGCAACAACAAGAAAGAGAATTACAAGATATTCTTGAAAGTGAAGGAGATGTTAAAACGGGTATGGAAAGATTAAAAGCAGCTAGACAACGGTTAAAACAGCTTGATAAATTACAATTACAAGTTAGTCCGCTGCTTCAGCGTAAGTATAGTTTAGAAGCCCAAATTGACCGCAAAAAAGCTCAACAAGTTGCTCGACTTGAGCAATTAGGTATAACCATTCGTCAGTATCAAATCGAGTTAGATAAAATTCCCCACTTACGGGAACAATTTAATCAAATTGATGAGCAGTTAGAAGAACTCAGTAAAAAAGAAGTTTATCAAGAAAGAATTCAAGAAAAAGGACAAGAAAAGCAAAGTGAGTTACAACGCCTTAAAGCCAATCAAAAACTGTTTGAACAACAAATAGAAGAGTTGAAACAAAAAGTACAACTGTTGGAAAAGCCCGAAGCGACTTGTCCCCTTTGTGAACAAGCATTGAATGATAGTCACCGTCATCAAGTGATGGAAAAAACAACAGAGCAACAACATAAATTTACGGAAAAAATTTGGGTTTTACAAGAAGAAATGACAGGGTTAGAAAGAGAAATTCAACAGTTACGTCAAGAATATCTTGGAGTCAAAGAAGAGTTAAAAGATCAACCCCATTTAAACAAGAAATTCGCCCAAATTGATACCCAACTAGAGGCAATGGGCGAAATAAATATTAGTTTAAAAACAACGCAAACAGAAGTCAGTAAAATTGAACGTCAAATTGAAACGAATAACTATGCTCAAGATGAGCAACAAGAATTAACTCAAATTGAGCAGCAAATCCAAGCCCTTAATTATGATGAAAAAACTCATGGTTTAGTAAGAGGAGAAGCAGATAAACTAAGATGGGCTGAAATCAAAATGGCAAAAATTGAAGATGCCAAACGAAAATTAAAAAGAATTAATCAAGAAAAACCTCAACACTTGGAGAAGATTAAACAATTACAAAGTCAAATTCAAGAGATACAGTCACAATCAGATTTAACTCAAACCATTCAAAAGATTGATCAAACCTTGCAAACCCTAAACTATGACCCAAATCATCATCAAAGTGTCTCTAAATTTGTACAAACTCAGATAATTTGGCAAGGTAAGAACTTGGAATTGCAAAAAGCTAAACAACAATATCCACAAGTAGAGGAAAAGATTAAGCAGCTAACAGAGCAGTATTTTTTGAAAGAGAAATCACAACAGGATTTACAACAACAACGACAACAAGCAGAGGAAAAAATCTCTAGCATAAAAGATAACCGCCAAGGGATTCAACAGTTAGAACATAAAATTCAACAACAACGACAACAACTTGATCAGTTAATTGCAAATCGAGGAAAAATCGAACAATCTTTGCAACAAATTAATACATTACAACAGGAATCAAAGGAAGCAAATAAGGAGTTGAAGGGACTGCAAAAACAGATCACAATATACCAAGAGTTGTCAAAAGCATTTGGAAAAAATGGAATCCAAGCATTAATGATTGAAAATATTTTACCTCAACTAGAAGCTGAAAGTAATCACATTTTAGCCCGCTTAACAGAAAATCAATTACACATTCAATTTGTCACTCAAAAGTCTCGTCGCAGTCGTTCTCGAAAACAAGCAGCAAAATTAATTGATACCTTAGATATTTTAATTGCAGATGCAAAAGGAACTCGCACCTATGAAACCTATTCAGGAGGAGAAGCCTTTCGGATTAATTTTTCGATTCGTTTAGCCTTAGCAAAATTACTCGCTCAACGGATGGGAACAGCCTTACAAATGTTAGTAATAGATGAAGGTTTTGGGACACAAGATGGAGAAGGGTGTGAACGGTTAATTGCGGCAATTAATGCCATTGCACCTGATTTTGCTTGTATCTTAACTGTTACCCATATGCAGCAGTTTAAGGAAGCTTTTCAACATCGGATTGAAGTTTATAAAAATAATCAAGGATCTCAACTGCACTTTTCTTCTTAATCTTTTCCTGATAAAATATGGGTGAACTCACGTTTAAACGGTTCTATACAATGTATCTCGTTGTTGATAAGGCCGACTAATTTGTTTAATCGCTGTTTGTAGATTTTCTACCGTTAGACAAGTCCCTCCTTTAGCCCCTGCCATTGTGGTAATATGTTCTTCCATTAATGTACCACCAATATCATTACAGCCCCATTGTAAGGCTTTTTTTGCTCCTTCTAATCCTAATTTCACCCAACTTGGCTGATGATTTTTAATAGAGTTTCCTAAAAAAAGACGAGACACCGCAGTTAATAATAAAGTATCCGCTAAAATAGGCTGATTGTTACCTACTCTTTGGCGTAACGGTTTCGGGGCTTCTTCTCCCACAAAAGGTAATAAAATAAACTCAGTTATCTTCGCAGGATAATCATTTTTAATTGCAATTTGTTGTAGTTTTTTAAGCTGATTCAAATGATAAATTTGTTGGGCTGGTGTTTCAATATGACCGCATAACATCGTGGAAGTCGTAGGCATTCCTAAGCGATGAGCAGTGCTAAGAATTTCTAACCATGTGGCGGTATTAATTTTTTCAGGACAAATTACCTTTCTAATCTTATCATCTAAAACTTCTGCGGCTGTACCGGGCATTGACCCCACACCTGCATCTTTTAAAGCGATGATAACATCTGCATAAGTTAACCCATCTTCTCTAGCGATAAATTGGATTTCTTGGGGGGAAAAAGCGTGTAAGTGCAGGTTAGGAAAGTGTTGTTTTAACTGACGAATTAACTGTAAATAATAACCCAATGATGTTCCTTGATATTTAGCCTTTGGGTTTAACCCACCTTGCATACAAATTTCCGTCGCATTATTAGTCACTGCATCGTTTGCTTTTGTTAATATCTGATCTATACTTAACCAAAATGCCCCTTCTTCTCCTTCATCCCGTCGAAACGCACAAAAACTGCAATGTTGTTCACAAATATTAGTAAAATTAATATTGCGATTTACCACATAAGTAACAGTATTTCCTACCTGTTTTTGTCTTAAGAAATCGGCTGTTTGTTGAATGTTTAAATGCTCATTAGGATCTTGACTATTTAATAGCTGAATCCCTTCTTCAATAGTTAATTCTTCTCCTTGTAAAGCTTTTTCTAAAATGTCGGTAACCGGTTGAGTAAGATTAATCATAACGTCAGTTCTAGATAAGAGAATAAGAGATGACATAAACTATAATCATCATACCTCCTGATAAGCTGTAGATGCGTTGTTTGATACAGATTTTTCTGAGTGGTTAGCAATGAATACGCTAATACGCACATTGTTAGAATGTAGCCCAACTCGCTAGTTGAACTTGGTATCTTATCCTAATCGGTGGGAATTGCTATAATGCGGGCAGCTTCGCTGTGCCTTCAGCATCGCTTAATCATAATTGATGGTTAATTCTATGATCCCAAAAACCCTTTACGAGCAAGATTTTTCCGAATGGGTGACACAAACCATTCACACGTTACAGCAGAAAGAGTTTAATTCTCTGGATATTGAACACTTAATTGAGGAATTGCAAGATTTGGGAAAGTCAGAAAAAAGAGCGTTAGAAAGTAATTTAATGATTCTCTTAGCTCATTTGTTGAAATTAAAGGTTCAAAATGATGTCCCAGAAACGATGAAAGATAGTTGGTATCGCTCAATTATAGAACATCGTCAACGTATTGAAAAGCAATTAAGAGAAACCCCTTCCCTTAAGTCTTATTTACCCTTGGCGATCAATAAAGCTTATGTCGATGGACGAAAATTAGCCATTAAAGAGGGAAAACTTGCCAGTTTTGGCATTCCTATTCCTCAAGAAACTGAGTATCCTAAAGAATGTCCTTTTCACCTTGAACAGCTTTTAGATAATGATTTTTATAGTCAAGATTAACAAGATAACTTCTTCAGTTCGCTAATTTTTGATGCTAGAACTGACATTATTTAACCCCAATTAAACAAGATTAATTTGTTGTTTTAACTCTTTAATTTGTTGATAAGTTAAGGTACGCTCTTCGCTATAATAGTGAAATAAATCATTATTATTTTTTTGATGAGCTTTAATCCATTGTTGGGAACAATAACGAGCATATTTTTCTAGGGAGATGATTTTAAGGCGTAAAATTACCTGTTGAATTTGTAAACTAGGATTGTAAATATCTGCTTGGGTTTTTTCATCTAATAAGTAAAACAAAGAGTTAAAGGATTGATTAGGTAAGGAACTACTTAATAGTTTTTCCTCTAAATTAACCATCAACCTATTGTTCATATTATTCATTATATCAGGCTCTTCTTCTTGAATTTCCACGATAATTTGCCATAACTTTCTGTAGTCATCAATACAAAAGAATAAATCTTGCTCGGTTAATTGTTGTATAATCTCGTGACGATGTTGGGGAAAGTGCAGATAAATTTGCAGCAAAAGAGTTTCGTTATTTCTTAAAGCTTCCTTTTCCTTATTTTTTTCTGATTTAAGTTTGGTAATGTTTTTTTTTGATGTTTTTGTTGAAGGAAGAGAACGAGGTACATTTTTTATAAGGGGTTTTCTTAATTGTGCTTGTAAGTTATTAAGGTATAAAGGAATGAGTTGACTATTTCCTAGACTTAAAATACTGGCACATTTTTCTAAATAATGGGTTCGTTGATTTCCATTTTCTAAATGATTTAATAAATTTACCATTTCCTTAGCCACTTGTTCAAATTGATCCGCTTCTTTTAAATTCTTATCCTCTAATAACTGCTGTAATTGCCAATCAAACCAAAGGGGTGCATTATTAATTAAATCTTGATATTGTGCAACACTATCTTCACTAGAATGTAAAAATTCATCTGCATCTTTTCCCCCACTTAAATTTAAAATTCGTAACTGAACTTGTCCCGAATAAACTAACGATTCAATATCAGAAATGGCTCGTTGTGTTGCCTTTATTCCTGCCGTATCCGCATCAAAATTAAAAATAACCTGTTTTGACTCACTATAACGCAATAATAACCTTAACTGATCTTGAGTAAACGCTGTCCCCAAAGACGCAACTGTGTAGGTAAACCCCTTACTATGAAGGGCAATCGCATCAAAATACCCTTCTACCACAATCGCCCGATCTTGTTTGCCAATCCCTTCTTTTGCTTTATCTAATGCAAATAAAGTTTTACTTTTATTAAATAAAGGCGTTTCAGGAGAGTTTAAATATTTGGGTTCATCATTGCCTAATGTACGACTTCCAAAAGCAATTAAACGACCTTTCGGATCAAAAATAGGAATCATTAAGCGATCGCGAAATTGATCATAATGGCCACTTCCTTTTTTACGCAATTTAATTAACCCGGCTTCTTCTACTAAAGAAAGCGGATAACGTTTTTGTTCAACTAAATAACGATAAAGCGTTTCCCAACCTTCTGGTGCGTAACCGAGTTGAAACTGTTCAATAATTTCATCCGTTAAATGGCGTTTTTCTTTTAAATACTTTAAAGCTATTTCCCCTTGAGGTTGATAGAGTGCGTGGTGATAAAAACTACCTGCAACGGCTAAAACTTCGTATAGTTGCTCTCTAAGGGAAATTTGACGCTGAAGTGCCTGTTTTTGCGCAGGTTCAAGGGTTTTAATCGGGACTTGATAGGTTTTCGCCAGGTCAAAGACCACTTCTGCAAAAGACTGTTTACCCACTTCCATGAGAAATTTAAAGACATTTCCTCCCTCTTGGCAACCAAAGCAATAATACATTTGCTTAGTGGGACTGACGGTAAAACTAGGCGTTTTTTCCTGATGAAAGGGACATAACCCTAAAAAATTCTTTCCCCGTTTTTTTAACACCACATAGTTAGAGATGACATCAATAATATCAACCCGTTGTTTAATTTCGTCAATCGTATCAGGATGAAGACGAGGAAAGTCCATAACAAGGTAAGAGGCAATGTAAAAGGGGTAAAATTAGGCTTATCCTCACAGTTTCAGGTATTTTGCGTTTTATATTTATTTATCCTCAATTTCTGATTTCATTCTCTCAAGGGTGGTATTCATTTGATCAAACATTTGTTGGGGTGTCATCCCAAACTGACTCAGTTGGGTTTTTAACTGTTGTACGGTCATTTGTGCCATAAAATCGTCAGAGAGTTCAAACCGCTTCATAAAAATTTTATAGCGTTCCATCAATGCTTCCATTTTGGCAATGAAGATAATTTTCCCTTCTCGGTCAAATTTGCCATATTCTCCCCCTAACTCGGTGAGAGATTGATAATCTTCAAATAACTGTTTGGCTTCTTGTTGAACGACTTCTGAATCGAAGAATCCCATAGTGGTTACCTAATTTACTAAATTCGTAAAGAGAGTTTGTTAAGCAAAATCGCTCCCACCTATCATAATAAAGGAACTTCCCCAAGGAAACTACGGTTTTCCGTCATGTCTTATGCAAAGCATAATATATCATACTGTAGCGAAGTCGAAATGGGCAGATTTATAGCTCATTATGTATTACTAAAACTAATTAATTATTAATTATTCATTAAAAAATGTTTACTCACAACGAATTAACAATTGTTCAGCCGCAGCTAATAAATCATCCGTCATCTCCTTTAAATTATCTTGACTTGCTAAATAGGTTTTTAATGCTTCTAGGGGATCTAAACTCTGATTAACCCCCAATTCAGGAATTCTTGGCCGTGCTAATTGACTCTTTAATTCAGGCCGAATTGTATAATGATGCGCTGTTTTTAAAGCATGATGTAAATTAGGCGGATGAATTAAATCTAATTGTTCTGAACGAATGTGATAAATTAAACGCACGACTGCATCCTCAATCTCTTTATCTGCGATCGCTTTGATAACCCTGTCTTGGGGATCATCAGCCTGAGAAACATCTACCTCAACTGTACAAAACTTACGCACAGGAAGGGGACAAAATTGCCAATTAACCTGTCCTTTTTCTATGTCTAATAATACATAGCCCTTATCTTCCTTTTCTTCACTAAAATCCACTCGTTCAATACTCCCCGGATAGACAACAGGTGGATCATTCTTTGGGTTTAAATTTTGGTGTTTATGGACGTGGCCAAGGGCGACATAATCCCATTCTTCTCTAATTAATAAAGACATAGGAACAGTAAACCCTTTCCCAACCGCTAATAGCTTTTCTGCCCCTAGTTTCGCTTTACTTGCCATTAAGTGTGCTAATAAAATTGTAGGCATCTCAGGATCTAATTGCCGAATTTCTGACTCTAAAATTGGACTTAATTTATCAATAATTAAATGATGAATACTATCTAAAGATAATCCCTCTGTTTCGGGTCGAGTTAACAAAGTTGAACGAGTTAACCAAGGCAAGGTTACCACTTGAATGTTCCCATTATTAGTGGTAATTTTATGGGTACGAATAGAATCCCCAACAATAAATTTAGGAACACCTAACGTCCGATAAATACATAAACTGGCCCCTCCGTTTCCTTGGGAATGTTGATCATGATTTCCTACCAATAAAACCGTCGGAATATCTGCATCTGCTAATCGACGAAATTGTGCGGCAAACGCCTCTTGAATGTAAGGAGGCGGCGTGGCATCAGGAAAGGCATCTCCCCCAAATAATACCAAATCTACAGGCTCAGTAATGGCTCGATCAATACATTGACTAAGGGTATTGACAAAATCTTCTAAACGGGTATTAACCCCTGTTTCAGGATTAATGTGACCATGGGAAAAACTGCTTCCCATGTGAATATCTGAAAGATGAAGGACTTTAATCATTAATATTAATGTGATCTTAACTTAAATATTTAGCGATATTTCTTAATTCTAAAACAAAAATCAACCTTTCTAAAAATTTACGTTTCTTAACCCTTTGGGGGCTGAAAATTAGTTGTCTAATCGCTATACTAAAAGCGAAAATTGATTCAGCATCAGGGCAGACCGAACAATAAATTTGCATTATTATCTCTCTGTATCTGGCGAAAATCAAACCATTTAATGCGATCTAGGGTGCTACTCTCCCCATTTATCCCCATGAAATTACACAAATCTTTTCTTTTTGGCCTATTCGGTATTGCCTTTTTGGGAACAGGTGTTTTCTTTTTTTCTCCCCTCAAATCTCTTGTTTTTTCCCAAGAAACTGAAGGACAATTAGTGAGCCAAAGTTTAATGGCTACAGAAAGTCCACTTTGGGAAGAGGGACTGAGGAAAACACTGGAAGGAGACTATAAAGGAGCAATTCTCAACTTTGATGAGTTAATTCGTCTCTATCCTAACTTTTCAGATGCCTATGTCAATCGTGGGAATCTCTATGCAGAAGAAGGAGATTTCCCAAAAGCGATCGCAGATTACACAGAAGCGTTAACTCGTAATCCTGATAATGCAGATGCTTACTACAATCGGGGAGTAACCTATGCAGAACAAGGAGAGTTTCAATTGGCGATCGCAGACTTTGCTCAGTCTCTACGAATTCATCCTGATGATATTGCAGCTTACAATAATCGAGGCTCGGTGTATAGTCGCTTAGGGGAATTAGAAAAGGCAATCGAGGACTATAGCCAGATTTTAGCCATTGATCCCAGTGATCCCCAAGCTTATTATAATCGAGGGTCGAATTATGGCGTGATTGGTAAATTACCAGAAGCTGTAGAAGACTTGCAACAAGCGATCGCACTTGACCCTGACTACGCAGAAGCTTACGCTAATTTAGGGTTTGCTTATATCAGTTTAAAGCAAGCTGACCAAGGGATTGCCAGCCTAGAGAAAGCGGCTGACTTGTTTAAACAGCAAGGAAGTACGGATGATTATCGTAAACTTGCCCAAAAAATTCAGGAGATTAAAGAATAGCAGTTAATTTAACTGTTGGCCGTCAGACACTCCCGATTTCTGAACTTCTAATTACAGTTATCGAGTTTATTAGCGATCGCAATAATCCAGCCACGAAAGCCCCAAAACTGCATTCCCATCATGGGAAGGTGTCCTTGGGGTGCATTTACAGAGAAGGTTAAGTCTTGGTAGGGTTGCCAGCCTTTAAGGGTGCGCCATCCTACCGCTTCAGCAAACTTACGCCAGATTTCTGCATCATAGTTATTTTTTCCCCCTAAATTACGATAAATTTCTGTTTGTACGGAGAAGCCAAACTGTTGCTGACTCGCGTTTCGCCACAGGTTATCGATTAATAAAAAATCTTCACAAGGTAACAATTCAAGGTGAGACTCATCAATCCAAGCCGCTTTTTCTCGATGGGTTAGTCTTAAAATCAAAATTGCTGTCATCTTATCGGCTTCTCGCCAATCTCCTGCTGCAAGTAACTTTTGTAAAGGATTATAATCAACACCGCTACTAGACACCGTAAGCAACTGAGACTCGTCGGGAGTAGCATCATTTACAACACGAGAAGATCCGACGCTACGAGCTATTTTCTTGGATGATGTGGGATTAGATACGGTTTCCACCCCTGCTTTTTTCACAACCCGTTTGCGAGAAGTACGGGAATGGACAACAGAAGAAGCTTTTTTGCGTCGTGAAGAGGAAGATGTTGAAGATGTTTTCGTGGAGACAGCTTCTCTTAATAATTCTAACCACTCAGGAATAGATTGGGGACGATGTTCAGGAATTAATTCCATTCCGACTAAAATAGCATCATTGACTGGTTCACTTATTTCAGGATTATGATCTTTGGGCGGAACTAACTGTGCGCCTTGTTGACGAAAAGGAGCAGGAAAGGGTAATTGTAACGTTAAGCTATAGTATAAAGTGGCCGCCAAAGCATACACATCTGTATAAGCCCCTCGTTTAGCCCGTATTTCGTATTGTTCAATGGGAGCATAGGATTCTGTTCTGGAGTTAGTATGGGTTTGGGTTCTATCTTGGACAAACTCTCTAGCTAAACCAAAATCAATCAATACTGCTTTCATATCTGACTTACGCAGCATAATATTCCCCGGCTTTACGTCTCGATGAATAAAGCCCTGTTGATGAATATAATGTAAAGCATCACCAATTTGAAAAATATATTTAAAAGATTCTTCGACTAATAAACCTTTTTTATATTGAGTATATTGTTGTAATGTTCCTCCTGCTATATATTCCATCACCAAGCACCATAATTGATTCTCTTGGCAAATATTTTCGACTTTAATAATATGGGAATGATTGCACCTAGCTAGACAAAAGGCTTCCTGTACAAATCGTTCTTGATGCTTGCCAAAATCGGGTTCATTTTGAATTAAGGCATTTAGGGTTTTAATAGCCACATGATTTCCCGTTAATTTCTCTTCGGCGCGATAGGTGACACCTACGCCGCCGTAACCTAACATTTTGTCAATGATATAACGACCATTTTGTATTTTATGTCCAGCTTTCCAGTGACTCATGGTTAGCCTATAGAAATCAATAGGGAGTAAATTAACGGTTGATACAACGAAGCAAGGCAAAATTACTAAACTTGTAGCGTAAGAGGTATTTTTCCTTCTTAAGCTAATCACCCAATAGACAAGTCAATCCCCCACCTAACCCCATCCTAACAAGAATTCGAGTGGGTGAAACGCCTTTTTAGGGTAGGTGGCTTTATTAGCTTTCCCAAAACCTTCTGAGTAAGGTTATTTTAGTCAAGGCTTAGTCCAAACAATTGAATTAGTTAACCAATCGATATATTACCGAAAAATTGGGGTTAAAAGCCTCCCCAGTAAGCGGGGAAAACCAAAAACTTATTCTTGATTCAACCCTCTTAATTCATAAGCGAGGTAATACTTGTGACTTTTGACTTGTGAACTCTTCATTTTCCCTATTGCTTGGGTGAGAAAAAGAGTAAGGGAAACCAACTTCTTTGTAATAACTCATTAACCACACTGGGAACAGTCCAAGAGAGAATATTTTTACGATAATCCGTTGCAATGGCAATGGCACTAATATCGTAATTAAGGGCCGCATCAAAAATTTCTAGAACGGGACTTCCTACCCTTACCTCTGTAACAACTGATAGGTTATACTGCTCAAGGTCTTGTTTAATTTCCTGTAATTTGTCTTGTGCTTCTTCAAGACGATTCTGGCTAATGTCGGGTTGTCGAGTATTTTCATCTACCACCCAAAGTAAAAGACACTGACTCCAACCGTTGTCTGTCTGATTCTTTGCATATTCTTTGATTCTTTCTAATAAATACTTTGCTGCTTCTCCATCGTTGTAGGGAATGAGAATATATCGCCAGAGATGCTGACAGCGTAAGGCTAATTCTTCGTCTCTGTAAGTAGAAATGAGTTGAGGGCGCATCACCATTAAGGGTTTGTTAGTAGATTTTCCCAAATTAATCGCTGTACTACCAAACATACGGGATTCTAGCGCACTGCGAATGGGACTTCCCCCAATCACTACATCAATATCCTCGGTTTGAATTAACTTAAGAATACTGTCAATGGGTTGGCCACTGGGACATTCGATTTTAACTTCTACCCCTTCTGGAATGGATTGAAGCGCAGGGGAAAGAAGCTCTTGGGCTTCAGCAATTTTTTCTTCGTCAACTCTTGCTACCTTTCCTTCTTCCCACACGGAAATACTATGACAGAAGACGATTTTTTTTAATCCACTGCTGGCTAATTGGGGAATAAAATTGACCAGTCGGAACAGACCATCTGAAAAGTCAGTGCAAATTAAGCAGCGTTGAAACATAAAAATTCGAGATTAAGCCTACTCCCACCACTATAGCAGTGAACAGTGAACAGTTATCAGTTATTGGTTATCAGTTTTCTCACTCGGTCTAATGTAACGCAAACTAAACGCCCCGACATCCCCAGCTTGTTTCCAGATCCCTAGGAAATAAGCTAAAGAAGGAGGCTTCCAGTTCTTTAGGTTCATTTAATGACAATTCCTAGCCTAAGCTTCCATACTGGGTTCTAATCCCCATTGATGCTTAATAAAGGATTTGTACATATTCTCGCGCACGATCATTTGCTCATACATCTTGATGAGAAAGTCTTGTGCTTGCTCACGGCTCATTTTCTGTACTTGGTTTTCAAATGAGCGGATGTTGAATTGTTGTTCTAATGAGAGTTCCATTGGTTGAGACATAATTTAGGTTCCTCAGAATGAATTTGTTTAGGTTTGGGAATGTTCAAGGAAGGTGATGGAGTCAATCTTCCTGACTTAGTTAAGCAATGTAACAAACAATTGACAGATTGTCCATGCCATGTAAGGACTTTCCCTAAGTCCATGGAGGATATAAGAGCTTTACTGATTTAGAGTATTCCCCAAAACAGAGAAAAACTATGCACATGAGTACACTTTTAGCAAGTCTTTTTTACAAAAGTTGCTCAAGCTGAACAAAATAATCGAGCAGGGAGTTAGGAGTTGGGAGTTAGGAGTAAGGAGTTGGGAGTTGGGAGTAAGGAGTTAGGAGGATTTTTATACGACAATAAAAATCAAATGAATTAAAGTAAAAGATAAAGAGCAAAAAGCGCACCATCAAACATGACTAACAAGTTAATTACAAGTCATAAAGTGAATTTTCTCCCAAATACCGATTAATAATTTATAAGTTATAATTCATAATTAATAATTCATAATTTATATTATGGTTGATAATTTTTCTGAATCAGTAAGACAATCGAGTTTAAGTGATCAAGCGACGGATACAGATTCCTTAGGGTTTGAACCTTATGTTACTGCGATCGCTGAATTTCTTCTATCCCCAAAAACGAAACCGCCTTTGACGTTATCGGTGGAGGGAGAATGGGGAAGTGGGAAGTCTTCTTTCATGAAACAATTAAGGGAATATATAGAAAAATATAATGAGGAACAACGGTTAAAAAAGGAGAAGAATAATCAGCAAAGTTATTATCGTACGGTTTGGTTTAATGCGTGGCGACATGATAAAGCGGAGGCGGTTTGGGCTGCATTTGCGCTAGAGTTTATTAAGCAAATTTCTACCCCTAAAACGTGGCGAGAAGTAAGGTTTAGTGTTAAGGGATATTTGAAGTTACTGTGGCTTCGTTTTGATAAAAGGAATGGGGGAATAGAGTTGGCTAAGGTAGGATTATTATTCTTTTTTGTGGTTTGTACGGCGTTGGCAATTCCTTTTTTATTGTTATTCTATGAGGTGAATTCTTGGGAAAGGTTGGTTAATATTACAAAGTCACCTGATGAGTTGGTTAAAAATTTGCGTGCAGTGGGTGTTTTTTTGTTGAATACATTAGGGTTAACCCTATCTGGGGCAGGGTTATGGGTTGCGAGTCGTAACTTACTTAAGAATCTATTTCATTTGGTTAAAAGTCCAACACAAAATTTATATAAATATATCGAGTCCCCTGATTATAAGAAAAAAACTGCATTTATAGAGGCGTTTCACGAAGATTTTGCTAAGATTGTGAATGCTTATATCGGCAAAGATAATAAGGTTTTTGTCTTTATTGATGATTTAGATCGCTGTGAACATCCTAAGTCGGCGGATTTAATGCAAGCGATTAATTTGATGATTACTAATGATCCTTCGGTGGTGTTTATTTTGGGGATGGATAGGGAAAAGGTAGCGGCGAGTTTGGCGGTAAAGTATAAGGATGTTTTGACTTATTTACCGAAAGAAGTTAGGGACTTGGATCAAGAAACCTTAGAGAAACGAGTTGGAAGTCGGGGGTTAGCTTTTGGTTATACGTTTATCGAAAAGTTTGTCCAATTACCGTTTCAAGTCCCTCAACCTTCGGTGGACAATTTTGATCGGTTTTTGAATGAGTTGGAGGAGAATGAGGAAGAAAATAATACAGTAATGGATAACGAGGAAACGGAAACAGTCAAAGTTCAGTCTGAGGAAAAAGATAACGGTTTAGAGAATATTGTAACTGAGAATGAGGAAACGAAAGAAGTCAAAGCTCAGTCTGAGGAAAAACAGAAATCCGTAGGGGTTGCCAATGAAGAGAAAAAGGTTATTGAGCGAAGACTCGAAGCGGTTAGACAACTGGATTTACAAAAGAATAAAGACTCAAAGACGGTACGAGAAATTATTAAGTTAGTTGCACCTGCACTGGATTATAATCCTCGACGGGTGAAGGCATTTGTTAATGTGTTTCGCTTGCGAGTTTATATTGCTTATCTTACAGGATTATTTGATAGAAATGATATTACACTGTATCAATTAGGGAAGTTTACCGCCATTAGTTTAAGGTGGCCGATGTTTTTATTAGACTTAGATAAAGATGCTAATTTGTTGGCAAATCTTTGTGAGTCTCGAAGAGAAAATGAGGTGGTTTCTGAAGATAAATCAACAACAGCACTGCGTTATTGGCAACAAAATCCTAATTTCATGGCGTTGTTGACCGCAAAGAGTGAGGACAAAGCTTATAGTTTAGTGAGTTTAGGGGTTAATCGTTTGTTATCCATTGCGCCGAGAATGGTGTTGGAAATGCGAGACGATGCAGGAAATATTATTTACACATACCGTTCTGATTTTAAGGATTTAATGGAAATGGTAGAAATCCCTACAGGTACATTTATGATGGGGAGTAATGAAAGTCGCAGAGAACAACCCATACATGAAGTCAGAGTAGAAGCGTTTCAGATGGGGAAATATCCTGTTACCCAAGCACTATATGAATTAGTGATGGGGGTTAATCCTTCTAGTTTTAAGGATGGAGAAAAAGCCTTTCTTTATAAAGAAAGTTGGGGGAATCGTCCCGTAGAAACGGTTAGTTGGGATGATGCACAGGAATTTTGTCGTAAACTTTCACAAGCAACGGGAAAAAGATATCGTTTACCCACAGAAGCGGAATGGGAATACGCTTGTCGAGCAGGAAGCACAGGGAGGTACTATTTCGGGGATGATGAGGGTCAATTAGGGGACTATGCTTGGTATAATGCCAATTCTAATGGTTCAACCCATCCAGTGGGAGAAAAGAAACCCAATGATTGGGGATTGCATGATATGCACGGCAATGTGTGGGAATGGTGTGAAGATGATTATGTCGGGAACTATGAAAATACGCCGAGGGATGGGAGTGCTTATAAAGAGGAAGGTAACAAAACTGTGAATGATGTCGTACTTCGTGGCGGTTGCTGGTTCTACCTTCCTAATGTTTGCCGTTCCGCCTCCCGCAGCAACCTTACCCGTGATGTCCGCTACTACTATTTCGGTTTCCGTGTTGTTTGTGTTGTCGGGAAGACTTCTTAACCCTTTATTCTTTTTCCCTCTTACCCTTTTTCCTCTTCTCCCCCGAAGGGGGTCGAATTATTTTATCCATGTATAGTACATATAAATTAGTCATCTAAATCAGAGTTTACAGGATTTAAAAGATTACAAAATTAAGTGAATCAATTCCCCTTAAATTAAGCGAAAATAGAAATAAACCTAACTTATTATTTCCCTAAAACCTTATGACAAATCCTGCAATTAACGGTGACAAATATATCAACCTGCTCACCGACTTTGGCTTTAAACGAATCTTTGGAAGTGAACCCAACAAAGCCCTATTAATTGACTTTTTAAACTCAATCTTACCCCCCCATCATACCGTCTCTCATATTAGCTACAAAAGCAATGAAAACCTTGGAAATACCGCCCTCGATAGAAAAGCCATCTTTGATCTTTACTGCGAAAGCGAAGGCGGAGAAAAATTCATCGTAGAAATTCAAAAAGCCAAACAAAACTATTTCAAAGATAGAAGCGTTTACTATGCCACCTTTCCCATCCAAGAGCAAGCCATCCAAGGAGATTGGAATTATAAACTGACCCCAATTTATACCATAGGAATCTTAGACTTTATCTTTGATGATCACAAAAATGACCCAAACTTCTTCCATCAAGTAGAATTAAAAAATCAAAACTGTGAAGTCTTCTACGACAAATTAAAATTCATCTATATAGAGTTACCCAAATTCCAGAAAAACCTAGAAGACTTAGAAACACATTTCGAGAAATGGCTATTCTTATTCAGACACCTATCCCAATTAGATACCCCACCAGAAAGATTAAGAGAAGGAATCTTTAACCGACTATTTGAGATAGCAGAAATTGCCCAACTTCCCCCCGACGAGCAAAGAGCCTACCAAAACAGTTTAAAATATTATAGAGATTTGAATAACGTGGTAGAAACCTCAAGAGAAGAGGGAAGAGAAGAGGGAATAGAGGAAGGAATCATTATTGGAAGAGAAGAAGGAATTAAATCCTTACTACTCAAACTATTATCCACCAAGATAGGAGAAATCCCTGAGCGAATTCAACAACAAATTAATCAACTCTCAATGGAATCCCTAGAAACTTTAAGCGAAAACATATTAGAGTTAAATACCCTTGAAGACTTAAGACATTGGTTAGACAATCACCGATCTTAACGATTAAAAACATGATTGATAAAGTAGGGGATCGCCGTAAACTGATTGAGCATTAACTGTTTAATAGAAATCGCTTCTTCTGGTGGAATTAAACCAGATTCATATTGCAAGACTAATAAACCATTCCAAAGAATAAGACATAGCGTTAAAGCAAGGGGAATTAAGAACTTAGATTTACGCTGCAAGTAATCCCACAAAGCAGCCAACCCAAAAACGAAGATAAACGTGCAGTTACTAAACATCCTACCGCCAAAACTTGCCCCTTGCCACCAACTCCACCAAGATGAAATCAGGTAAACCTGCAAGCAAAAAGCCACCCCTAAACTTCCTGCAATGAGAGGAAATTGACGAAAGCTGAGAATCAATCCAATAATCCCTAAGAGTAACAAAGGATGCCAGATAAACAAACCCCGAAATCCAGAGAATAAAACAGAAAATAGTTTAGGTTGTAACCAATTAAAACTTGCCCCATATCCTTCATCAGCCCCCTCTCTTAGATAAGGGATATTGCCAATGGTTTCATATTGGGATAGATAGACAAAAAATTGAGGAAGTTGCACAAAAAAAGTAACCCCTAAAATAATTAAGATAGCTGTCAAATAAGTCGGATTCAGAATTGCCTTTTTCAACTTCTTCAAGGTAATTGGTTCAAACCACAACGGTTCAAATAAACCTAACAGCAGAGGAACAGTTAAAAATAAACCATTTTGCGGTCTGACTAAGACAGATAACCCTAAAATAAGTCCTAATAAAATCTGTAAGAAACGTTGTTTTAACCAAACCGTCGTAATTGACAAGTAGAGGAAGATAGAGATTAACCCTTGAGAAACCCCATGAGACATGGACGATTCTATAGTTAAGTAAAAAGTTAAAGGTGAACCAAACCAGACTCCTACTAGGGCAATTAAAGCAGCAGTAGAACTAAAGAAACGGTTAGCCGCTTGATAACAAAAAATTAATCCGACAATGCCAAAGGCGATACTTCCTAAACAATAAAAGAGTTCATAAGGCCAAGTTAATCCATTGGCCTCAATGGGAAACCCAAGGGTATTTGATAATAAGGTAAAAAGATGTCCGATAAAAAAGAAAGGAGAGAGAATTAACCCTAACCCAATGGTATATTTACTATAGTCTGGCAAAGGGTAAGTTGTGCGAACCCCACCTCCAAACTTAGAAGCAGAATTAGCATAAAATTCATACTCATTTGTGACTTTAAAATCACCATCAAAAACAAGCGATCGCATAGGGGCATAATATCCCGTTCCATCTCCATAAACCCCAAATCCTACTAAATAGAAATTTAACAGAAAAATCCCTACAGTGATTAAACTACAAAGGATAAACGTTCGCTTAATCCAAACAGGATTTATTTTTGTCCAGTTCATAGATAAAATTCAATCAATTGTCAAAAATGAATGGTGGATATTATAGCCAAAATGGGATCAATTTTCAAAACTACTGATTTTCTCTAGATTTGGTCAGAGAATTTTCTCTTAGTCTAAAGATAGAACCATTCGATTCCCTTAATCAATGACCTATGGACAAAGATACAAAATTCGCTTTACTGGTATTAGGATTACCCTTCGTTGGCCTACTCTACTGTGGTGTCATTATTTTTACCCTTGTTAATTTTGCCGTTGCCCGTGAACATCCCATTGTTACTGGATTAGGTTTTGCGATCGTTCCCTTTACCTATGCTGCGTCTATCTGGATTCGTGCTTCTGCTAGAGCTTATCAGAAAAACGAAGAATAGAGCTTCAAAAGTAAAATATCAAAGGTCAAAATTAAAGTCGGTTTAGCAAAATAAAACTGCAAATATTAACATTATGTTAAGGGCGCAGATGTTTGCGCCCACATGAGTCTTAATTATAGTTATTAATCAAGTTGGAAGCCCCGACCATACTCTCTAATTAGGTTGGGGTGGTTTTACTACATCCAATAACGGTGGATGTTGCCCAGAGTTTACCCTCCTAAACGATATCGATATCGAAAGCAGGAATAAAGTCGAAAGAGAAATCAATATTATTGAGTTGAGCAAACTGTACTCCTAAGAAGGATAAAGCACCTGTTCCAAAATTAAAATTGAATTGATTGGTAGAAGTTGCGCCAAAACCTGTCTGAGATACTTGAATTTTGTCTCCTTCTCTCCATTCAAAGTCTTCGATAATATCAATTCCTTCAAACAGAGAATCAAAGACAAAGACATCAGCACCAAGACCTCCCGTAAGGGTATCATTTCCTAGACCCCCTTCAAGAGTGTTGCCTTGATTATTTCCAGTTAAGCGATCGCCAGCATCGGTTCCTATCACGTCAACGAAGTTTTCCACCGTAAAGTTAACATTACCTAAACCGGGAATACCATTAACCGTCAGACTATTGGTGGATAAATCCACATCAAAGGCGGTTGGGCCGGTTCCAGTCGAACCATCAATGGTATTGGTTTGTCCAATCGCACCTTTAATGATTTCGATGTCTTGAATTTGGTCGCTTCCTGCAAACCCTTTATCAATGACACCTTGAGATTCTAGGGTGATAGCAGTTCCTAAAGCACTGTAGTCGGCGGTATCTGTCCCGCTACCCCCATTCATGGTATCGTTACCTGTGCTACCAATGAGAACATCATTGTTTTGTTCCCCAAACAGGGTATCGTTACCTGAACCACCGTTGAGGGTGTCATTACCAAACCATCCCAATAGGAAGTCATTACCACTGCCACCATTAATAATGTCATTGTCATTCCATCCATCAAGGGTGTCGTTACCACTGCCACCTTCGAGGGTATCATTACCATTGTCGCCAAAAAGAAAATCGTTACCACCCTCACCTTCAAGGACATTGGCCTGAGTGTTGCCTCGGATATTATCGACAGCATTGGTTCCTGTCACGTTAACGAAGTTTTCCACCGTAAAGTTAACGCTACCTAAACCGGGAATCCCATTAACTGTCAGACTATTGGTGGATAGGTTCACATTAAAAGCAGTTGGGCCGGTTCCAGTCGAACCATCAATGGTATTGGCTTGTCCAATTGCACCTTTAATAACTTCAATATTCTGAATTTGGTCAGTTCCATTGGAGAAAGTAAAGGGGCCAAAAGATGTGAATCCCTTATTAACGACACCTTGGGATTCTAAGGTGATAGCAGTTCCTAAAGCACTGTAGTCGGCGGTATCTGTCCCACTCCCCCCATTGAGGGTATCGTTCCCGTTCGTCCCAATAAGGGTATCGTTGCCACCCTCGCCTTGAAGGTTATTACTTTGACTATTACCTTTAAGTTGGTCGCCAGCATCGGTTCCTATCACGTTAACGAAGTTTTCCACCGTAAAGTTAACGTTACCTAAACCCGGGATACCATTAACCGTCAGACTATTGGTGGATAAGTCCACATCAAAGGCGGTTGGGCCGGTTCCAGTTGAACCATCAATGGTATTGGCTTGTCCAATCGCACCTTTAATGATTTCGATGTCTTGAATTTGGTCGCTTCCCGCAAACCCTTTATCAATGACACCTTGAGATTCTAAGGTGATAGCAGTTCCTAAAGCACTGTAGTCGGCGGTATCTGTCCCGCTACCCCCATTCAGGCTATCGTTACCAGTACTACCAATAAGAACATCATTGCCTTGTTCCCCAAACAGGGTATCGTTACCTGAGCCACCGTTTAGGGTGTCATTGCCAAACCATCCCAGTAGGAAGTCGTTACCACTGCCACCGTTAATGATGTCATTACCACCCCATCCATCAAGGGTGTCATTACCACTGCCACCTTCGACAGTATCGTTACCGTTATCAGCAAAAACAAAATCATTCCCATTACTGGCAAAAATGAAATCATTGAAGATAGTCCCAGAAAGATTATCGTTCGAGAGCGTCCCAAAAATGTTAGCCATGATTTAGTCTCAATTTAAAGTTTTGTAGTTAATACTTTTGATCAGTCAACCATTAGGTATTTAGGCTGCTACTTGATGTAATGTTAAGTTACATTACTTGAAGTTGTCAAGTAATGTAAAGAAAGTTGCTCTCTTGTTTTCTAGCGTAAATTCAGGACAAATGGTTATTTAATCTATTTATTAACTTTATAAGCCAATAAATATGTAAAATTACAGGGTTGGCTATTTGTAAAGAATTATTAGCGATCACTTAAGTTTAAGCTAATCTATGGTAAACATCGAAAAATGTATATTCATTTTAAGGTCGAAGAAATATTATCTAAGATTTTCTAAGAAACTTTCTCAGATTTTCTGAGAAAAATAGCTGTAAGTAAGGAGTACGAGTATCTGCTTGCTGTTTTTGTCAATAAAATGCTTAAATCGTCTAAACGATGGATAAGGCGTTTCCCAAAAAGATAATGTTCCTGCCTGAATAATAGGATCGGATGAAAGATTAGACATAGTTAATTAGAATTGAGAATGTGTGCGAATACATATCCCTAAAATCCTAAATCCGATTTCGCTTGTTCTGCTAACACTAATAACTCCTCATCGGACATTTCTTGATAGTCCATTGCCCCAATTTCAGCATAGAATTGTTGATCATAGGATCGAGTTCTAATAACCACAGGCATAGGCACAGCATGACCTAATACTAAAGCCTGTTGTTTAGAATCCAATTTAGCCAAAACAGACCTTAAATTCTGTCCCCCTGACACCCCAGTAAAAATTGCATCAATATCTTTATCATCGTTTAATAAACAGGTGATTCTTGTTCCCACTTGAGACATCACTTCATTATCAATCCCTGATGGTCGTTGATCGACAATTAAGAGGGTAACAAAATATTTTCGCATCTCTCTGGCAATTGTTCCAAAGATAGTTTGATGGACAATTTTCGAGTCTAAAAAACGGTGTGCTTCTTCAATAGTAATCACTAATTGACGAGGGCGATCGCTTGGATTCTTTGTCTGTAAAAACGTCTCTGATTTTTTAACATAACTACTATGAATTCTGCGAGTGATCATATTCGTTGCCAACATATAGGATAGCATATTCGATTGAGAGCCAAATTCAATCACAACGTGCTTTCCAGCATCCAAAGATTGCAACAATTGATCAATATAATTATGAGGACAAACAGACTTTAAATATTTCATACTTTCTAATCTCATTAATTTTCGCTGTAAAGACATAATCGATCCAGCGTGTCCTTGCTTTTCATTACAAAACATTTTAATATCTTCATTTGTCATATTTAATAACTGAACAATCCAAGACTTCCCATATTCAGCATATAAAATATTAGCATTATCTAAACTCGCTTCCGATAACCCTAACTCAAAACCAATTAAGCGAATATCTTCAATTTCAATTTGATCATAACTTAGATAAAGTTCTTGAGCATCTCTCACCCCTCTGCGTCGAGTAGAATCAGGATCTAAAGTGTAAATTTCTACTTGTCCGGGGAATAATTGACGCAACCCTTTCACCGTAGAAACTTGTTTTCCTTCTCGCATGGCTTCCCAGCCATATTCGGAGTGCATATCAAACATTAAATTAACCGCCGCTTCTTTACGAATAATCCCAGAAATTAACAAGCGAGTTAAAAAAGATTTTCCCGTTCCCGACTTACCAAAAACCCCATTACTTCGTTCCACAAATCTATCTAGATCAATACAAATCGGGACATCCATATCTAAGGGTTTCCCAATGGCAAAATTGCGCCGATAGGGATCATCTTCCCAACCAAAAACCGCCCGAAAATCCGATTCACTCGCTTCAAACACTTGGCTAAAATGAGCCGGAATCGTTTTCACGGGTAACAGTTCTAAATCACTACTGGTTTGAGCTTCAAAAGAGGCTAAAGGACTTTTCCCATTCCCATTTTGTTCTACGGTTTCAGTGTCTTGAGATGGATGATAACTATCTTCTTCAACAGGAGTAAACATCAACATTGGGGCTAATTCTACCATGCCGTAAGTCCCACTTCCTGCCAAAACATCTCGCATAAAAGTATCTTCAAAACTGGGTGGATTAGCCAAAATGCGAGGATTAGCTGTTCCTAGTGTCACATCTGTTAAAAGACAAAAAAAGCGAGAACGTACCCCTTGAACGACTAAAAACTTACCGACTCGCATATCTTCAACGGATACATCAGGATGTAATCGAACTTCTAAGCCTTCACTTAAAGACCCTTGAATTACTGAACCTAGTGGAGAATCACTCATTCGTTTTCAGTTAGTTAGATTTAGCTACTATAATCTTATATTAACTGTCTTTAGTTTTTTGGGTACATTAATTGCGGTGAAAGTTTATGATACTTTATCAATCAGTAGGAACAATTCATGAATTATCCCTTCTAAATACAAGCATTTAATTGATAGTCTCTAAATCTTGAATGACTTTTCCTGTTAATTCTTTTCCCCACCACGGTGTATTTTGTGCAAGAGAATACAAGGTATCGCTTCCCACTGTCCAAGTTTTTTGGGGATTAAAGAGGATGAGTTGAGCTTTTTGTCCAATTTCACAGGAAATCGGTTCTTGATTCAGACATTTTGCTGGATTACTGCTTAAAGCTTTTAAAAGTGTTAGGGCTGACCATTTTCCTGATACTACGAAGGTTTGCCATAGTAGGGGTAATACTAATTCTAAACCGATCGCACCAGAGGGTGCATCAGCAAAAGGCACAGTTTTCTCCTCGTAGGTGTAAGGGGTATGATCAACGGCAATTGCATCAATAATTCCCTCTCTTACCCCATCAATCAATGCTTTTTGGTCAGAAATATTGCCTAAAGGTGGATCAAGCCGCCAATTCGGATTATAGTCTCTTATTGCTTCACTATTTCCTATCAAATGCAACCAAGTGACGCTGGCAGTGATGGGAAGCCCTTTTTCTTTCGCTTGAGCGATTAATTCAACGCTACGAGTGGTAGAAATTCGCATGATATGGACAGGCGTTTTTGTTAAAGCCACAAGCTCTAAAATCGCCATTAATGCCGATGTTTCCGAAATTTCAGGATCACCTGTCAGGCCATAGGAAATAGATGCTTCTCCTTCCCTCATCACTCCCTTTCCTCTCAGTTGTGGAGTTAGGGGAAAAAGGGCGATCGCTTGGTTTAAAGGGTTTAAATATTCTAATAAACGGCGTAATAGTTCTAAATTTTGAATGGGTGCAGCGTCTGTAAATCCTGTAATCTTATTTTGAGCTAATTCTACTAATTCACTCATTGTCTCTGCCTTTCCCTGTCCTGTTAACGTTGCCCAAAATCGCAGATCAAGGGGACAACGAGGGGGAATTAATTGCTGTAATCCCGATAAAGTAGCAATATTATCAGCTTTTGGGTTAGTTGTTGGTAAAATATTTACCCTAGCAAAGCCTCCGGCTGTCGCAGCTTGAATTAGACTGGTAAGCGTTTCTCGTTCTTCGTGTCCGGGTTCCCCACTTTGGCTATATAAATCAATTAAACCAGAAGTAACAATGGAAGATGAGGGTTCTTTGATGGGTATATTAGGGGGAACATCGGATAAAGTAGGAGAAAATGACTGTATTTTACCATCAGAAACCAGTAGATCCCCAATTTGATCCGTTTCTTTTACCGGATCAATTAGTCGAACTTGTCGCAAAAGATAAGACTGATCGAGGGGAAGCATGGTGCGTAACTATAAAGGTAGGATAGATTGCTAAAAAAATAGCCTGCTGAACCAAGAAAGATCCAGCAGGTTTAAGGACTTAGAGAAATAAAGCTTACTTAAAACCCACCGATGCTTGCCAAACAAAGGCAAGTGCTAGGAAAAATAAGGGAATAATTGGTAAAACGTCCACTAAGGGATCAAAGATTTGGTAAGCTTCGGGCAATTTTGCGAGTAACATGATGGCATCCATGTCTTTTGTATCCTTCCCAACATAATTTTGTGATAGATTACGGGCATTTTATCACACTGTCGGAAATCTTGATTCAAGAAATCTAGACTCATGTTATATCAGAACAAAATTTCGACAGAAACGTGCTATGCTAGATCGTTGATTTGCAAACTATTATCTGTGGAAAGGAGGCAATTATTTCCGAACCGCTAAAACTGACCGTGAGCCTACGAGGAACTCATGAAGTCAGTCAAAAACACCAGATTTTTCGCCTGACTGGCCTATTAGATGCTTTTTCTGAACCTACATTCCGTAAAGAAATTGGCAAATTTATTGAGGAAGGTCCCAAACATATCATTCTTGACCTTTCCCACATCGATTTTCTGGATAGCTCTGGATTAGGAGCTTTGGTTCAATTAGTAAAGCAAGCACAAAACGCTAAGGGAAGTCTGCAAGTCGTAACGAATCCTCGCGTTACCCAAACCGTCAAGCTAGTGCGTCTGGAGAAGTTTTTATCTCTCCAAAATTCTTTGGATGATGCCCTTGCTAACCTCAAGTCTAAATAATTTAGGTAATTAATTCAACGATTGTTTAATCGTTCCCTAATCTTGGTGTTTCAATGTTCAATTAATGTGCCAAACCCTAACTCTATGGAGCAAAACTCCCAGTGTTTTGAGTTGAAGTTACCGATTCACTGGGATTCTGCCCTTAATGTCCCTCAAATGTCCCCTAATGCCCTTGCCTATATAGGGGATGCTGTTTATGAATTGTGGATTAGAACGGTTTATTTATCGCCTCCAAAACGTATTTCTACTTATCATCAACAAGTCGTTGACCAAGTTCGAGCAGAAAGCCAAGCAGAATATTTACAGCGTCTTTATCCTCATTTAAGCGCATCTGAAAAAGAAATTGTCCGACGAGGCAGAAATGCGGTGACAAGCAAACCTAAGCGGCTTTCCTTGAGGGTTTATCAACAGGCCACTAGCTTAGAAACCCTAATTGGCTATCTTTATTTAGAAGATCCTCAAAGATTAACCGAATTATTGGCTAAAATTGTCTTAATAGAGCAATAAAATAGGAGATAACTAAGCAATGGTACAAACTGAACCCAAAATACTGACCTTAAATGTTATTGCTGTAAGCACAGTTTGATACACAGCTAAGTCTAAAAAAAAGCATAAATTACCGAACTAGAGGAAAAGGACTTGTAGGATTGAGATGACTTACTTATTCTGCTTTTAGGAGTTTGGTCTATGTCAGATGTTAATGGTGTAATGATGCAATATTTCCATTGGTATGTTGATCCGAATCTCATCCTTTGGAATCAGGTCAAAAACGAGGCCAAAAACCTAGCTGATGCTGGTTTTACCGCTTTATGGTTGCCCCCTGCTTATAAATGTTCCAATGGGACTTATGATGTGGGATATGCCGTCTATGATATGTATGATTTAGGGGAATTTGACCAAAAGGGGACAGTTCGCACTAAATACGGGACAAAGGATCAATACATGGATGCAATTAAGACTTTACATTCCTCTGGCGTTCAAGTTTATGGGGATGTGGTCTTAAATCACAAAATTGGGGCAGATGAAACAGAAATTGCCAGAGCAACCCCTTTTTATCGACATGACAGAAATTTTCCCAAAGGAGAACCCAGAGACATCGAATCTTGGACAAAATTCTATTTTCCCGGACGTAATGACAAATATTCCAATTTTAAGTGGCAATGGTGGCATTTTGATGCCGTAGATTATGATGCTAGAACGGGTGATACCAATTCCATTTATGTGTTTGAAGGAAAAAGACTAGAAGATTATGTATCTCAAGAATTTGGTAATTATGACTATTTAATGGGGGCAGACCTCGATTTTGACCACAAAGATGTACGAGATGAAGCGATTAATTGGGGAAAATGGTATTTAGATACAACAAAAGCGGATGGATTTCGCTTGGATGCCATTAAACATATTGCGACTTGGTTTTTCCGTGACTGGTTAGATGCGATGCGATCTTATGCAGGAAAGGATTTATTTGTGGTAGGGGAATATTGGGTTGATAACAAAGGACTTTTACACTGGTATTTGGATGAATTAGCGGATAAAATGAGTGTTTTTGATGTACCGATTCATTATAACTTCCATCGAGCCAGTCGTGCTGGTGGTAACTACGATATGCGGAATATTCTCAACGGAACATTGATGAAAGAACGGCCGTGGAGTGCGGTAACCTTAGTGGAAAATCATGATTCCCAACCTTTACAAGCGTTAGAATCTCCCGTTGAAGACTGGTTTAAGCCCCTAGCCTATGCCATTATTCTTCTGCGTCGAGAAGGCTATCCCTGTGTCTTCTATGCAGACTATTATGGGGCTGAATATGAAGATCGCGGCCGAGACGGTAATACTTATAAGATTCATCTAACCTCTCACCGTTGGATTCTTGATAAATTACTCTATGCCCGCAAACATTACGCCTATGGCGCACAATACGATTATTTCGACCATTTTAATACCATTGGTTGGACTCGCATTGGTAATAGTGAACATCCTAAAGCAATGGCTGTCATTCTCAGTGATGGGGCCGCAGGTTCAAAATGGATGGAGGTTCGTAAACCCAATACCAAATTTGTTGATCTGACTGAACATATTAAAGATCCTATTTATACCAATGAATGGGGATGGGCAGAATTTCGCTGTAATGGGGGTTCTGTCTCGGTTTGGGTTGAAGCGTAATTTCAGTGATCACTTACCAGTGATCAGTGATCAGCACCTCAGCTAAACTGTAACCTTATGTGTAGAGATGTTCCATGGAACGTCTCTACGAGGTTTTAAGGAAATATAGATAATATGGAAATTTAATTTATTTAAGTTGGGGAAGTCCAAAATTCTTTGGTTTTTGCTTGCTACGCTTTTCCTCAAGCTCGTTTAGATTGCTATACTCCACCCAGTGGATACAATCAACGGGACAAGTATCAATCGCTTCTTGGATGACTTCTTCCTCATCTCCATCTTGGTTATAAACCCTTGAGCGTCCGTAGTCAGGTTCAATATAAAATGTGTTTGGAGAAACATGAGCGCAGTGTTTACAGCCAATACAAGTCATTTCATCGACATAAACCGCTTTCTGACGGAACATTCCCCCTAATTCTGGTTCAAACCCTGTCCTATCAGGTGCATCTCGAAAAACGCCACCTAATTCTGGTTCAAGGCCAGAGCGATCGGGATCGAATGAGGGAGAAAATTCAGTCATAATTAATTAAAAGAGCTAATTGTGCTTAATTCCAACGTTGTACCACTAAACGAATCGAACCATCTTCGTTTTTTTGCTTTTCAGCTACTTGGAAACCCTGTTTACTGGATTCATTTAAAACAGTGTGTAAAGCGTACCCTTGGGTTACTTTCTGTAAAAATCCTTCAACCGATAGCGGTTGTTGCCAATATTCGAGATCAGCAACTAACTCATATTCGCTACCATTCCAGCAAAATCCAACGTCATAGTTGTTATCTTGCTCTAAAACAACCTCTGCTTTACGGGTTTGTCCTTGATAGCCTCTTACGGTAGTAGGGCCTTGTTTCCACTCAAGTCCCATGTCGGATAAAGACGCTTTAAGGGAGTCGAGATTGCGAATTTGGGTTTTAATATTGCTAAAGTGAGACATAGTGTGAATAACTAGGATTAGGGAAATGTGGACAAAAAAGAGGTTTTAGAAGAAAAAAGGGCTACCAGTCGCTAAAAGTGTTCTGATTTGTAGCCTTAGTGGTTTGTTCCACAGACTGATGATAGTAGTCGGCGGTTTTTTCTTGGGATACCACCCGGCCTAATTGAGCTTCAATCGCGGCTGTTACCTCTTGACAAGATCGCCCGATAATGCCTGTGACCTTTTCTTGGACACGGCCATCGGGATAGATGATAAATTCAAGGGTTTCCATGCTCATGGGTAACGTTGACCTCGCTTATTGACAAAGGGTATCTGTGAAAAACCACTGCCCTACGTTAACTATTCTGCTACTGATTTTCTCTGACAACCGTAACAATTTGTTTCAGATTTTAGCAAAAGTTAAGATTGGCTACAATGGACACTCTAGTTTATGTAAGTTTCCCTTAACTTTTTTGAGAAGTCAAGTCATTTAGCAAAAAATACAGGATAGGGTGTTGAGGTTAAGTGAGTCTTTCCAAAGCCTAGATTTTAGAAACCCACTTTTATGAGAACAGTTAGCAGCTATCAGTGAATAATTATTGTTGAATACTATTTAATTAGCTTATTTCCTTTTTTTATAACGTTTAACGCTCAAATATTGGACTTTTGTAGGCGCAAACCTTGCACCTCTACAGGGAAAATGAAGTTTTGAACTCGGAAGATGGAGTTCAGAACTCGATAATTGTTACAACAATGTATAATCTTAATTGATTTAATAAAAATAGAACTGTTTCGCATTCTTCTACTAACTCATTTAGTAAAGTAGCTAGAGTAGGATTAACTTTTCTAATTTTTAACTGTTTTTCTAGTTTAGACACCATAATTGTGTAACTCTCTAACGCCTCTATGAACCGCTTTGTCATTTAATTCTAGTTTTTCCTCTTAATTAACTAGATAAATCCCTCCCTACAACTTTTGAACTTCTGCACCTTCTCTAACTTTTATGATCCATTGTTCAAAAGATAGATTAAACTTAGACAGAGCATAGCGTGAGGACAAGTTCCATGAAACCCCCCAAAGGATGGCAACAAAAACAATGGTATCCCGAAGAGAGGCAGTCCGTTGACCTCAGTTCTCGACTACAAAGCCTTGAAGGACAAGCCTACCCCAAGCTACAAGCATGGCAAATTGGGGGACAGAAATTGTTAGGAATGACAGCTAAATGGCTGTTAGGGTTAGGTATTATGGGATGCGTAGGAATGATTATCTATTCAACGGTTGGTGTTCCTTGGCATATTAAGCTATTTGGTTCTTGGTTGCTGAAAAAAAAGGAAATTAGTTATATTCCTGCTCATTTACATGAAGAACTCGATCAACTATGTAAAACTGCCGATAGAAATGGACAAGTCGATGGTTATCAAGGTTCAGATGAAATTGCCTATGGATTAGGACGTTTTCAATGTCTCAATAGTGAGGATAAACAATCTTGGATAGTTAAAGACACTTATGGGTTTGATGACGTTAATGAAGCCTTAGCAGGGTCGCAATTAGCAGAATTTTTAGTGGTTTTATGGGGAAAAGACTACACCTATGAGATTAAAGCCATTATTCCCAAAAAGAACGGGTCTTTCCCTTGGGGAGTCCTCAAACAATTGTAGAGATTAGAGTAAAATGGATGAACTGACTCCCATTGCTCAAAATGCCCTATCTGACCCAATTCTGCCCCTATGCTATCTTATCTACGCATTAAAAACTTCGCACTGGTCGATTATCTGGAATTGTCCTTTTCTCAAGGGTTAACTGTCTTAACAGGGGAAACAGGGGCAGGAAAATCGGTTATATTAGACGCTATTGACCTTGTATTAGGGGGAAAAGCAACCAGTCGCTGGATCCGTCAGGGAACGCAACAAGCGACTTTAGAAGCAACCTTTCAGCTTAATCCCCAGATACAGCAATGGTTAAGCGAACAAGAAATTGATTCGGTTGAAGAAGATGTCTTTGTCTGTTGTCGAGAATTGACTTTAAATAAATCTTCATTACGATCTCGTTGTCGGGTTAATGGGGTTTTAGTTAATCTTCAACAGATTGCTCAGTTAAGAGAACATTTAGTCGAAATTACTGCCCAAGGTCAAACCGTCAATTTAATGAACCCTAATGTACAACGGGACTTACTAGATGCGTATGGGGGGAAGAATATTACACAACAGAGTCAAGTTATAGAAAAAGCTTATACCATTAGTCAGGAAGCCAAAAAAGCCTTAGATAAACGGCTTCAATCCGAAAAAGATCGCCTACAACGCCTCGATATTTTAGAATACCAACTCAAAGAACTAGAAGAAGCCCAATTAACTCATGCAAACGAACTAGATGAGTTAGAACAAGACCGCGATCGCTTATCCCATGTTGTAGAATTACAGCAATTAAGCTATCAAGCCTATCAAATTTTATATCAAAATGATGATGGAGAATCAGTTACCGACTTACTGGGTCAAACCGAATCAATTTTAACCAGTATGACTGAATTTGATTCAGAAGTCAGTCCCATCTTAGAAATAATTCAAACCGCTTTAACAGAAGTCGTAGAAGCAGGACAACAAGTAAACAGTTATGGAGACAGGTTAGACAGTGATCCTGAACGCTTATCGGAAATTGAGGAGCGTATTGTTCTATTAAAGCGAATTTGTCGGAAATATGGACCGAGTTTAGTAGAAGCGATCGCAACTTACGAACAACTGCAACAAGAATTAGACGAATTAACCAATAGTGAACAGTCCATCGAGGCGTTAGAAAAAGACTTTCAGATTAAACAAGACCTGTTACAAAAAGAATGTGATAGTTTAACTCAATTGCGTCAAATAGCAGCCGAAACCTTAGAAAAACAACTGGTTAAAGAATTAAAACCCCTTGCAATGGATAAGGTGATTTTTGTCTGTCAAATGACCCCCATCACCCCAACTGCTAAAGGTGCAGATCAAATTACCTTTTATTTTAGTCCCAATCCGGGGGAAAAGGTACAACCCCTATCCGAAACTGCATCAGGAGGAGAAATGAGTCGGTTTCTCTTAGCGTTAAAAGCCTGTTTTACCAATGCAGGCCAACCTTCCTCCACCTTAATTTTTGACGAAATTGACGCAGGAGTATCGGGAAAAGTGGCACAAGCGATCGCAGAAAAACTCCATCAATTGAGTTGTTACCACCAAGTGTTATGTGTCACCCACCAACCTCTGGTGGCCGCAATGGCGGATCACCATTTTCAAGTATCTAAGAATATTATTGAGGAATCTAGTCCGATTGTAGATTTAGAAACGGGAAAGTTAACTTTACCCGAAATTCGCACCGTTATTCGTATTAAATCCCTAGATAACCAAGATACTCGACAGGAAGAACTAGCACAATTGACGGGGGGACATTCTGCTGCTGAAGCAAAAGCGTTTGCAGAATCTCTATTAGTAAAAGCCGAGAATTATCGCTTGGGAAAGACTTAAGGAAGTCTGAAGATATAAATCTAAAATATGCCATTTTTTGGTTAATTATTGTGCTAAGTCTTATCTGGTTCTTTTCTTAAACAAGATTCAACTTTCCTTGTCTAATAACGAAGTAGAACGCATTTTTGATGACTTAACTAAGGTTTCATAAGCAGGAGGATGGCCGGCAAAATAACCTGAGAAATAATATCTTGGGGGTTCATAATGATTTTCAGCCGTAAAAGGTGATAAAAACTTATCTTCTACTAAATCTTTTCTGACAAAAAACGCATTCACCCCCGAAATATTACAACCCACTAAATAATAGCCTTTTTTCTCTAAATACACCTCAAAAAACTTGAGAGATGCCCCAAAACAATCGTCTTTTCTCCACCCATGGGTTGGATTATAATCCATACAATACATCATGGGAGGGGGAAACTTTCCGTTATATTCTATCACAATCACTCTAGGACTCACGCAAGCGATCGCATCAACCACATGATAATCATTACCATCAATATCAACGGATAATAAATCAATCTCTTCAGCTTTAATTTGGCTAGAAATTAACTCATTAATATTTTCTTTGGTAATAAAAGATTCAATTATTTTTAGCTGTCCTTGTTCAATAATCGGCGCAAACTTTTCTCTGATTTTCTTGATCGAACGAGTTGACGCATCTATCCATAATCCTTGCCAATTGTCAAATAATAAAGCAAGAGAATTGTTTTCTAAGCCATTCCCTATCCCAAATTCTACAAAGGTTTTATTAGTTGTTCCAATGCGATTAAATATCTCCCGAATGATTCCATCTTCATCTCCTTGGGAATAAACCTTATCCCCAAAGGGAATCAAATGTTTAGGATTTTTATACTTTTCGCTGGCTTTAATTCTCGCCATCTTTTCCAAAAGCGGAATTTGTTTTGAACGGTTTCTGATAATGATTTTGTATTTGATATTCTGAACGAAAGAATCAAGGGAGCTTTTTAGTTGATTAAATACCATTAATTTGTTTTTTTCCTATACTAAATAACTGTTCAATGACTAAAATGATAGGGTCTTGTTGGGGTTTCCCCCTCAATCTAACCTAACGCCTATTGTACATTACGAGGATTCCAACGGGAACGACGTTCTTCGATGTGCATATTTTTCTCATCTTTTTTAAGATGACGAGGACTACTTTCAAAGGATAAAGAAGAGGGTAACTCATCCGCTTTATATTCTTGTCGAATAAAAGATTCGACATCCTTATAGGATGGTGAAAAGGTTTCCTCTGTCTCATCTATTCCTTGATAACGTCTTAATGCTAAAGAAAATAATCCTGTTCCATCATCAAAAAATCGTTCTGTGGTTTTGCCATAGGTATCATAAGGATAAAAGGCTAAATCATTGGGTGCTTTGGCTGCAACCCACGAAATATAAGACCAATACTCACTAAATGTACCAAAGTCATTGGCAGATCGCATCATTAATAACAACCAGTTTTCGTCAGATTCATAATAGTGATTAACTTGGCGTTTAAATGCCTCTAAATGTTCTTGTTTAAACCACGAATGGTGGGGAATAAATGTCCCTTCTTTATCGGTGATTGGATCAACTTCCAAGATAGAGCGAATCCACTTATCCCAAGTTGAAACAATTTTCTCATTTCCCCATTTATTATCTTGTAATAAAGCAAAAGTATATTTAGTTTCCCCTTGACATTCCTCAAAAAGTGGCCAAGTAGCCACAGGAAGTAGATCACTATCCCAAACCATATACCATTCACTTAACCCCTCAATTCCTTCAGATGCACCTAATTTTAATAGCTGCTGATAAAACCAACCGGGGTTATAAAGGGACTTTCCTAGATTTAATTCAGCACAGATAGTTTCTTTGGTTAGTCCCGTTTTGGGTTGAAAGAAAACGTCTTCAGGATGAACATAAAGAGGTGATGTTTGCCAAGTTTTGCCTAACGCTTTTAAGGAGGAGACTTGATCTTCTGGTGTAACGATATGAATGGCACGCGGTGCATAATGAACCGTTAATCCTTCGAGGACAGCTTGTGTATTCCAACGTACTTGATAAAGAGGAATTACAAAGTCAAAGATTTCCTGTGTCATAGTTGATTAGTTTCGGGAGACTCGATGTAAATTCGGCTTGTTCTACCTTTGTGAAGTTTATCGTAAGTGTGTCATTTAGGGAATTGTTCTCTCTGGCAATTCGAGTTTTCCTAAACGTATTTGTTATTCTAAGATGTCATAGCCTTGTACAACCTGTTTATAGGTGGTCAATGCGTCTAAGCTAACTAATCCTCGTCTCAACCCTTTTTGATTAGAAATTCCTAAGAATAAGGATTCCCCCTGTTTAGGATTACGGGAAAAACGAGGGGAGGTATTCACATAAACAAGTGCGCTATCGATTTCCATGGCAAATTGACGACTTTCTCGATAGGATTCTGTCACAATGCAATCGGCGTGTCCGCTACTATGATAGTTAATCCATGCGATCGCTTCATCTAAGTGGGCGACTTGTTTAAATGTGACAATTTTGCCTAGATAGGGGGTTTTCCAGTCGGATTCGGTTACAGGGACTAAATAATCGGGATATTCTTCTACTAGGCTGTCATCTCCTTTGAGTTGAAACCCTTGTTCTTGTAGATAACTAAACAGTCGCAGTAGATAAGAGGAATTTTGTTTGGGGGGAATTAAGACTTTTTCAATCGCATTAACGGGATCGGGCTTGTTATCATGGCTTTCAATGATGATTTTGCGTACCAGTTCCCAATCACCGCTATTACTCCAATATAAATAGCAATTGCCCATGGCTAACTTTAACACGGGGACAGTGGCTAGTTGGCTTACCTGTTCTGTTAAACTGGGTCGTCCATAGGGAACAACTAAGTTAATGTATTGGGACTGGGTAACAATTTCCTCCATTAACCCCCCCTGATCACAGGGTAAGCATTCCACACAATTCGGGGGTAATCCTGTGTCTTTGATGGCTGTTTGTAATAAGTCTGCAATGACACCGTTGGTATGGGTGGAAGATACACACCCCCGCAAGATTAAACTGTTTCCTGTTTTAATGGCAAATCCGGCTGCCATTGCCCCTAATTCTGGAAAAGTTTCATAGATAAGGGCAATTACCCCTAATGGCATTAATTGATAGTAAGTCTGGGCTGCATTCGACTGATAAGGGGCATTAATTACCCGTTGTAAGGGATCAGGACGATCAACTAATTCTTGTAGAAGGGTAACCGTATTTTGTAGTCGTTCAGGGGTTAATTTTAGCCATTCTATCAGCAGGTCGGGAACTGCCATATCTCGACTAATTTCCAAGTCTAAGGTGTTGGCTTCTAAAATTTGATCAAATGAGCCTTCGAGGGCGGCAGCCATGGCTTCAATCCCCTGATTTCGCTGTTTACCAGAGAATTTGCTTAATTCAATAAAGGCATTGTAAGCCCGTTGTGAAGCAAGTTGAATTAGAGTAGGGGAATTAACCATTACTGAGCAGTGGGTTTAGATCAGCCTACTTAGTATATAGCAATTCCCATGGTTGTGAGGGAAGCGAGTTAATCGCTTTAAGGGAGTTGGGAGAAAATTCACTTTTTTAAGGGTGCTTTTACTGAATTTAATGAAGCTATGACCCCTTCGGGTAATTCATAATTCAAAATTCAAAATAATATAAAAAAGTGATTTTAATTGATCAATTAAGGTACAGGATTCCCCTAGCTTCAGCTATGGAGTCAAAAAAAACACGAAATTCCTTATTTCAGGATTCCCCTAGCTTTAGCTATGGGGTATTTTTTTGAATGCGCGAATTCATAATTTTGAATTGGAGCGAAGCGACTGACTTGGGGACTAATGGCTTCAGCAACCTTAGCCACTACTTTAAGCGAACGATTCGCTGATTATCCCCATTGGCATCATCAGCCTTCATTAAGCCAAAGAACAGGAGATATCCACTATCCTGAACAATTTAGGGGTACATGGCAAGTTACTAGCACTTTAATCGAACAAATTGCCCCCCTTGCACCCACTTTCACCACACCGGGGTTTGAAAGTAATCGTCGTTATCTACAGCAGCCTTTGAGTTTTAAGGTTCGTTTTCAGCCCGAATCTGTAGATTATTCCTATAGTTGGGCAATTCCCTCTCTTGTACACACTTCTTCGACTATTATTTCTGATCGACCTTACAACGCCACCGAAATATCCCGTGTTTATTTAGGAGATTCAGCCATTTTGGGTATTGAGGTCAATTTAAAGCCGACACCTTCCTTAACAACCTATTTTCCTGCTCAGAAAAGCCTTATTTCCACCGTGATCGCTTATGAGGTAGAAACATCACCAACTGCCCACTTGCTTACCGATGAATTAACTCGTCAGGAATTTAGGGAAGAAAAAGGACGTTACCGTAATGAGGTCGAAACCTTAACCTATTATCATCTCTTAGCTCCTGATCAGATCGAAGCTGAACAGATCACTGCAATTTACTTAACTTCAGATGATCCCTCATACCAAGAGGTCACTGATCAGGCGATCGCACTCTATCGTTATCAATTAACTTTGCATAAGATCCCTTCCTCGCTTTGAGAACTTTCCACGAGCTTTCAATGATTCAACCCCCCGTGCGATATTCAAGGCAATAGATAATTCGAGCAGTGTTTGTCATTGATTTTAATTATTCTTCATAGTATTTATCGGGAAATCTTTGCCAACCTTCCTCAGTTTGTAGCTCGAACTCGTCTTCAGAGGGGACAAGAGCTAAGGTTGAACCTGTGTCCCAAAAGACATGGATTTGCCCAATACCATCGACATGATCGACTGTTCCTTGATCTCCTTC
>JBFRWB010000209.1:0-5368 GCA_051439375.1 Microcystaceae cyanobacterium
GACAACGACCATCTTCGCTGCTAAATTTCCAACCATGATAACAGCAACAAACATCTTTTCCTTCTATCCATCCGTATTGTAGAGGAATGCCTCGATGGGGACAAATATCACGCATAGCGAATACCTCCCCATCTTTGTGTCGTCCCACTAAAACAGGTTCCCCAAGCATTTTCCGATGCACCATTTTACCTGGTTTGAGGTCTTTTCCAGGTAAGGCAACATACCAACAGTTACGCAATAGGGTGGTCATGACGCAGTCTCCCTTCTTTCAAGCTTGTTGACGCAATAGCCAGCTATTTTGTGCCAGTCAACAGAGTCAAATCGCATTTTATCCTAACATTTTTAGGATTTCACTAACTCTAGCTAAGATTTATTCTATAATGAAAGGCCAATTGGTTTAATCCTATTATCTAATTCATTACTTAATGGAATATGAACTCGATTAATCAAATAGTTAAGTCCAATTTCAAAGATATTAAAGATGCCTTTTATTTATATAAATTTAAACATCGCATCTTAGCAGAAATTCGTCAACCAGAATTAATCTTGGTTCACCAAATGGGAAAAGTAGGTTCTATGTCCATTTATGAATCTTTGAAAACGCTCAATCTCGGCATTCCTATTTATCATACTCATAATCTAATTGCTAGGAATTTTGAAGATTTTGACACAAAACTAAAGATTCTTCGTTATCGCAATCAAAAAGAAAGACTGATGACAGAGTGGTGTATTTATCATAAAATTTTGCAAGGTTTACATGATAAAAAGTGGAAAATAATAACCTTTGTCAGAGACCCAATAGCTAAGAATATATCTGACTTTTTTCAAAATTTAAGCAATCCCTTCTTTCATAGCAATGGAACGATTGAAAATAAAGATGTAGATGAACTAATACAGTATTTTTTAGATAAATTTCACCACCAATGGGTCTTAAATTGGTTAAATCATAATATTAATGATGTCTTTGAAGTTGATGTTTTTAGTGAAGAATTTCCTAAAGATAAAGGCTATCAGATACTCAAAACCAATAATGTTGAAATTCTCTTAATGAGAACAGAAGATATAAATTTAAGGATTAAAGATGCCATGAGAGAATTTATGAACCTTCAAGAATTTAACCTAATTGAGAAAAACATAGGAGATAAAAAGAAATATGCTCAGAAATATAAAAAGTTTCAAGAATCTATTAACTTACCCCCATCTTACATAAACGAAATGTACAATTCAAAGTATACACAACATTTCTATAGTCAAGAAGAAATTGAAAAATTTGAAGCAAAGTGGTTAAAAAAAGCTTAAAGCGCAACCTATTGTCTAATATGCCAGAGAAATAAGGATATGTCATCTTTGACCATATTTTTGCGAGCTATCTCAGGAAACTATCTTGCTTTAACTCAAAAATAAGTAAATTGCATGAACTCGACTTTGATAATCTGGGATAGACTGAATGAGGAAAGACATAATCATCTTCTGGCCATGACTCATCGTAAACCATCTAACCCCTCCTTTCGTTACTCCATAGCAAGACTCAAACCCTTAGCTAATGTCAAAGTTTGGGGCTCTCTCAGCATTATGGCCTTACTTGCTTTGGTTTTCTGGCAATATTACCATCATCCTGAATGGGTAGGAAGTGACCAATTACCGGGTTCGACCATTGATGGACAAGTTGAGGGAGAAGTTGGCAATAGCGTAGATATCGGGGTAACCGTCCAAGATTTAGAACAAAACCGTCTCAACTCAGGAGGAGTTCCTGTCACCCCTTCCCAACCAGAAACAATCAACAGTCCTCTCGAGCAACCCTTTAACACTTCTCCCGGGAACCAACCCACCCTGAATAATAACCAAGATAATCCTTTGTTCCCTCCCTCTGCAGATGGAAATAATGGAGAATTGGATCAACAACCCACTCCCTCCATCAAGTTTCAACCTTTAATGCCTAATGTTAAAAATTTAGGTTCCTTATTTCCTCCCCTAAAACCTTCTAAAAATTCCAGCAAACCCATCAAAATACCTGATAGCGTACAGGATAACAAACAACCCCCTCAAAACAATGCTCTGCAAAATGCCTTAGAAGAAGTCCTTCCTCAAGGGTCGTCTTCTCTCAACCCGTCCCCTCCATCCTCTCAAGATAATAAACAACCTTCCCCCAATACAAATAGGTCACTACAGCCTAATTATCCAACCTCCCCCAATTCGGGGGGAAATAACCCTTACCCCAATCAACCTTACACTCCACCTAATAATCCTAGTCAACCCTTTAATAATCCCTATAGCTACACTTCTCCTCAACCCTATAGTCAACCTTATGGTAATGGAGTAGCCCCACCACCAGTTCCGGCCTATCCTCCTTCTCCTCAATTACCTAATACTTATGGAAATGCTAACCCCAATCCTAATTCCCCGACCCAAACTAATCAGAACCAAAACACCCCTAACTATGGAATTCAACCCCCTCAAGTTAATCAATATGGGGGTGTAGGGGATTACTAAACCACTTCCTTGTTCTTATGTTCTGATTCTGGGTTATAATATTATCAGTTATGTAAATTGTCGATAATGTACAAGGCATATAAATTTAGAATTTATCGTGATACTGAGCAACAGCAAGCATTAGCGAAGGCTTTTGGTTGTTGTAGATGGTATTGGAACTATTCTTTAGAATTATGCCAAAAAACTTATCAAAAGACTGGAAAAAGCTTGAGTAGAGGGGCTATTCAAGGTCTTTTACCTGGACTGAAAAAAGAATATCCTTGGCTAAGTTCTGCTTATTCTCAGTGTTTACAATTTGTCGCCTTAAATCTCTCACTATCGCAACTCAAAATTTCTTTGATAAAAGAGCGAAGTTACCTCGATTCAAATCAAAGCATGGTAGGCAATCGATGAGTTATCCAGCTAATGTTAAGTTTGAAGGAGACTACCTCAAACTAAATCGAAAAATCGGTAAAATTTATTGTCGTCGTCATCGAGATTTTGAGGGAACTATTAAGACAGTTACCATCTCAAAAAATAGTGATGGCAAATACTATGCTTCAGTTACAGTTGATGATGGTCTAGAGAAACCAGAAACCTCAACAGAAGGTAAAGCCATCGGGATAGATTTAGGATTCACTGATTTTGCTGTGACCAGTGATGGTTCTAAATTTGATAATCCTAGACATTTAGCCAAACATCAACAGAACTTAAAGCGTAAGCAGCAAAAGTTATCATGGAAAGCTAAGGCCGGAAAAAAAGGCACTTTAATGAAACAAAAGTTTCATTTATGGTGTCATCAAAAGATTGTAGAGATTTTAAATGACCGATGGGCAGAATTAGGGTTAATTGTGCAAACAATTAACCCTAAATATACCAGTGCTTATGCTTTTGATGGCAGTGGGAAAGTTAAACGAAATAAAAAGAATTATTCTTTATGTGTTTTCCCCTCTGGTAAACAATATAATGCTGATTTAGGAGCTTCATATAACATTGGGGCAAGGTATTGGTATTCTGTCTTAATTGGTGATAAGTATTTCTAAGCGGGTATTTGTTAGCAAAAGTTCTACAAATACACTGCGGACACCAGTAACTCTGGAGACACTCAGGAGTCTAGAAACTTCTGGGTGCAAGTGAATCCCCAGCTATAATCTGTGATGAGCGTTGGGGTGTGTTCAAGCAAAAAACACTTCAATTCAAACAAATTTTGTAGAAATACAACTATCGTGGGGCGCACGAAAAGTAACGCTTGGGGAAAGAACCACCTCTGGGCTAAAGATCGCAAGGTACTTAGTCTAAGTGGACTTGATGAACCAAGAATCCCACGACTACAAGTGCGTGGGAGCGTCAAAATTGTCATGAGACCCCTTGACTCAACCGGAGTTGATCATTATATATAATTACAATGTCGACTAATCCCCAAAAACCTATCATTGCCGAAGATACACCAATCATGTTATTTGCTGGGGAATTTCAAGGGACTTTACTGCAGGGAGTCGCTGCTGCTGTCCTTTTGATGCCCAATGGTAGACGATATACGGTTAGTCAATTAGTACCTGTTAATCATAAAGACGAAGCAGAATATAGCGCCCTAATTATTGGTTTGAAAAAAGCACACAAATTAGGATTAAAAACCCTAGCTATCAAAGGAGATAGTGATCTTGTTTTTAATCAAGTCAATGGCTTAACCCCCGTCACCGACGAAAGGTTAAAGAAAGTATATCGTGTTGCCATTAAATCAATCAGAAGTTTTGAAAAAATTTCCTTAGAATGGATTTCCCCCGAACAGAACCGACCCCCTAAATCAGCAGTTAAACGTTGTATCAATGATGCTTTAGGAAGAGAAAAACCTCAGGTATCCTCATTACCCCCCCGATGGCCCTCACAATATTCTGCTATGGTTCGTTTAATTGAAAAGGGAGAACAAGCCACAGACGAGGATTATAGTCAACTCACAGTAGAAGAAGATCAATGGACTCATAAATCTCTCTCAGAATTAAGGACTTTGATTCCAGTGGAGGTTAGGGATATGATCGCTTTACAATGGCAAGGAGATGAAGAGAACTTAGCCCAGATGTATCGTTGGCACTTAAGGGGACTTCCTCCAGCCATGGCTTGTCGTAAAGTGAATCTCCAGCAACAAAGCGATCAAGAAGCGAAAACAAAACTCCCCTGGGAAGAAGCCCTAAATTTACCCCAGCCATTGTTAAATGATTCTAACCAGACATCAGATCCCCTGATTTCCTTACTTTCTGAATTTGATGAGTCTGAGGCCAATGTTGAGGAAAGTCCTTTAACGGTACCATCATCTCTCTCAAAAGAACCCATCTTGTTTGAAAACCTGATCATAGAGGAGATAGAAGGACATAAATCTATTGTACCTGAGGCAGATTTTTTATCCTCAAGAACTCATATCCCTTTACAAGACGGGTCTAATTTATCATTTGATAAAGAAAACCTGGCCTTAGAGGGAGATGAGAGTAAAGATACGCTACCATCAGAGTCAAGTATCATTGATATTCTTAAAGTAATTGAGAATCTTAGCCCTGAAGAACAAACCACCTTAGCGCAAGAATTAGTTAAAATTCCTGAAATGGTTAATCTTATTCTCAAGGCGATCGCTGATAATGTTTCTAAAGGTCATGGGGCTTGATTCTGTTGTCAAAAACTGACCTCATCCGAGCCAATCTTGTTCTTATCAGTAGAGAAAATCAAGAAATAGGAAAATACTCAAGATTAACGTTTATAACCGTGGAAGTTTCATGTATTTAGACGAACAATTACAAATCCTCATTAATGAAGCCCCTCAGCATGGGGTACCCATTCCTGTGATGGAAAAGGCTGTTGCTCCAACCCTGAAATTTTTTGCGAGTCAGCTTCAACACGAGAAATATTACGT
>JBFRWB010000210.1:0-84765 GCA_051439375.1 Microcystaceae cyanobacterium
AAGCTCAATTGGCTGGTAATATCTTTTTTGAAGAAGACACCCCTCCTCCTTCAGTGCCAGAACCGAGCGCATTACTAGGCTTATTAGTGATGGGGGGTGCGGGTTTATTAACTAAGCGTCGTTCCAGTAAATAGTTAAGGATGGGCATTTAAGATTATTATTTAATAGCATCCAATTTGCCCATAAAAAGTAAAACATAAGCAGTTAGTCATATTGAGTTTGAACGAGTTAGTGTTTTTTATCCTTGATACTTCACAGACTTTTCTGCACCACTAAGCTTGTAGGGATTTAACGCTGGTTAAATCCTTTTCTTTTGTTTCTTTGTCAGCCAATTTAATCAAGGAAAAATTGATGGTTTTAGAACAGAACATTGTCGGACATAACGGTGTTATGTCCCTACGGTAAGATATGATAGAACTTGATTTTTAAAAACATAAAAAATGACAGAAAGCCTTTACCTAGAAACTAGCATTATTGGTTATCTTACCGTAAGACCAAGTACCAATCTAATTGTTGCGACTAATGCAGCCATTACTCAAACTTGGTGGGATACTCGTCGTGAACAATTTAGCTTATTTATTTCTGAAGTTGTTTTAGAAGAAATTGGGCGAGGAGATGCAGAAATAGCGACTAAACGATATGAACTTATCCATGATTTACCCTTACTTGAAATTAATGATGCAGTTCAAGAATTAGCCCGACAATTCTTAATACAAAGCAATCTCCCTCCTAAAGCTTCTGACGATGCGCTACATATTGCCTTAGCCACTGTCTATAGACTTAATTATCTGTTAACATGGAACTGTCGGCATATTGCCAATGCTCAAATCCAGAAAAAACTATCACAAATTAGTGATCAATCTGGATATGAACTCCCAACGATTTGTACCCCTTATGAACTAATAGGAGATTAATTATGTGGCAAGATAAAGTTCTAGAAGAAATCTACAAAATTAGAGAAGAACACGCTAAATCATTTAATTATGATTTAGATACAATTTGTGAAGATTTGCGCCAAAAACAAGCCAAAACCAAAAGAAAGGTTATTAAAAAACCGCTTAACAATCGCCCTCAAAACCTCGCTAGGTAATATCATCACCAATCTAAAGAATATAACAGAATTAGGACATAAAAGTGTTGTATTCATAGGGTAAAATATAATGAAATTGTAGAGATTTAACTAGCGTTAAATCCTTTTTTTTGTTTCTTTGTCAGCCAATTTAATCAAGGAAAAATTGGTAAAATGAGAAATTCTCAAAGATTCAGAGGATTAACAGGTATAATTTCTGAATAGCGCAAAAAATCCTCTGTATTAAAGGTTAAAATCTTCTCAATTTGATGGGTAATCATGGCCGCTACTAATCTAGCATCATGGGCTTGTTTTCCCATGACTTTATATTTTTTTATAAGTTTTTCCCATTGTTGATAAATAGCAGGAGTATCTTGACAAAGGGGAAAAATTTGTTTAATATCTTCAATTGCCAAGGTAGCTTGTTCAAAACTTAATCCCAATCCATTAACTCTTTCAGGTCGAGTTGCCACTACCCAAAATTCAATCAAGTTTTGGGGAACAATATAGAGTCTTTCTGAACCTCTTTTTAAGACTGTAACTGCTTGAAGCGCACTTTGGTGCATAGGATGAGTTGTTTGTTTTAATCTAAGAAGAATATTAGTATCAACTAAATAGGTCATCGCATTTCATCCTCTCTGGTATAAATGCTTTCTCGACTAATCGCTTGATCAGATAAAGGTTGATTATTAATATCAGAAGGTCGATTAATAAAATTCATCAATTTACTTTCCCATTCTTCATATTCTGAAACGGAAGGACTTTTTTTGACTTGACTTTTAAAAGTTTCTTCAATTAAATTCTTAAGATATTGTTCGATTGATAAGCCTTTTAAATTGGCTTCTTCTTGAATTGTCTGTTCGAGTTCAGGATTAAGATTTAAAGTAATCATGATAATAGTATCAAAATTAATTTTTGTTATAACTATATCATAAATTTGGAAGAATTTGACAAGGTAAAACATTAATATCAGCCCCTGTACCCAATAAAGCCATTACTTCTAAAAAGTAATCCTTATGAGTTAACTGAATAGGTAACATAGGCATAGGAACATCAAGACTTAAACCTAAATTATTTTGCTTTCTAGAATAACTAAATCTTTGTTTATTCGACATTTTTATTCTCCTTATATTCTGCTAACATTTGATTCATTGGATGAGCCGTTTCAAAACAATCATAGGGAGAATGAATCAGATAAGTTTCATTACTTTAAAGCTCAGATAATAGATTTCCATTATCTTCTTCTCTAGCAAGTTCAGCAATGAGAAATTGCATAATTTTCAATTTATCTGAACGAGAGAGCTTTTGTAAATTAGGCAGTAATTCAGCAACAGACATAAAAAGATAAATATTAGCTTAAATTTTCTCCAATTATATCATTAATCTTCTCAGTCAATCAGAAAAAGCAGTGGTAAGCATTAGAGTAGAACCTACAACTTATCTTGATTTAATAATTCTCGAAGAAACTGAGTCAGTTGGGGATGGTTAGGGATAAAAGAAGATCCGTCATAATCATCTTTAACTAAATCATTTAAAAAAGGTAAAATATCTCCATCTAAAGCAGGTTCAAAACAAGAGAGAGGGAAGACAATATCTGAGCCTTGACGGACATCGATTTTTATGTCTTCTTCCCCTTTTTTAACCAATAATAAAGGACGTACCCAACAGACTTCCCTTTCAGTTACCACGTCAATAACCTCCCCAAAAAATTGATAATTGGGGGTATTCGCACAGACAATTTGAGAGGGTTGCAACACAGACATTTGGCTTTTCTCCTTCAGTGATTTCTAGGACTTTAAGATTTCTTTAAAGATCCCCCCTAACCCCCCTTAAAAAGGGGGGAATTCTTCCTTGGAAATCATTCTTCTGTCTTTTTAGTGGTCTTTTTACGAGTTGTCGTTTTCTTCTTAGCGGTGGTGGTTTTTTTAGTCGTTGTCGATTTTTTACGAGTGGTGGTTTTTTTCTTTGTCGTCCCTTTCGCTGCGATCGCTTCTAATGCTTGTTCTAAGGTTACCGTTTCTGTGGTTTCTCCTTCAGGCATTTTAATGTTGGTTTTACCATACTTAATATATGCCCCATAAGGACCATCATAAATGTTGATCGGTTCTTTGTCTTCGGGATGTACCCCTAATTCCCGTAAGGGGGTTTTCTTGCGTCCGCCTCGACTACGCTTAGGTTGTGCAAGTAGTTCTAAAGCCCGTTCAAGATTAACGGTGAGGATATCATCCTCTTTTTTCAAAGAACGGTAGTCTTTGCCCTCTTTTCCTTGATCATGCACTACATAAGGACCAAACCGCCCTAAACTGGCTTTAATTTTGGCTCCCGTCTCAGGATGTGTCCCCAATAAACGGGGAAGGGATAACAGGCCAACGGCGATATCAAGGGTTACATCTTCTGGTTTCATTCCTTTGGGTAAAGAAGTCCGTTTTGGCTTCTTCTTCTCCTCTGTTGCTTCTCCTAACTGCACATAGGGACCATAAGCACCAATTAATAAAAAGATTTCTTCTCCCGTCTCAGGATGTAACCCTACTTTTTTGGGGCCTTCTGTTTTTTGTTTCAGTAAGGTTTCTACCTGTTGACTATCTAAGTCCGCAGGGGTGACATCGGGGGGAATAGACGCTGTTATCACTTCTTCTCCATTTTTTACCTCTAAATAAGGACCAAAACGACCAATTTTCACCGTTACATCCAAATCATCCAAATTCACCGATTTGGCTTCCATCGCATCAATCTGACTTTCAACGGTTTTAACGAGATTATTCAGTCCTTTTTCCCCAGAATAGAAGCCTTTGAGGTACGGTAACCATGTTGCTTCCCCAGTGGCAATTTCATCGAGGGTTTGCTCCATTTTCGAGGTAAATTTAAGATCCACTAAATCGGGAAAATGATTTTCTAATAAACTCACCACAGCAAAGGCGGTAAAGGTGGGAATAAGGGCTTTATTCCGCATTTGAACGTAACCACGGTCAATAATCGTACCAATAATGCTGGCATAGGTACTAGGTCGCCCTACTCCTTCTTTTTCCAAGGTTTTAACCAAGGATGCTTCCGTATAACGAGCCGGGGGTTGGGTTTGGTGATCAACGGTTTCGATGTCTAAACAGTTCGGGTGATCGCCTTCTTTGAGGTCGGGTAAAATGACTTCTTGGTTTTCAATGGCTGCATCGGGATCGTCTGAACCTTCCACATAGGCGCGGAAAAAGCCCGCAAAATCAATGCGTTTACCCGTTGAACGAAATCCTGCGTCTTCTACCGCTAAATTAACCACAATTTGGGTTAAACGAGCGTCCGCCATTTGACAGGCCACCGTCCGCTTCCAAATTAGGTCATAAAGGGACAATTCTCGACCACTTAACCCCGTTTCTTGGGGAATACGGAAGCGACTCCCCGCCGGACGAATGGCTTCGTGTGCTTCCTGTGCGCCTTTACTTTTCGTCGTGTATTGTCGAGGTTTGGGACTAAGATATTCTTTTCCATACATTTCTTCGACGCAAGAACGAGCAGCAGCGATCGCTTGATCGGAGAGATGGACTGAATCTGTCCGCATATAGGTAATATAACCTTCTTCGTAAAGTTTTTGAGCAACTCGCATCGTATCCCGTGCTGAGATCCCTAATTTTCTGTTTGATTCCTGCTGTAAGGTTGAAGTTGTAAACGGCGCAGAGGGACGACGTACGGTTGGACGTTCTTCTGTATTGCTAACCGTCCAGACTTTCCCCTCCAAACGCTCTTTCAGGGCAGTGGCCTGTTCTTCATTAAGTAGTACCACATCCCGTCCTTCGATTAATTTTCCTGTATTGGCATCAAAATCGCTCCCATTGGCGATTCTTTTGCCCGTTAAGGTGACTAATTTGCTTTCAAAGGGATTTTTGTCCTTTTCTAAAGTCGCCTTGAGATCCCAATATCCGGCGGTTTTAAAGGCACGTCTTTCCCGTTCCCGTTGTACCACTAAGCGAACAGATACGGATTGCACCCGTCCGGCGGATAAACCACGGGAAATCTTTTTCCAAAGCAGAGGAGAAACAGTATAACCCACTAAACGGTCTAAAATACGGCGAGTTTCTTGGGCATGAACTAAATTATCGTCAATTTCTCGGCAATTATCGAGGGCAGCTTGAATGGCTTCACGGGTAATTTCGTGGAACACCATGCGTTTGATGGGAACTTTAGGGTTCAACAGTTCTCGTAAATGCCAACTGATGCTTTCTCCTTCTCTATCTTCGTCAGTGGCTAAAATCAGTTCATCAGCAGATTTAAGGGCAGATTTCAAGCCCTGAACGACTTTTTTCTTCCCTTTTGGGATGATATAGAGGGGAGAAAAGTTTTCTTCGACATTAACCCCTAAATTTGACCAGTCTTTTCCTTTGTGTTCGGCTGGTACTTCGTCGGCTGAGGAGGGAAGGTCACGCACATGACCCATTGAGGCTTCTACAATATAATCATTGGGAAGATAATTGCGAATAGTACGAGCTTTTGTGGGAGATTCGACGATGACCAGTTTTGACATGGGAAAATAGGTGTGAAATGCAATTAGATTAGGAGAATCGGTCGCAAATTGAGGGGACGATGGGAAAGTATTAGGAGACGTTTGCTCATGTTCGGTTGCCACAACCCCTAATTACGATAATAGATACTCTGCACGAAGATTTGTCAATAGGTTAGTTTTCCTTAATATAGCAATCAGTCGTCAGTTGTGAGAATTGAGTCTCAGTACAAGGGAACAGGGAACGGGGAACAGGGAACAAACCAGAAAAAAGATATCTCATGACTCATTACTGATTGCTATATTAATCTATCTATAGCCCTACGCCCGATCCATGTTTGACATTTGCGAAAGCTACACCTTAGTCATGATCAGGGTTTTACTTCTTCATTCAACATTGCTTCATTTTGCGTTTAGCCATACCTTTGTGTCTTCATCGAATGGGGAACGGAGAACGGGAAACAAAAACAGCCTTAAGTTATCCGAAATTGCTTTGTGCTAGGGAATTCTTCTATTTCCTTGAATAACTTAACGATTAAGTTAATATGACTCTAATGAATCTAAGTAAGTAGTGATTTCTTTAAAATAAAGTGGGTATTGGGTTAAAGCTTCAGGAAAAGATTGTTAAAAAATTATATTGTCAATTTCTTCCTATTGATGAACTAAAAGGTTACGCATTCCTGCTGAATACTTAATCATTTTTATCAATATTAAGGTTAAAGATTTTGCTTAAAATTAGGGGAATCTATAATTCTTTACAACGATCTCCTTTAAAAGCTTCATCGCACAAAACTGCAAAATCCCAGTCACTCTCACTATGACTTTTCCCTGTTGCTTGTGAACCAAATAATACTAACATTTTTAGATAAGGGATCTTACTAGGAATTTGACAAGATAGAGATTGTAACTTGTCTAAACTAGAGTAATTCACTATTATTAATCCTCTGGTCGTTTGAAAAAACTTAACTCACTAAGTAATAAGCCCAAACCAACCAAATTGACTATCATTAATGATTGTAAACGGGAGCATTCCAAAAGTGCAAATTGCCATTCTTCTGAGTAAATTATCTGTGCTGTTTCCCCCCATCTCCCTATCTCCCTATCTCCCTATCTCCCTATCATTACACTTCCGACTTCATTTAAACTCTCGATTTTCTGATAAGCTATAATTGAATCTGCGTTCAATCCTTACAAAATCAATAATAATGAACCTTCATAAACTCAACGAGCATCGCCTCGAATTCCCCGGATTAAATCATAAAGTTTATTTTAATTATGGGGGACAAGGCCCTTTACCCCGTGCTGCTTTAGAAGCCATTATCCATACTCACGAATTTTTACAAAATCAAGGCCCCTTTTCAGGAAAAGTTAATAGTTGGCTACAACAAAAAACGGAACAGTTACGTCATCAAATAGCCGATGAATTAGCAGTAAACCCTAATACCTTAACCTTGACGGAAAATGTCACCGTTGGCTGTAACATCCCTTTATGGGGACTAAATTGGCAAGCAGGAGACGAGATACTATTAACCGACTGTGAACATCCGGGGGTAATTGCAAGCGTTAAAGAAATTGCCCGTCGGTTTAACCTAAACTATCGCTTTTGTCCCATTTATTCTACCTTAAATCAAGGCGATCCCCTTGCAGTTATTAGTCAACATTTAACCCCCCAAACCCGTTTATTCATTCTCTCCCATGTGCTGTGGAATACAGGACAAGTGTTACCCTTAACCGAGATTGTTACTTTATGTCATCAACAAGGCGTACAAGTATTAGTCGATGCTGCCCAATCGGTGGGAATGTTACCCTTAAATTTAGGGGAAATAGGGGTAGATTTCTATGCTTTTACGGGTCATAAATGGTGGTGTGGACCGGCGGGGGTAGGCGGCTTATATGTTCATCCTAACGCCCTAGAAACCCTCTCTCCGACCTTTATTGGATGGCGAGGAATTGACGTAGATGGCACAGGAGAAGTACAAGACTGGAAACCTGATGGTCGTCGCTTTGAAGTTGCCACCTCGGCGTTTCCTCAATACGAAGGATTAAGGGCTGCTATTGAGGTACATCAAGCTTGGGGAACTAAAGAAGAAAGATATAATGATATTTGTCAATTAAGTGCTTATCTATGGGACAAACTCTCACAAATTGATCAGGTTCATTGTCTGAAAGATACGCCTCCCCTGTCAGGGTTAGTTTCTTTTACCCTAAAAAATGGTTATGCCCATGGAGAAATGGTTAAACAATTGGAAAAACAAGGCTTTCAAATCAGAAAAATTCTATCGCCTAATTGTTTAAGAGCTTGCGTCCATTATTTTACTTTACCCGAAGAAATTGATCAGTTAGTCACAGCTATTTCTCTAGCAGTTAGCAGTTAGCAGTTAGCAGTAAACAGCCATTATCTATTCTTAAAAATATGATCTCAATCGTTTATTGCTATGAAATTTATTAAGGAATTAAAACAACTCTATGATCAAGATTTTGTTTTATGGGTTGATAAAACTACCGATAAAATTCGTCAAGGCGATATTACCAATTTAGATTGGGAACATCTATTAGAGGAAATAGAAGACTTGGGAAGAGAACAAAGAAACAAAGTAGAAAGTTATCTAATTCAAACTGTTAAACATCTATTAATGTATCAATATTGGCTCAGTGAAAAAGATTACTGTGCGAAGGGATGGGCAGATGAGATAGATAATTTTCGTATTGAATTAGAAATTTTATTCCAGTCAAAAACCCTTTACAATTATGGAACTTCTATCGTAGATAGGGTTTATAATAAAGCTAAACGTTCAGTCATTAAAAAAACAGGTTTGTCTTCTACTATTTTTCCCAACACCTGTCCCTACTCGTTCGAGGAAATAGTAGATGTTGAGTTTTTACCCTAATTATATTTATTGAAGGACAATAAATCTAGCAATTTAGATAAAGATAAAACGCCAAACAATAAGGCAATTGTTCACATTTATTTTGTGTCAAATAAAATCTAAACTTTAAACTTGCGTAATTTTAACGCATTAGTTACTACAGAAACCGAACTCATGGCCATCGCCCCTCCTGCAATCATTGGGTTTAACAGTAAACCAAACAAAGGATATAAAACCCCTGCTGCAATGGGAATACTTAAGACATTATAAATATAGGCAAAAAAGAGATTTTTACGAATATTTCTCATAGTAGCTTGACTCAATTTAATAGCGGTAACAATACCCTTTAAATCCCCAGAAATAAGGGTTAAATCACTCGCTGCTATAGCAACATCTGTTCCGGTACCAATAGCAATTCCTACGTCTGCTTGTGCTAATGCGGGTGCATCATTGATTCCATCTCCTACCATTGCGACAACTTTATGTTTCTGTTGACGACTTTTTCTTTCTTGTTGAATCTTCTTAATAATACTTACTTTTTGCGCAGGATAAACTTCTGCAAACACTCTTTTAATTCCCACTTCCAAAGCAATAACATCTGCTGTTTTTTGATTATCTCCTGTTAACATAATTATCTCTAATCCCATTTTTTTCAAGGCTTTTATTGCTTCAATAGAGGAAGGTTTAAGGGCATCAGTAATACCGAATAATCCCTCAATTTTTCCATCAATTGCGATAAAGGCTGTTGTTTTTGCATCTGCATTATATTGTTGACTATAAGAATGTAATAAATCAGTGTTAATATTTAACTGATTCATCCATCTTTCCGTACCAATTTGTACCCATTTTCCTAATACTTTTCCTTGTACCCCCATTCCAGCAATGGCTTCAAATTCACTAACAGAAGATAAGGGTGTTTTTATTCCTTGAGATTGGGCATAATTAACTACCGCTTCGGCTAAGGGATGTTCAGAATTTCTTTCTAAAGCAGCAGCTAATTTTAAGACTTCTAATTCATTATTATTGTCAATTCCTGTAACGGTGATATAGTTAGTAACCGTCGGTTTTCCTTGGGTAATTGTGCCTGTTTTATCGCAGACAATCGCATCTATTTTATGAGCTAATTCTAAACTATCTGCCCCTTTAATTAAAATACCATGTTCTGCTCCTTTTCCTGTTCCTACCATAATAGCGGTTGGGGTAGCTAACCCTAAAGCACAAGGACAAGCAATAATTAAAACGCCAACTGTTGTCATAATCGCAATAGGAACATCTCCTATAATATAAAACCAAATAATAAAGGTTAAACTCGCAATCGTAATGACAGCAGGGACAAACCATTCTGTTACTTTATCAGCTAATTTTTGAATCGGCGCTTTACTTCCTTGAGCTTCTTGAACCAGTTTAACAATTTGGGCTAAAACTGTATCTTTTCCGACTTTTATTGCTTTAAATTTAAAGCTTCCTGTTTTATTAATCGTTGCCCCAATCACTTCATCTCCTACGACTTTTTGAACAGGAATGGGTTCACCCGTTACCATCGATTCATCTATCGAAGAATTCCCTTCTATAACTTCTCCATCAACGGGAATTTTTTCCCCCGGACGAACTAAAATAAGATCCCCTACTTCTACCTGTTCAATCGGCAAATCAATTTCTTTCTCATTACGGATAACTCTAGCCGTTTTTGCCTGTAATCCCATTAATTGACGAATCGCTTCTGACGTTTTTCCCTTCGCTTGGCTTTCTAATAATTTCCCTAATAAAATTAAGGTAATAACAACCGATGCACTTTCAAAATAAACATCAGGCTGAATATCTTGGGACGCTAAACTCTGAGGAAAAAGGGTGGCAAAGACAGAGTAAAAATAAGCAACACCTGTTCCCAAACTGACTAAGGTATTCATATCAGAACTCCGACGGTTTAAGGCTTTCCATCCTCCAATTAAAAAGGTTTGACCACACCAAAATTGTACAGGGGTTGCTAAGATAAATTGTATCCAAGAATTATGTAACCAACGAGGAATAAACGGCAAATTTAACCCCGTCATCATGGGCAACATTCCCACCATTAAAAGAAAACTAATAATACTCCCAAAACTAACTTTATAAATTAACTCTTTTTGTTTCTTTTCCCTTACTTTTTGCTCCTCATTTTCTTTTGTCTCCTTAAGGGGAAATGCTTGAAATCCTGCCTTACTAACTGCTTGTTGAATTGTTCCTAAGTTTGTGGTATTTTGATCATAAATAACCGTTGCTTGAGAGAGAGCAAAATTAACATTTCCTTCCCTAACACCTTCTACTTTTTGCAACACCCTTTCCACCGCAGACGCACATCCTGCACAACTCATTCCTTGCAATTTTAATTGTTCAGTTTTCATGATGGAATCTCCTTTAGTTGCAATAATTTGATTGATCACATCAGGACAGAATTTACCTATACCTAAATTATGATTACTTTGATGTCTTCAATGAGACAGTTGAAATTAAAGGACAATTTTCTAGAGGATTTAATTGATCATGAGGATAGGTTAACCACTCATCACGATACCCTTCTAATTCGGCTTTAAAGCACATCATTTGTTCAATTTTATGGTTCAATTCCTCAATTTTGTGATCAAGTAACTGTCTAACCAATTGACAGGGCGTTTCTCCCCTATCTTGTATCTCTAGAATTTGCTTAATTTCTTCAAGGCTAAATCCAATCGCTTGCGCCTTTTTAATAAATTCTACCTGCTGACTGGCATCAGAACTGTAGTAACGATATCCGTTTTCTCCTCTTTTAACAGGGTTAAGCAGCCCTAAATCGCTATAATAGCGCAAATTGCCCACAGAAAGTCCTGTCTCTTGAGCAAGTTCTCCAATTTTTAGGTAAGATACCCCATTCATAATTCAACATACCCTCCATATTTTCCTAGTTCTAGTTTAAACTCTCTAGTCAACTGTAGAGTCAAGACAGGTCTCACTGATTCAGTTATCATAAGTTCATAATTTATCATCCATAATTTAAAATGAATCTCTTAATTTTTACCGATTTAGACGGAACTTTACTCAATCCAGATGATTATCGGTATGATGCAGCCTTACCCCTCCTAGAAGACTTAAAACAACGCCACATTCCTGTTATTCCTGTTACCAGTAAAACCCGTGTTGAAGTGGAAACCTTACTTAATGATCTAAGGGTAATTGATCCCTTTATTGTTGAAAATGGAAGCGGTATTTTTGTTCCTTTACAGCATAAAACCTTCATTATTCCCCAACCTAACCCTTGGCAAGACTATCATCTCCAATTATTAGGTGTTTCCTATGAAAAAGCCCGCCAAACGCTTTCTATCTTATCCAAACAAATCGGACAAACCTTAATTGGGTTTGGTGACTTAAGTGTAGAAGATATTCAAGAAAAAACAGGATTAAGCTTTGAAGATGCGCAAAAAGCAAAAAACAGAGAGTTTACTGAGCCTTTTCTAACGCCTAACGTTAATCCTACTCAATTAAAAGCATTAGCAGCAGATTTAGGCTATAAAATAGTCATCGGCGATCGCTTTTCCCATCTTATCAGCGCACAAGCAGGAAAAGGAAAAGCTGTACAATGGCTACAAAAACATTACCAATGGCCGAATCCTACTGGGAACAAAGTGACCATTGGCTTAGGAAATAGTCCAAATGACTTAGAAATGTTAGAAACAGTAGATATTCCAGTGATTATCCCCGGACATAAGGGAGTTCATTCAGGATTAGAAGGAAAACCTTGGCAAGTCGCCGATGCGGTAGGTTGTCAGGGGTGGGTACAAGCTGTTACCTCAATCCTAAACAACTTGTAACTTACAATCTCGCTCACGACACTCCAAACAAGACGAGGTGATGGTGTCTCATTCTTGTTTGAATTAACTACATCTTGCAAAAAATCTATAATGATATGCGTAACAACGCTGTATTTAATTATTTTCTGATTCGATAAGGATCACATTATTAGCAACACTAGGAGAAAGCGCAGTAGAATCAGCTTGACGACCTGTAGGAAGAAGTACAGAGAGGGAAATGACCCCAAGACAAGCAGCAGTCGTCAAAACGGTTAATTGGTAGAAGATTCTGTCCATGATTTGATTTCATTGTAAAGTTATGTTCGCCATTATAGCAGCGACTCCGTAAATTTCCCTAAAAGATCCTTAAGACTTAAGGAAGATTTTCTGTAGATTCTAGGACATTCATTTTTAGTCTCTTCCCTATTCTCTGATATATTGATAAGCAAGCTCGATCGCTTACCAAAAAAACACAATGGAAACGACTGAATTTAAACGAGAAATCGAAACGGTTAACTTACGCCTGAGTTCTGCTCAGGAATATCTTTGACTTACCCACTTTACAAGCCAAAATCCACGATTTAGAGCAAGTTGCAAGTCAACCTGACTTTTGGGATTCTCCTGAGATAGCACAAAAAACCCTACAAGACCTAAATAACGCAAAATCCGCCCTTGAAACCTATCAAAAGTGGAAAAATTCCCTAGAAGATACCCAAGTCATCCTAGAATTACTAGAAATAGACGAAGATCAAGCCTTATTAAAAGAAGCAACGGATACGTTAAACCATCTCAATAAAGAATTAGATCGATGGGAGTTGCAACAGCTTTTATCGGGGGAATACGATGAAAAAGGAGTCATTTTAACCATAAATGCCGGAGCAGGAGGGACAGATGCCCAAGATTGGGCGCAAATGCTCCTGCGGATGTACACTCGTTGGGGAGAACAACAAGGATATCAGGTTAAATTAACTGAACTTTCAGAAGGGGATGAAGCCGGCCTCAAATCCGCTACACTTGAAATTGAAGGACGGTATGCTTTTGGCTATCTCAAAGGTGAAAAAGGAACCCATCGACTGGTCAGAATTTCCCCCTTTAATGCGAATGGGAAACGACAAACCAGTTTTGCAGGGGTGGAAGTGATGCCAATTTTGGCAGAAGAGGCCATTAATTTAGAGATTCCCGAAAAAGACCTCGAAATTACTACCTCTCGTTCTGGGGGAAAGGGGGGACAAAATGTGAATAAGGTAGAAACGGCCGTTCGTATTGTTCATGTCCCAACGGGAATTGCAGTCAGATGTACCCAAGAGCGATCGCAGTTACAAAATAAAGAAAAAGCACTCGCTATTTTAAAAGCAAAGCTGTTAATTATTCTACAAGAGCAACGAGCGCAGGAAATTGCCGAAATTCGTGGGGATATGGTGGAGGCTGCTTGGGGAAATCAAATTCGTAATTATGTCTTTCATCCCTATCAAATGGTCAAGGATCTTCGCACAGAAGTGGAAACAACGGATGTTGAGGGGGTAATGGATGGCAGTTTGGATAATTTTATTGAAGCTTATTTAAAACAGGTCAGCAAGGATATTTAGAATTCGATTTGATAGACCAGTCGCTTAACGAACTCTTTCCCATAAACGAAGGATTTCCCCCACCGTTTGAGGAGAGGGAGGTGACTCCACTTGAGAGGGTGGATTAATTTGTGATCCCGGAATATTTTGTCCCCAAGGACTATTAGGAATAGTAGCTAAATCAAGACTATCAATAACAGGACGAAAACCATATTGAACTAAGACTTTTTGTTGTTCAGGTTGACGGATAAAACTAATAAATTCCTGTGCTGCTTTAGCTTGTCCTTGACTCACTTGAGGACGCATAATCACCGCAGCAGCCACCACTTCTACTGTTGGATTTAAGTAATAAATTTGATAGGATTTACCTTGATTTAAACCTGATTGCTGCCAACGATAAAGAGCGATACTTTCATAAACGGTCGCCACATCGGCATCATTAGGGGCTCTAGTAATGAATTCTTGTAATAAAATATCTGTTGAACGAGGGGGTAAATAAACAGATCGTTTAATTAAAGAAAAGAGAGATTCAAGGGTCGGATCACTTAAATTAAGATTATTGTCTAATTTAGCTTGTGACCATAAACTAAGGGTAATTTGTCCACTATTAGAACGAGTGGGATCAGTCATTAAGAAATCAAAGCTTCCCCAATCAGCTTGTCCTCCAATTTGTTGCCAGTTTCTTTGTTGAATAGCAGCTTCTAAATTTTGCCAACGAAATTGTCCGTCAGGGAAAATAACCTTTCCTCTTTCTGGCCATGCAATTCCTACTAAAAAGGTTTTAGCAATGGGTTGAGGATCTTCATAGAAGGGGTCATTTGTTTCGGCGGTTAATCGTTGTTTTAGTTCTTCTAATTTGTCGCTAGATGCAGGAATTAAAACGGTGGGAGTAAAGTCATTTTTTTGATCAACATAGTTGTTAATCATATCTTGTGATCCCTGAAATTCTAACTCAAGGGTAATGTTAGGATTTTCTTGTTGAAATTGTTCTTTGAGTTGTTGTAAAGGTTCAGTTAATTCTGTCCCACTTACGACTACTATCTTCTGAGTAACACCGGGTAAGGGAACATAAGCTAACGCAACAGACAATAAACCAATTACCCCTGATAAAAGAGCAGATTTCTTGTTATCTTTTTTAGGAAACGTTTTGAATAATGGCATTTTTTTAGGTTTTAGGTTTTAGGTTTGCTGGTTTCGGGTTTTGGGTTTACTGGTTTTGGGTTTTAGAGCGTTAAAACTCATACCTCACACCTTTAATTTAACCATTGTTCAAGTTTATTTTGTTGGTCTTCAATTTTAAGTAATGTCTGATTAATTTGCTCAATTTTCTCGGCATTATTTCCCGAATAGTTATGCAGATTGTTATACAATTCCTGTAAGTTTCCTGCCGATGTTTGTAATAGGGTATTGAGATAAATAACTTGTGATTGGCGACTATCAAGTCCTTGTTTAACTTGCGCTAAGTTGTCTGCTAAAGTCGCTGAAAGTTGTTCTAATTGTTGACGAGATTCCCCCGAACTGAGTGTAATTTGTTCATCTACTTCTGTTTTCTTTTGACTTAATTCTTCCCAAGATAAAAGAGATTTTTTCTGTATCATTTTCTGAGTTAAATTGCGAATTTTAGTAGGAAATTGAGAAAAGCGATCACAGACTTCTTGTACTTTCACTAAGGTGTCTAAATGCTGTGACTCTTGTGCGAGTTTTTGACTCACTTCTTGGCGAACTTGTTCGCTTTGAATCCCCAAGGTTTCACTAAAGGTTTCCATGGCGTTCAAATCTTGTTCTAAAGTCTTTTGTAACTGTCCTTCTGCATCCAATTCTTGTGATTTTAAAACCGATGCACTGAGTAAAGTAACCCCTAATGCACTGGGAATAATAATTGGATTGGGTAAGCGAATTAAACGAACCCCAAGGATTAACGTGAGTCCCCCAATAGCAACCGCTATGGGATAGTAAATTGGATTAGCTAATTTTAACATTATCTTCTATCCTCTTAAAATTCTAACTGTAAATCAGACAAAATGCTAGAAATCGTTTCAGGTGTTCCTTGCCGTAAATAGCCGCCATTGGCATCAGCAATTGATTGTAAAACCTGCGGGTTAAAATCCCCTTTATTGCCATAACCAATGGTAAAAACAGCAATTCTTTGATCGGACTTAAAGCCACTTTTTTCTAACTCTTGATTCAGTTGACCTAAAGAGAGCCGAGAACCACTATCATCCCCATCGGTTAAGACAATAATCGCATTAATCGCATCGGGATCAAGATTTTGCTGTAACCAATTGCGTCCCGATAAAATAGCATCATATAAACTTGTTCCCCCTGATGCTCGTAGGGAACTAATAAATTGTAAACCTTTCGCTTTCCCTTCTGGTGTTCCTTCTACAATCACCGGCTCACGAATTACAGAGTCAAAATCAATTAAAGCAATTCGTTCTTTTGTCCCTAAACTATCAACATAAAATTTTAAAGTTTGCTGTACTGAAGGTAACTTATTCCCTCCCATTGATCCCGATGAATCGACCACTAACACCACTTGTGAGGGTTTTTTCGCATAGTTTTGCCATGAGGATAACATAGCTTCTACAACTTCTGGTTGAGGTGGCCGTAAGGAATCATAATTCGCATTGGGATCAACCCCAAATTGAGGAGAAAACTTGTTACCTAATTCTATCCCCGGAATCCCTGGCCGTAACCCTAAATTAACCACAATTTGTTGCGCTTGAGGCGATCGCATAAATTCTATCACTTTCTGAGCAGCCGCTTTTTCTGACTCACTCACCCAAGGTGCATTGGGTAAAATTGCTCGCATATTAGAGGTAAAAGTAGCTTTTGGATAAATAGCTTCATAGCGAGTCTGAGTCGTTCCACCTTCGCTATTGGCTGCAATAACAGAAGATTCATAAACAGAGGCAACAGATGCCCAAAATACCCCATTTTTAACCATATCTTTGGCTAAAGAATGGGTAGAAATTCCGTAACGGGTGATTTTACCCTGTATTTTCTGGACTTGCTCTTGGTATTTCTGCACGTCAGCGACGGTTAATTGTTCAGGAGGGACTTGAGAAACAGAGGCAAATTGAGCCACAAGGGTTTGTAAGCCAGAATTGGAGCGAGTCGGCGCAGTATGGACAAAATGAATTGTTAAAGGCGGATCATTGGGGTTAAGATCCTGATGGGTTTTCGCAGACACTAAACTGGGGTAAAGATCAGCTTGTTGACGAATTCCTTGGGATACCTCGGAAGAAGCCATAAAAACCATCGGACTGTGGGCTAACAAAGGAGCATCCGTAATTTGAGGGATATAGTCTTGTCCGGGGAAAATTTGGTTAATTTTGTAGAGAAGTTGGGCATGATAGATTTCTCCATCTACGGAGATGAGGGTGGGAAATTGGGGATCGGTTTCAGGTAATGTTCCCTGTTTGAGTTGCTCTGCTAAACTAATAACCGTTGACACTACATCACCGCTTCCTTTCCCTTCACAAGTTAGATAAAAAGCTTCCCCGTTGTCTGTTTTTGGCTTTTGTCGGTTAAATTGATTGGCAGCTTGGTTACAAAATTCTTCTAATGCACTTCCTACCAAAAATTTTACTTCAAATCCTTGACGAGAAGCATTATTATTGCCTTGAGAAGAGGAATTATTAGGCTCACAAGCGGCTAAAAATGAAAGACTTGCAGCGAAGGTTAAGGTTAACAATTGGTTAAAACTAAGCTTATTTTTTTTCATCCGTTTTTTCCTCTGGAAAAATAATACAGTAGCTAGTTATGGTAATTATTCTAACACTGTCTTTTAAGTAATCCTGATCGGGTAAGAACTTTTCCCCAAGTTTAATCGCTAAACTACATCCTATTTGAGAACCAAAGTTTTAACCTAATATTCCCTGTTTTCCGTTTTCTATTTCTTTCGTCTTCACAAATTACTATTTTTCTTCTTTAGTTTCCTAATAATTTTGCACCCAGAAGTTATGGCTAAGTATTTTAATTCTATTCAAATTTTTAAGCGGCCTTTGAATTCTCTATGTCTCCATAAACTTCTTGATCTAAAACACATTGTACGAAACAGGCTGCTACAGTAACAGGGAAAGTCGATGATCCTAACGCATGATAATAGGAAGGATCACCAGATGAATCGAGTTGAAATGCAACTAATAACTGCTTAGTAATATTGCTTTGTCTCCAAGTCCGTTTTAAAAGGGGAGAGATATTAGTAAATTCATCAATGGAGTTTTTAAAAATAAAATGAGGATGCTCTCTGTTACTCACATCAATAATTACTACACCTCGTTTTCCTTCCAAATTCTGCATAGCAAACCAAGCAATCAACGAATAATTGCACTGTAAAAATTTATCTCGATATTTATAAGAGTCGAAGGGATTTTTATCCATAAAAAATAACTCCTCAAAACGTTTGGCTGATATCCTAGCTGAAAAAAGTTGAGTTTATAATCCTAGTACTAGGGTAAGGGGGTTGATCCCCTTTTACTGTGATTGATCCAACATCCTTGTTGTGATCTCGATCATATTAGACCCATTAGACTTCTTGCAGAAGTAAGGCAAAAGCCACAAGTTACGTATTTAAAAGTAGGAGTAATAGACAAGATACAGGGTTAAATTGATTAGCTAATGATTGATGCAAGGGGTCTATTACTCTTATCAATTCTATCTGAGTCTATGATTGATTTTTTTCACTGTTTTTCAATTAGCGATCGCAACAAAAAAACACAGAAAAATCGCTTCTGTCCATTCTACCACCGCACCATAACTATCTCCTGTATGTCCTCCTAACTGACGAGCAAACCAAAATCCTGTTAATAGGGCAATTCCACTGCCACCCAAAATTGTTAAACTAATTAATACAGACTTTTTCAATAAAAAACAGGCACAAATTAAGATAAATAAGCCTAGGCTAATATCTTGGGGAACTTTGAGATAACGTTTATGAAATGCGCCTTTTCCTGTCGGTTTAAGATAGGGATAAGCTGCGATCGCTACCACCTGTCCCCAACGTCCCCATCCTGTCGTTAAACATAATCCGATACTTCTCAATTCAGTTAATTCGTTTAAAGCAGACCATTTTAAAAGCAATAAGATAATGGCAGCGATGACTCCATAAGCTCCTACCACACTATCTTTCATTACCACCAATTTTCTGTCTTTTTCAAGCACTGCCAACCCGTCGGCTGTATCGATCACCCCATCTAAATGTAATCCCCCCGTTATTTTTATCCACACAGCAATCAGAATGGCACTACGAAGGGATAAAGGAATTTGTAAAAAAGTGCAAATTTGATCAACAATAATTAAGCAAAGTCCGATTAAAATACCGATCAAAGGACACCATCTAGCAATGCGGGTAAAATCTAAACTATTAAGTGTGGGAAGAGGAATAGTTGTATAAAAAATGACCGCAGCCAAGAAAGAATTAAGAAGATTAGTTAAAAAATTGATAGGTTTATAATTTGACATTAGACTCCTTATACTTTTTAAAAGTCTTACTTCCTAACGGTAAACTCACCTTTTTCTTTCGTCTGATTCCTTTAGAAAGATAGGCTAAGATGAAGGTTGTAAATCCCATCATGGTGAATTCGTAGGATTGGGTTAATCCTAGAACGGTTAAAATAATTAGGGGTAAAATCCATTTAAAAGATACAGTCGTTTTTGAACTGGACATAGTATAAGATAGGAGATTATTTGTACAGTTGTAGGGGCAGGTTTTGACAGGCGTATTCATGTAAAGCTGACATTTATTGGCTTAACTGACCCTTGAGCTATGATTCAATTCTCTAAAATTTAACATTTAATCCGCTTATTATCATCCATTAACATCTTAATTATGCAGCAAACCTCATTAAATTTAATTGCGATCGCTATTTTTGCCATGACTCTTTCTGCTTTACTGAGTCCTGTTTTTAATATTTCTCCTTTTGTTCCAGCAACCGCTACCTTTGGCATCTTAGGACTCATTACCATTGATACCCTGAGTCTAGAAAATAAAGGAATTAACTTAATTTTAGACCTATTTGCCTCATCAGAGCAGCGTCAGCGAGTTATTCACCACGAAGCGGGTCATTTTCTTGCTGCTTATTATTTAGGCATTCCCATCACCGACTATACGTTAACCGCTTGGGAAAGCATTAGAAAGCAAAAACAAGGTCAAGGTGGCGTTGAATTTAATAGCGAATCAATTTTAAACCAAAGCAAAGATTTACAGCAATTTCCTCTTATTCTAGAGCGTATTGGAATTGTTTTAATGGCGGGGATTGCCGCCGAAAAAGAGCTTTATGCAGATACAGAAGGCGGAACAGATGATCGACAACAACTGAGACAAATTTTAAGCACAGCAGGGGTTAGAAACGAAGAATTTGCTCAAAAAGAAAGTTGGTCGCTCTTACAGGCTAAAAACCTGATCTCAAGACATCAAGCTGCTTATAATGCTTTAGTAGAAGCCATGAAGCAACGCCTATCCGTGGAAGATTGCTACAAGATTTTAGGGCAATACGAGTAACTGTGCAGAAATCCGAACCTCAAATAATGTCAATTCTGAGCAGGATTGGCTATACTGTAAAAAGTGAACTAAGGGGCCGCCCCGGTTTCGACAGGTTGGCGAAATCTTGCCCGTGATTCAGGTCGAGAGTGAGTCGTCTCTCGCAAATCAAAGACTCAAAACAAATGTAACTGCGAAAAATAACGTCGTAGCTTTCAATCGCGTCGCTGCTGCTGTAGCGTAAACTTATCTCAAAACAAGAGATTGCGATTCTCTGTAAGTCTGACTCCGTTAAAGACACAGAGGCATAACCCTAACGGATGCACCGTCTAGTTACTTCTGGTTGACTCTTCGGTAAAGACTTCACTAGAACATCCTGTCGTCAGGGATAATTGACGATTCCTGCTCTGAGGATTAGAAGAGCTAAACCTGTGAATGAGCGGAAAGTCAATACCCAGTCTGGACAGCAGTTCGACTCTGCTCGGCTCCATCTTATTCCATTTATTTATAGCAATGCCCATGATTACAAAAGAGAATCGTGGGTATTTAATTATCAATTGCTAGATATAATTAAAACTGAGTTAAATTAACATAGGAGACTCTTATTATGTCCGATGTTGCTAAGATTTTACTGGTAGATGATGAACCCGGTATTCGGGAATCGGTTAAAGCACTTTTAGAGTTGAGCGAAGACTTAATAGTGAAAGATGCTAGTAATGCAAATGAAGCTTGGGATTGGCTGCAACAAGAGATCCCTGATTTGATTATTTCCGATATTATGATGCCAGAGGTGGATGGTTATCAATTTTTAGAAAAAGTTCGCAATGATTCCCGTTATCAATCCTTACCTGTCATTTTCTTAACTGCTCGTGGCATGACTTCTGATCGCATTCAAGGTTATGATGCAGGATGTGATGCTTATCTATCTAAACCGTTTGATCCCGATGAATTGGAATCTCTAGTTAAGAATATTATCAAAAGACGAAAAGCCAATGAAGTCTCTCAAAGCGATGATAGTAAATTAGATGAAATTTACCAAGAATTGTTGGAGATTAAACAAAAAATGAATAGTACAGGGGGAATGACTACGACACCTCCTCCTTTTCAAATTGATTTAACCCCTAGGGAAAAAAGTGTTTTAGACTTGGTTGCAGAAGGGTTAATGAACAAAGAAATTGCTGCACGATTAAACACAAGTGTTAGAAATGTAGAAAAATACGTTAGCCGTCTTTTTAGCAAAACAGGAACAAATAGTCGTACTGAATTGGTAAGATTTGCTTTGAAACATGGATTAACTCAGTGATTAGTTAAAATGCTCTATCAGTTTTTATCCTGTTATAAAAAGCGACTTAAATCAAACTCTTCGGTGGGATTGTTATTCAGATTAAGACGTTCTTGATTAAGAATCAATAATAATCTTTCTGTATAGTCAACTGAACCTCTTAATTGTTCTTGTAACTTTTGTAAACCCCCATTGGCATATTCTTCAAATAATTGTACCCGTTGTTGTTCTGCTTCTGCATCCAAAGAAGAAATAATTTTCGGATCTTGGGTATCAACGATTGCTAATAATTTTATTAAAGGATCATAGCCTCTTGATTGAAAAACCTCTAAGCTGATAGGAGAGGGTTCTTTGGCGATCGCAGTTAAAGATAACCGTTGTTGATAGTTTGCCCCTAAAACGGCTGCAAAGGCCATGACATCTGCATAGGTTTGAAAAGGGCCGTTCCCTTCGTCAAAGTCTGCTAACGCTTTTACCAAGTCTGCTTTATCTTTAGCAATACGAATTCGATAAACTGCCATCTTTTATTAAAAGTATCGAACAATTTTTTTTGCTACTTATGATTATAGCCTATCAGGGAATTATTGCCAATTTCCAACTAAAATATAGGTAGCCCAAATATGGGGATCTTTGTAAGTTTTAAAGAGTTTTTTTTGTGCCTGATGTAAGGCTTGAGCTTTGGTAAGATTAGGTTGATAAAGTAATGGGTAAAACTCAGCCATTAAGTCTGTATTTGCTTGATCATCGGCACGCCAAAGGGTAGATAAGGTACTTTTTGCCCCGGCTTTAATGGCCATTCCTGCTAATCCTAAAACAGCCCGATTATCACCTTGTGCTGTTTCACAAGCACTTAAAACTAATAAATCAATGGTTCTTTTTTGCGTATCATTTTTCGGCTCAATTAATTGACTTAAATCGTTGGGATAAATTAATTCTTGGTAGGCAACAAGATAGGTTTTTTGAGGGTTTGAGCTAAACACACCGTGGGTTTTCCAATGAATAACTGAAAACTCATTCTTTTGCATTTGCTCTTGAATATTTGCTTTGGTAAAAGATTCATCGATTAAGCGTTCAGAAAAAGCGTGAAATTCAGCTACCTGATTTAATTCTTCTTCTAGTTTTGTAATTTCTTGAAATCCCTCGGCTTTCCTAATTCCACCTGTCAAAATAGAGGAATGAGTGGGTGTTGATTGGGGTGGTAAGAGACTGAGGCTGGGAATAACAGCGATCGCATAGTCTTTTTCTAATAAATACTTTTCTCCATCATATAAGACTGAAATAGGAATATTGCGAAGTTGTCCATCTAAAATAAAGGCTAAGGTATTGACTTGTGGGTTATCTTTTAAAATAGGTTCAAGGGGGGTAATTATCCATTGGTAAAGTTGTTGTGCTTTGGGCAAAATTTCTGGGGTGTTTCCTGCGTCTCTAAGATAATTTTGTAAAGTGGTAAGGGTATCTAACATTTCCTCACTCGACACTTTAATTGACTGATAACCAACTGAGTTATTTTGACGAGGGAGTTGATAGAGAATGGCTAGTTGATCTTTGAGTTGAATGGGATAAATTAGAATAGATTGGTTATCAAGTATGGGTGCTGTATTGGTTTGTGTGGATAGATCACATTGTAAAAAGTTTTCTAATTCTGCCAGTTGTAAGGCTTCAATTTGTTGGATGACTTTTGAGAGGGTTTGATTGTTATTATCTGAGGTTTTTGCGGTTAAAAGAAGCTCAATGTAACTACGATATAGGGGTTCAATTTTATCTCGGAAGGAGAATTGTACATCAGAGTTTAAGGTTAATAAGTCTTGTCGAATCGTTTCAATGGTATTAATGGCTGATTGATAATAGGTTAAGGCGGTTTCTGGTTGTTGTTGATTTTGGTAAATTCTTCCCAGTTGCCATTGCCATTGATAGGCTAATTCGGGATAAGATTGAGCTAAATATAAGGCTTCTTTGGTAAATTCTTCTGCTTTATTGGGTTGATCTAAAAATTCATGAAAGCTTCCTAATATTCCTAATGTATGGGATAATAAAAGCGGATCATTTTGTTGTCTTGCAACTTGAACTGATGTCTTTAACTGTTCTAGAATTGGGGTATAGTCTGGATTGGCTTGTTGTTGGAGAAAACAGGTTTGTGCTGTTGCTAGGGTTATATTACTTTCAATCAAAAGAGATGGATTAGAGATTAATTCATTTTCAAGGGGTTGAGTTAATTGATAGGCTTCTTGTACTTTATTTTGTTGTAATAAAACTTGCAGTGTGTTTAATTTGCTCTTGCGTTTAATATCTTCTGAGGTCGTATTAATTAGGGGTTGATAAGTAGCGATCGCTCTATTATAATAGTTTTGTGCAGCCTCAGAAATAGGTTTGCTCTCACATTTCCAAGGGTGATAGTCATGACGAGTGTTTTGAATCCTTTCTTGTTGGAGTTTTCCTAATGCTGTATAAGTGTTTCCTAAGCTGAGTAAAATACTAGGAGCTTGGGTTGTTTCTAGTTTTTCTAAGATAAATTCAGAGGTTTCTAGTTGTCCAAGGTTTCTTAAAATCTCTCCTAATAGTCCCCATGTTTGTAAGGATAAAGGATTTTTTTCAATTGAAGTCCAATCAATTTGAGTCTCAAGGATCTCTAAGTTAGGATTACTGCACACATCGTTTTTTAAGTCTAAAATATTGTTCGTTATTGTGCAAGCTTGTTTAAAAAAGCCTAATTGTTGCAGTCCATTGGCATAATAAAATTGTGTTTGGTTGATTAACTTTTGCGAGCTTGTGTTATAGTTGTTGAGGGCTAATTGACAACTTTCAAGAGCATTTTTAACCTGTCCTGATTCTAATTCTAGCTTACAGAGATTAGTTGCAGTAATGGCTAAATAATTCTGGGTTTGGGGTAACTGCTGTTGGAAAATATTAACGGCTTTTTGATAAGATTGAACAGCTTGATTCAGATTACCTTGAGAATAAAACATTTCTCCTTGTTTGACCAGTTCTCCTCCTGTTAACTTGGGTTGAGACATTACAGGAAAAGTCAACAAAGCGAAAAAAAGTCCCAGACAAAAAATACAAATACGTTGAATCCATTTTTGAGGTTTCATAGTTTAGTTTTGGCAAGGTAATTGTAATAAGTTAGAATTAAAAGAGAAGAACTGAAGGTTTTCTTGATGATGGGAAAGAGAGGTATCCGTTAAAGGAATTAACTCCATTTCGCTGTAACCATTAGGGGTTAATAAAGCATCTGATAAAAGAGAAATCCCTCCTTTTCCTAATACATAAAACTCGGTTGTTGCTTGTTTGCCGATTTGACAACCCTGTTGTACTTGAGGATTAATATTAGTTTCGGGTAAGGTTTCAATTCCCTGTAAGGGATTAATATCGGGTGTATTTAAAATAATATTACCATCAAAACCAAAGTTAGAACTGGCTGTTATAGTACTAATAGGAAAAGCAGCGTCTCCGATTATAAAACCATACAAGGTATCGGCTGTAATGACGATATTCCCACCATTTCCTGTAAATGCGTTAGCAGTAATGCGATTATTTCCGTAAAGGTTGCTAAATATTTGAGCCGCATTAATAATAATATTTCCTCCATCCCCGCCTGATTGTGATGTTCCTGCTGTAGCTGATATTTCACTATTACTGGTCATTAGTAAAGTATCGGTAATATTAAGCGTGATATTTCCTCCTGTATTGCTTGCGGTTTGGGCTAGGATGGTGGCTTGATCTAAGATAAGATTATCAGCGAATAAGGTAAGATTTCCCCCTATTCCTTGACCTTGATTATTAACAGAAATGGTTGCATTATCGCTCAAAAAGACTAAGGGGGGGTCGATAAAAATATTACCACTATTTCCTTGAGCATTCAAACCACTGTCAGCAAAAATACCGCTATTGTCGCCAGATATTATCAAACTTTCGTTTAAAATAACATTAATATCTCCTGCGTCATTTTCCCCTTCTGTGGTGGTACGAATTTGACTGCCTTGTGTTAAGTTTAAATCATCCCCATTGAGGTTAATATTTCCCCCTTTTCCCCCTGATGTGGTAGCAGCAATTTGGGAAGCATTATTTAAGGTTGTTTGATTGCTATTAAGGTTAATTGTACCTGCATCTGCGGTATTTCCTCCTTGACTACTGGTGCTTATTTGAGACTGGTTATTAAGAGAAAGGTTAGGGGTTTGGAGATTAATATTTCCCCCATCTCCTGTTGCACCCAATTCAGCACGACTGTTGATGGTACTATTAGTATCGAGGTTAATGGTATCAGTCGCGTTTAGAGTAATTTCTCCTGCATTCCCACTAGATGTAGTAGAAGCGGTAATTTCTGTTTGATTTAGGTTAATTATATTTCCAGAAAGATTAAGATTACCTGCGTTACCCGTACCCGTTGTAGAAGCCGAAATCTCTAACCCTTCTGCTAAATTAATAGTCGGACTAATTATCTCAATAATGCCTGCACTTCCGCTACCAGAGGTTTCGACTGTAATTTGACCCATTCCTCGAATATCAATGGTTTGTGGTGCAGTTATGAAAATATCGCCTCCTTCTCCCACGCTCGTTGTTTTAGCCGAGATAAAACCATTATTAACAAAACGAATATTAAGGTTAGGATTATTATTATAAGGACTGACTGTTAAATTTCCTGCGGGAGATTGACCTTGAGTTTCAGCAAATATCCCCAATTGCCCTGAAATATTAAGAAAGCTAGTGTTTAAATTAATGCTTCCGCCACCTTCGGTGTTAGTAGAAGTGCTGGTTGCGGTTGCACTGAGTTGTGCATTATTTTCAAGGTTTAAAGTATTAGCACTAATGTTTATATTCCCCGGTTTTCCGCTTCCAGATGTTTCTACAGTTAAGTTTGTATTCGCACCTAAGTTAACAATATCAGCTTCTTGAATAGTAATTGTGCCACTATTTCCTGCACTATCTGTTTTGGCTGAAATCGTTGCACCATCTGTCAGGTTTAGTTGAGGCGTAATGATTGTAATATTATTAGCTTGCCCTACTCCTTCAGTTTGGGATAAAATTTGACTTCCTTGTCCATTATTTTCTACCCCTGATAAAGAAATATTTTGAGAAATATCAAGATTAATAGTACCTGCATTTCCTTGGCCTCTTGCGGTTGCAGCGATTCTTGCCCCATCATTAAGTAGTAAAGAAGTTGCTGTTATATTAATTCCTTCTGAGTTTCCTTCTGCACCTAAATCAACAATACTAAATACGCCGCTTCCAGTCGTTTCTAAGTCTAGCTGGTTAACACCTGAAAAAGAGATGGTATCAGCCGCATTAATATTAATTGCACCTGCATTTCCCCTAGAAAATGTAGAAGCAGAAATGACAGCCCCATCGTTTAAAAATAATGAGTTGGTATTAATGGTAATCCCTTCTGAGTTTCCTTCTGCGCCTCGTCTAACTTGACTAAAAATTGCACTTATTCGTCCACTCCTATCAAATCCTGATAGAGAGATACTATCAGCAGTCGTAATATTAATTGCCCCTGCATTCCCTTGTCCTGACGTAGAAGCAGAAATCACTGTTCCATTATCGAGAGATAAAGAGTTAGTATTAATATTAATTCCTTGCGAATTTCCTTGTCCTTCTGATTGCACTTCACTTACAATTACGCTTCTTCTTCCTGCTCTATCAAATCCTGATAAAGAAATGGTATTAATAGCATTAATATTAATCAAACCTGCATTTCCTTTTCCTGATGTGGAAGCAGAAATCACTGCCCCGTTATCGAGAAATAAAGAGCTAGTAGTAATATTAATTCCTTCTGAGTTTCCTTGTCCTTCTTCCCTAATTCGGCTAACAATTGTGCTTCCCCTTTCTTCACTATTAGAGCCTAATAAAGAGATAGTATCAGTAGCGTTAATGCTAATTGCGCCTGCATTTCCTTTTCCTGATGTAGAAGCAGAAATCACCGCCCCATCATCGAGAAATAAAGAGTTAGTAGTAATATTAATTCCTTCTGAATTTCCCTGTCCTCCTGACTCTACTTCACTAACAATAATACTTATTTCTCCTTCAGTATTCTGCCCTGATAGAGAGATACTATCAGATGCAGTTAGATTAATCGCTCCTGCATTACCTTTTCCCGATGTAGAGGCATTAATTCTTGATTGGTTTAGGTTAATAGTTTGGGCATTAGGAATGGTAATATTTCCTGCGTTTCCTTGTCCATCGGTAGAAGTTCTAATTATTGAACTGTTAACGGTTAAGTTATCGGTTTTAATATCAATATTGCTCAGGGGATGATTATTCGGTAAGATACTATTGGCTTGAATTTCTGTTGATAAGGTTGATTGATTGTTTAAAGTGACTTGTTCAGCGTTCGTATTATCTTGATTAGAAATTAAAATATTTCCTGCAACCCCTTCCTTATCTGTAAAAGCGTTAATTTGGGTATTATCTAAGCTAATACGATTACCTTTTAGGACAATATCTCCTGCATTTCCTTGTCCTGTCGTTGAAGCGGTAATTTCTAAGCCATTACTAAAGTTTAGTTGTTGGGAATCAATCGTAATTCTTCCTGCATTTCCCCTTCCTGATGTGGTAACGGAAACAGTTCCTTCTCCACTTATGTCAATCAATTGAGGTGCAGTAATATCAATATTTCCCCCATTTCCTTGTGAGGTAGTAGAAGCAGAAATAAATCCTTCATCGGTAAAAGTAAGATTGAGAGTGTTAGAGTTATTGGGGTTAATTATCAGGTTTCCTGCGGGTGCAATACTGTTCGTTTCTGCAAAGATTCCTAGTTCTCCTGACACATTAATCGTATTAGCGTTCAAGTTAATACTTCCGCCACCTTCTGTGTTAGTAGAAGTATCTGTTGCGGTTGCACTCAGTTGTGCATCTTCCCCAATCGTTAAGGTGTTAGTATTGAGGTTAATATTGCCCGGTTTTCCACTTCCAGAGGTTTCAACAATTAAGCTAGTATCCGTGCCAAGGTTAACGATATTAGCACCTTCAATGGTAATTGTCCCACTATTCCCACTACTGCTGGTTTGAGCAGTGATGATTGCTCCTTCTGATAAAGTAAGTTGAGGCGTATTGATAGTAATATTGTTAGCGTTACCCGTTCTTCGTGTATTCGCTGAAATTCGACTATTAAACTCTGTGCTTACATTCTCGACACCTGTTAAAGAAATGCTTTCATTCGCTGTAATGTTAATTGCTCCTGCTTCTCCATCTCCTCTTGTAGTTGCTGATATTCTTGCACCATCAGTTAAGGTTAAGGTATTAGTTTCAATACTAATTCCTTGGGAATTTCCTGTTGCACCTGTTTCTACTTGACTTTGAATAAAACTTCCCAAACTACCACTATTCACCCCTGATAAAGAGATGCTTTCATTCGCTGTAATGTTAATTGTTCCTGCATCTCCATCTCCGTTTGTTGAAGCAGATATTCTTGCACCATCATTTAATGATAAAGTATTAGTTTGGATTGTTATTCCTTGTGAATCTCCCATAGCAGTTGACTCTTCTATAGTTCTTACCTCACTTAATATACGACTTTCAAGACCAATACTATCTTTACCTGATAGAGAAATACTTTCATTAGCAGTAATATTAATTTTCCCTGAATCTCCCTCTCCCCTCGTGGTTGCTGATATTCTTGCACCATCATTTAAGGATAAAGTCCCAGTTTGAATAGTAATTCCTTGTGAATTTCCTGTTGCATTAGAAAACACATCACTTAATATAAAACTTCCATTTCCTAAGTTATTAATACCAGATAAAGAAATATTTTCATTAGCTGTAATGTTAATTGCTCCTGCATCCCCCTCACCTAACGCAGAAGTAGATAAACTTGAACCATCTTCTAATGATAAAGTATTCGTTTGAATGATAATCCCTTCTGAATGTCCTATTGCTCCCTTCTGAACATCGCTTTCAATTAAACTTCCTTCTGATAAAGTTATTTTGTCGGAAACATTAATCTCAATGCTCCCTGAATTACCTTGTCCTAAAGTATCAGATGATAAACTGGAATTATTTTGAAGTGAGAAAGTATTAGAGAAAATATTTATACTTCCTGAGTCACCAAGACTCTCACTATTAGTAAAAATCTTTGAATTTATTAATTGTATGGACGTTGCAGATAGGGAAACATCGCTTCCATTTGCTTGATTACTACCTTCCGTATTAGCCAAGATACTTGATTGATTAAGTAAAATTGAATTATCTGCTTTTATGTTAACTGTTCCTACTTCTGGTACTATTGAATCTGCAAACACACCTGCTTCTATTCGAGAATCTGAAATAGATATATCCTTTGCTTCTAGCTGTATATTACCAACGTTTCCAGTGGCTACATTTCCATTTTCTACTCCAATATTACTAACAATTTTACTATCAGATGTAATCGTTAGTGAATTGCCCCCATCAATAGTAATATTGCCTGCATTAGCTAATACTTCAGTGTTTCCTTGATTCGTTGCAATGAGTCTTGAATTATTTTGAATCGTCACTGAATTTGCTTTGATAGTAACATCACTACTATCTCCTATCCCACCAAAAAAGACATCAGCACGAATATCACTATCATCTAGCAAAATACCATCTCTTGCGTGTAAAGAAATAAGTCCTTTTTCTCCTTTAGCATTCGTAAAAAATCCTGCTTGTAAATTAGTGTTGGTTAATGAAATTGACTGCCCATCAAGCGTAATTGTGCCAACATTTCCATCAGATTCATCTTGCTCATTATTACCAATATCACTTTTCAAAAGACTATTCTCTAGAGAAATGTCACCTGTTGCATTAATTAATATATTTCCTGCATTTCCATCATTAATTGATGTGGTATTTATTGTACTGTTAATTAATGAAACGTTGTTAGTTTCTTGAAAAGATACATTGCCTCCATTCCCGTTACCATTTGAAGTTGTATCTATTGTACTGTTAGCTATTGAGATATCACCTGTTGCTTGAATCAATATATTTCCTGCATTTACACCACTTGAGATAATATCAGAATTTATTACAATGTCATCCTGTGCAAGTAAAGTAACGTCACCACCATTTCCTAAGCTGGAATCCGTTTCAATAGCTTTATTGACTGTTATTTGACCCCTTGAGTCTAAAAACACATTTCCTGCATTACCACTAAAATGACTGGTATCAATTCCATTACTAAATAACCCATCCTCTCCTAATAATATATTTCCTCCTAATAAATTATTATTAGGCTCATATTGATTAGTTAGTATTACTATTCCCTCATTAGCACTAATCAAAATAGACCCTATTGTAATATCAGCAACTGTTGGAGACGTTGAATTATTCATAGGAGGAGCAACGTTATTAAATGCTTCATCCAAAAAAGACCCAGACGTTCCATCTGTACCCAATGGTGTACCAATTTTATCAGGATTCATTCCTGCACGAATATCTAAAGTCGGTTGTATTGTTCCATCAATTTCTACAGTTGTACCATCTGATAAAGTTATTTCCCCCTGAATTGCATTACCCGTTGTATCAGCACCTGTAATTAGGATAGTATCAATATCAACTGAACTGCCAGATAAAATGTGTAAAGATGTTCCAGAATAAGCAAAAAACTTGACATCTCCCTGAGAACGAATAATGGGATCATTGGGACTATATAAACCACCTAATTCTCCATCTAATTGTTCAATGGTAAAGCTTCCCCCACTATAATAATGAGCATCTCCTGCAACCGTATTTGCTGAACGGAATACCATATCTGCACCAGAAAATAAGATGCTTTGGGGATGATTCAAAGCAAATATATCAATCAGTTGATTTCCTTGTATGGTTAAATCTTTTCCTGATACAATCTGCACGGGACTTAAAACAGAATCCCTGATTTTAACTGTGTTTTGTGCGGTTAGGTTTAAATCTTCTATTGCACCTATTTTTGCCTCTTCAATTACTATATTATTGTCTGCGGTTAACGTTAAATTTTCGCCTAATAAAGAAACCTTATCAGATGTTCCATTGATAATAATATTACCTGCATTAATTCCCCTTGCATCCAAATTAATATCACCTGTTAACGCCGTTAATGAGCCATTATTAACAATATCTGACGCAATAAAACTTAAATTTCTACTAACCGCTAAATCGCCTTGATTATATATCTTACCAGTAGGATCGCCTTCAAAGACTAACCCAACGAGAACAGGAACATCTATGGTTAATAAAGGGATACCTTGAGGGTTAACCGCACTAAATTGATTCCCATCAGGAAAGCGAATACTATCGCTTGTCGTAACAACAAATGAGCCCGAAATATCTAAACTTGCATTCTGTCCAAATACCACCCCGTGGGGGTTCATAAAAACTAAATTAGCGTCTCCCAATACCCCTAATGTTCCCATAATATTAGAGGGATTATTTCCTGTCACTCGACTAAAAATTGTTTGAATTAATGCAGGATTACTAAAATAAGCAGAATGACCATTAGGAATACTGAAGTCTTGAAAACTATGAAATAAATTACTTCCTCTAACCGCACCTCCATCAATACGATGAAAGTTGGTGTTAGTTGAGTTAACCACCGAATTTTCTGTCCCTAATGTTGTATCAGGAATAATCTGGGTTAACCCGTTTCCCTGATACAAAAGCGAGCCAAGACAGGTCAAAAAAACAGCTAAATAGTGTTGAGAACGCATTGAGCAGTTACAGTTATATTTTTATATTTATCAGGTATTCTAGCGCAGGTTTTTGGATTGGGATCAATGTAACGAAAATTTAATAAATCATGAATTATAAATTATAAATTATAAATCAAAATATCAAGATGTAATTCCTTTTTAAATCCTCTCACTTTAGGGAGAGGTAAAACTTTTGACTTTTGAAGGCGGATTGTGTTATTTATCAATTAAGATAAACAATTATTACTCGCCTAACCCACCCTACACAAAAGTTACTTTTAGGTTTGTTGGGTTTCGTTCCTCAACCCAACCTACGTTTGTTAGAATCTGCCGTATTGTACTCGAAAATACAAGCCATTTTCATTCCATGATTGTTGTCTTCTCTCAAAATCAGTTAAAGGAATTCCCCAATCAATTCGAGCATTAAAATCACCTAACTGCCATAATAATCCAAATCCTAATGATAACAAACTATTATTCCTTGGGTTCGGTAAATCTGTATTCCAACCCAGTCCATAATCAATAAAAGGAACAAATTGTAAAACCCCTTCTTGGTTTCCATCAGGAATTCTTAAAATAGGTAACCTGACTTCTGTGGTGGCAAAAAATCCGTTGTCAGTTAATAATTGATCCTGTCGATATCCTCTCACACTTCCTAACCCTCCCGTTGAAAATTGTTCAATGGGTAATAACGGACGGTCAGCCAACTGCACATTACTCCTCACTAACCATAACGTATCATCTGCTAAAAATTTAACATATTGTCCCTGTCCTCGCCATGACACAAATTGACTATCTGCTACATCAATCTCAGCCACTTGGGGACTAATGGTAGAACCAAACGCATCTAAACCCATACTGAATTGGGAACGAAAAGCAATAATTTCCGTTGCACTTTGTTGGGTATAATTTTGAGAAAATCGTAAGGCAAAAACACGGGTATTTCCTAACACATCCGCACTCAAAGAAAAGGGAAAGGGTTCACCAAATAAAAACGATTGAGTATTACGCCATGACCCATTCAATCCTAACGTAAATTCCCGAAAGGTTTGATTTTTAATAGAACGAATTAAAGGATAGCGTATAGTAACATCATAAGCATCATAATTTGAAGTAATATCAGGCCGTTGGCCATCTTGGTCAATATCATCAAAGGGAGGTTCTATAATTGCGCTATCATTATAAACATAATCAAAGCGTATGGTTGCGTTATCTGCGGTAAAAGGAATTTCATAAGATACTTGGGGGCGATCGCTACCATCGGTGTTAAGATAACTAAGACGGATTTTATCACCCAATCCTAGTACATTATCGTAATTAAACGCTGCACCCCGTTCAAAGCTTCCCACACTGGGAGAACGACCATTATCCAGTAAAAAACCCAAACTTAAGGGATTATTCGGTTGATAAGTAACGATTAATTGGCTACTATTGGGTTCAATTCCTTGGGTTAAGGTTGCAGAAACCTGCTTAATTAAAGGATCTAATTGGAGCAATTGCAGTGCTTCTAGGAGATTATCTACATTTAAGGGTTTATTTTCCCTAACTTTCAGCCTTTTTCTGACATAACTATCAAATCGGGTATCTAAAACATTTTCATCTTGGATGGTAACGTCAATTCGTTCTAATATGCCCTCAATTACTTGAACTTTAACAATTCCCTCCCCTTTTTGTCGGGTTTCTTCGGGAATTACCACAATTGCACCAGAAGTTTTATATCCCTGTTGTGCGTAGTATTCAGCGACTTGGGACGCAATTTGTAACAAGTCTGAAAATTCAATAGATTTATTTTCAATGGCAGAAATTGGAATATTATCCGATAAAACGGTTATTTTTTCTAATTCTGACGTTTGAATGACTGTATTATTAATAAGCTCAATTTGAGTCACTTTAATACTACCAATGGGAGCAGTCATCGGGGAAGGGGTAAAGGGGGGAAGTTGTAGGGGAGACTCAGACGGAGGTAAAGGAGTTTCAGGTAAATCGGGTTGGGGAGGTTGCGGTAAAGTCTGAGAAAGGGTAGAAGAACATAAGGCTAAAAATAGAGCGATTTGAGTAGCTATTCTTAAAATCATGGGTTTAAGAAATTTAGGGAGTCAGAAGTTACAGGAGAATTAAGTAAGTATAACTATTCTCTGTTCTCTGTTTCACTATCTTGGGTATTAAAATCAATAAAATAAATCGGTTTGTTTGCTAAATTAGCCGCATCAATCTGTTCTAAAAAACGTTCCCATTCTAATTGAATAGCGGGATCATTAGGGTTTTGACTGCGTTGTTTAGCTAAATTATAAAGTAAATTGTGCCATCTATTTTTTTGAGAATTATCAACTACTTGAAACCAACCATTTAAAGCAATGCTAGTTTTATTTTGACAGGAAATTTTAATAAACCAATGGTAATTGTTTCCAACCTCTAAAATGTTCTCTAAATTCTTACGAAAAGTAAGACTAACAATTCCTGCTGAATTAGATAAAGCAATAGATTGTTTTGGATAAATTCGCACTTTTTCATCCTCGCTATTAATCCAAAACTTTACTTCTTCAATCTGAGAAATATCATCGGGAAAATATAATAAAAGCGTAAAAGAATCGGCTAAAGTTAAGGGAGGATGGGGATTATTACGCTCAGGAATTAAAGCTGTCAGTTGTCCCTCTTTGGCCTGACAAGTATTCGGTTCTTGACTTAATCCTCCCCCCGGACGAGTCTTATTATTTGGGGGAGGATCTTTAGCGACAGACGGTAAACTTTCTGAGTTTGGAGAAGGTTTGGGGCTCGGTTGAGACGTAGGTGTTTGAGCGAATAAAGTAGGAGGATAACTTAGGAGTAAGTTGAAAAGTAAGTAAAGGTAAGCGATGGGTTTCATAAGATAAATTGATTGCTGAGAACTTAATAAATATAGAGGGTAAGGTAGAAAAATTGGCGAGTTAACTAAACTAAATAATAAAAATTACGATATTTGCTCACCCCATAGATTTTTATTAGGAAGAGATGGCATAAATAATATACCTAAAATTAATAAAAGTGCTAATTGAGTCGGTAACCAAGGTAACCACCAACCATTGGTTAATGAAAAGCGAACAACAAGATATAAAATTAAAGATAGAAGACCGATAGATAAAACACTACTTAAAATAGCGTATTTAGGAGAATAGGTTTTCAATCCCCAAAGGAGAATTCCTGTTACCATTGACCAAATTAACACCCAAATTCCCTCTCCCCATTGAGGAAAAACCTTAATCAGCGATCGCTCATCTAACACCGCACTAATCATCTGACTCACCATATTAGCGTGAACCCAAACCCCCGGTAATCGACCTATGGGTGTATCAATTTCATCAACCATGACACGGGAAGAAGTATAACCCAGTAGAATAATTTTATCTTCTAGATAGTCCCCCGAAAATTGCTCATCAAGGAGATCAGATAAGGTTATTCTTTGTCCAACTTGACGGTTTGAACGATAATTAACCATTACCTGATTCACATTTCCCTCTAGATTTTGATACCCCCCAAACCGCTTAGTTAATTTGGGAAACGTTACCTTTCCAAATTGCCATTCTCCTTGTTTTGTTATGTCCAAAGGCTGAATATTTTCTTTTCTTAAATAGCGATAGGCTAATTGCCAACTAAAACTATAAGGCGTTGCACATAATGAGGGATTATCATCTAAACTGGGGTGATAAGTCATTAACTGACGACGCACTTTATTATCCGCATCTAACATTAAATCACTAAAACCCAGTTGCTGCATTGGAAGCTCAGGATGGGGTTGATAGCTATCACTAGAATTGCTATAAGAACAAACAGGAATGATATGGGAATGTTGGATAAAAAAAGTAATGAGTTTGTCTCTTTCTTCGGTTTGATTATCATTTCTGTGAATGTCCATCCCAATGACGCTGGGATTATAGGTATTTAATTTTGCGATCGCAGTTTGTAAAATATTATCAGGAATCAGGGGGTTGCGGTAGCGATCTAGGTCGTTATCTGTAATCTCAACAACAGTAATACGTTCATCAATTAACTCAGGTGGCCGTTGCTGCATTAATGTATCATAAGCAGTTAATTCTAGTCCTTGAAATATCCCCATCCAACGCAATGACATAATGATTCCTGTGGTTAAGAGACTCTTTCCCAGTATTTTAGTCAATGCTTGATGAGGAGCGTCTATTTTCTCCCAGATAGGAGATGGCGTATCAGGTTTATGATAAATTAGGGGAAGCCATGTCGCACAGGGAAATTCCTTTTCTAACCATTCTAATTTTTTTTTAGCTTTATATAAAGCAATCTCAAAAGGTTGTCCTTGAGTAAAGCTTTCGAGAAAATAAACTAAGAAATGATGCGCCACTTTATCAGGGATTAATTCCCTCATAACAATTGTATAAGGAATTTCCAAAACTTCTAACTGTTTAGCTAACCCAACGCCATCACAAGAATTAAAGATTGCTACTTTTAAGCCGTTTTTTTGTGCTTCTTTCATGGCATTTTCTACTTCATCAATGCTTAAAGATTCTTGTGAATTAAGATAAATACGTCCTGTGTCTCCTTTCGTTTCACTATGGCCAGCAAAAAAGATTAAATCCCATGATTCGTTCCACAAATGTTCATTTAATTTCTCCAAAGAAGGTTCATAAAGAAATTTTATTTGTTGCTTTGTCCATTTTTCTAAGAATTTACGATCCTTTGTTACATCAATCTCTTTTTGATACCCTAAAATAGCGAGAACTCGTTTAATCTTAGGTGGCTGGAATGTTTTTTGACGGTTAAATTCAAGGGGAGAGAATGTTACCACAAATTTATCAATTTTTGCAAATAAGTCCCACTTTTCCCAAGGTAATTTTAGCAGTTGATTATCATTGGTTTGAATAATTAACTGATGTTTTTTTCCCTCTCGTAATTGTTCGCGGATACTCTGATCAATCTCTTGAAAAAGGGGGTGATTCAACCATTCATTAAAGTCCCTAATTAATTGTTGAGTAGAAGCCTTACCATCAAATTGCTGTGTTCCTACATCAATTTCTAGTGGTTGAATCCCTCGATGATAAGGCGCATAAAACTTACGATAACCTTGCCAATGTTTAGTTAATTGTTGATCTAGATTAGAATTAACTTGCAAAGTTCCCAGTTTTTCAACGTAGGATTGATTCGAGTCAATTTCTAGACACACTCGAAATCCCTTCTCTGACAAGTTTCCATCTAATTTCAAATAAATGGTAATCATTGTTAGCTTGTATCCTCACTTATATGATAAATTTTTCTTGACAACTATCTGATTGATAGGTAACTTCAGCAAAAACCTGATCTCCTTCCGATGCTTTAAAAAGAAACCGTAAATAAGGATTACTCTCTTGAGAAATAGCTTGCATAATAGGGGTTTCTGATTCATCTAAAATTTGCATTTTTACTCCCTTGGGTAAATGATCTTGAGTTTTGTCTGGATACACATCTATTGAAACAGTCATTGGTAAATCTTCTGTTAATTTTACAGCAACACCTAACACCAATGGTTTACTTAAAGACGGAAGTTGAATTAGTTTTCCTTTTTCAATCCACTTTGTAGCGTCGGATTCTGGAGAATATCTCACAGCAACGGGCGATATTTTAGGATTAACTAATTCAGAAAGTTCTTGCCATTCTTGAGTAATTATTTCCTGCAACCATTGACCTAAACAAGTCAGAGGAGAAGGAGCGAGTTTTTCCCAAAGTTTATCAAGTGATTGGAAAGCAGAAAGGTCAACTTTTTCTGAATTAACGCTCTCTAAAAAGCCAATGATCTGAGCTTCCGTTAAGGATTGATTGAACTGAACGGCAACATAACCAATGCGATCTTGCCATGTTTCTGCTGGAATATAACAAGTTTTGTGATTAGGTAAAACGGGTCGGCATTCAAGTTTTCCTTGATTTAAAACTTCTAATTCTGCTAGATTTGCCAAGGTTTGATAAATTGGCAATTGTTTGATATCTTTACTTTTGCTAGTTGGAATTGACAAACAACTTAGATAATAATCTACTGCGTAAACTGCCAAACAATTTAGATAGGTTTCTTTGGCTTTCTGGGGATGTTTTTGCCCTTGATAAAATTGTTGCGCCGCTTGATGAGCCAACCGAGTTAGGGGAACAGAAAAAGAGGATAAAGTCATGGGGTTAACCTTTAAGGTGATTGAGGGAATAGACATACAAACAAGAAAAAAAGACTCATATAAAAGTCAATTATTTAGCTGCTATAGGAAGGTATAAATTACGATTTGATCAACAAATATATAATCTATTCTTGTAGATAAGACTGAATAAGTGGGGCAAATTGTTTCAGTCTCCTCTGATAAAAGTTACTTAAACTAGGAACAGGAATTTTTAGGTTATCTGATAGTTCCTGCCATTGATAGCCTTCATAACGCCTAAGACAAAGAAACTGAAAATTAGCACGAGGTTTCTGAGTCGGATAAGTCTCTTTAAATCTTCCATCTGGATCTTCTTTAATAACATTAATCACTTGCTCAGATAAGAATTGATTCTCAGGAGTATTGTGTTTAACCTCAGATACATTCTCTAAGTCATCTAAGGAAAAAATAGGAATGTTCTGTGCTGTATTTTGTTTATATTCACTAATTACATCTAACATAAGATAGCGCAACTTATTGTTAATCCATGTCATAACCTCTCCGCGATCGCTGTCATAACGATCAACATTTTGGGTAATCCAATAGAACAAATTTTGTTGTGCTTCTGCATAAATCTCTTGGTAACTGTCCCTCAGATAATCAGGAATTAGCTGACGATAGTAGCTTAAACGACCAGATTTCTGCACAAGGTAGAGCATTTGATTCATCAATTTAGTTTTTTGGGGACTTTGCCGTTGAAAGCTTTTAATTTTCCCAACGAGCTTACTCAATTGCTGATTATATTCCTTGTTGGACATTGTTCTTCAAGGTAGTCTTCCTATTTCTATCTGTTTATCTGAGGCGTGATTGCTGTTTTATCCAAATCTCATATTTTTTAACAATATAAAGAAATGTAACAAGTTGAATAATTACCAAGGGAATAACCCGATAAACCAATAGAAAGCAAAATTACCCTGTCCCAATTAAATTAATTATTAACGGATGTTTGCACAATGTTAACGATTCAAGCTAATAAAAACGGCTCTTTTGATAGATTTATAAAAAATAATAAGGGTAAAATCGCTTTAGCATCCACTTTAACTACTTTTTCTGCCCTTTTTTTAGCTATTAATCCCGCTAAAGCCAATGATTATGAATATTTTATGGATGACTGTTTAGGACAAGGATTCTCTTTAAGTATTTGTTTGGAGGATGTTCCCGTCGTTATGTGTATGGAAGATGGGTATTCTTTAAGACAATGCGAAGAGAGGTTAGGTTATTCCTCTCCTTCCCCACAACCTAGTCGCTCATTTGACCAAGAAATGAGGCGAATCGAGAGAAGAGAGCAACGATGGCAGCGAAGCGTGGACTCTATCAATGAGTCTATCTGTTTAGCCTCTGATAGCTGCTCATTTTAGCTAAACTCATCCTACTTTTGCCGTTTAACTTCCCCAAAGCGGTGTAAGTCCAATTTTTTCTCCAATGTCTCAACGATCGCCGATTCCCTGTTTGAAAGAGCGATCGCTTTTTTTTAGCTATGAAAAAATAAATTTTCAAAATTGGATAAATACCTCACTGTTTTCCCAGAGAAAAAAATGTCAGGCGCAATTCACCTGCTTTATTTCACGTTCTAATTGGAGAGAACTAGGAAATGACAATTAGAGGCACAAATTCAAGTGACTTTAGCATTAACGGCACTTTTGGCGACGATATCATTGATCTCCTTGCAGGAGATGATCGCAGTAACGGTAACTCCGGCAACGATACCATGTATGGCCGCCAAGGAAATGATTGGTTATTTGGCTCTTTTGGCGATGACCGACTCTTTGGTGGGGAAAACAACGATATTCTAGACGGATCTTACGGAGATGACTCCCTAGAGGGGGAAAGCGGTAATGATTTCCTAGAAGGTGACTCAGGAGACGATACCCTAATCGGTGGATCAGAGAATGACACCCTTTTAGGCGGGTCTGACGATGATTTCCTTGATGGTGGCTCAGGAAATGACTTTCTCAAGGCAGGACAAGGTAAAGATACCTTAAACGGCGGATCTGGCAATGATTCCCTTTATGGCGAATCGGGTGGAGATAGTCTTGACGGGGGATCAGGAAACGATTTACTTAAGGGAGGATCGGGAGACGATACCTTAATAGGCGGATCTGGCAATGATACCTATTACGTCAACAGTAGCGGGGACGTGGTGGTTGAAAATGCCAACGAAGGCCAAGATACCCTAATTACGAGAATTAACACCAATTTATCCCTTTTTGACTACCGTAACATCGAAGACCTAACCCTTGAAGGTTCAGCCATTGAAGGACGGGGAAATGATGCAAATAACTTGATTAACGGCAACGATTCCAACAATACTTTAACGGGTGGATCTGGTGCAGATACCCTTAAAGGAGGTAACGGAGATGACAACCTTCAAGGAGATAATGGACGCGATCGCTTACTCGGTGGCCGAGGCCGAGATACCCTAAGTGGAGGTGAAGCGAATGATTATTTGTCGGGAGGAAAAGGCCGAGACATCCTCAACGGTGGAGGTGGAGATGACGAACTTGCAGGGGGTTTCGGTAACGATACTTTGACGGGAGGAAGCGGCAAAGATAAGTTCTTTTTAAAGAGTCCCAGTCAAGGATTAGACCTAATTACTGATTTTAACCAAGCAGAACGGGATAAGCTGCAACTTAGTCGCAGTGGCTTTAACAGACTCTCTTCTGGTCAACTCACCGTTAATCAGTTTGAGCGTCATTTCGATTTTAATTCTAACAACCAAATTCTCTCTTATCGAGGAACAGCGATCGCTCAATTCTCTGGGTTGAGTGAATTAGTTCATAGCGACATCGTGGTTGTTTAATTTCTGGTTCGTATTTTATTTCACTGACAACACATTTACCAATTTTAGGAGACATTCAATCATGGCAATTCAATTAGGTGACGGTAACAACAGTTATCCCAATAACAAATTTCCCAACAATGGTGGGAATAACCATGTTGATGGGAGGGGGGGGAATGACACCCTTGATGGAGGAACAGGTAACGATACACTTCTCGGAGGAACTGGAAAAGATTCCCTTCTCGGAGGAAGTGGTAATGATATCCTTAAAGGAAATGAAAATGCTGATACCCTTTTGGGTGGCACTGGTAATGACGAACTACAAGGACAAAAAGGAAATGATAGTCTTAATGGTGAGGATGGCAACGATATACTATTTGGCGGAACAGGTGATGATATTTTGAACGGGGGAAGTGGTAATGATACACTAGCTGCAACTTCTTTTGAAGATCAAGAAAAAGATTTAGGGCAAGATATTTGGGATGGTGGTGCAGGTGCTGACCAATTTAATATTGGTCGTTTTGATGGCCCCGGTAAAGCCACCATCGTAAATTTTAATTATGATCAAGGCGATCGCATTAATAAGTTAAATGAATATAAACTCAGTGAAAATGGAAATGATGTAGATATTACAAACTCATCAGGCAATCTCCTTGCACGGATTCAAGGTCGAACAATCGAACAGGTTAAAGGAATAAAATTTCATACTGGACAACACACAACTAATGAAGATGCGGGTACAAGTTTCATCAATCCTGTTTTATCTTCAGGACTTACTTCTCTCAGCGTAATTAGTGTGAGTTCTACTCTGGGAATTCCCGTTTCTCTATCTGGTAGTCAGGTAAGATATGCGTTAGACAATCGCTATAATGGGTTACGTCAAAATCAATCTGTCTTTGATACATTAAATATCACACTACGGGATGCTGAAGGTGTCACTTATACCATCCAAAAAACAGTAAAAATTCAAGGTCTTAATGATGCACCGACTGCAATTTCTGATAGTTTTTCAGTCGATGAAAATACCCTTGAGAATCCTTTAGATGTCTTAGCAAATGATACTGATCCTGATCAGGGTGACACAAAAAAACTGCGCAGTGTAAACTCTGATTCTGCTGTCATTTCTGGTGATCAAATTATCTATGATCCTTCTAAATTTAATAACCTGCGAGAAGGACAATTTAAGAGTGAGAGCTTTAGCTATACCATGGAAGATTCCGCAGGAGCAACTAGCACAACAACTGTTACCGTTACTATTAATGGTCAAAACGATGCACCCATCCTAGAAAATTCTATTTCTGCTCAGACAACTGATGAAGATGACTTCTTCTCATTTACTATCCCTGATGATACGTTTAAAGATCCTGATGAGGGGGATACGTTAAGCTATTCTGCTAAGTTATCTAATGGTGACTCCTTACCCTCTTGGCTAGATTTCGATGAAAATACTCTCACCTTTAGCGGTACACCCACTAATGATGATGTCACGACACTCAGTGAGCCACTTAACATTACAGTAACCGCCATAGATGGGTCAGATAAACCTGTTTCTGGCTCTTTCTTTTTAACAGTTAATAATGTCAATGATGCACCGACATTAGAGAATGCAATCCCCGATCAAATGGCCACAGAAGATCAGCCATTTTCTTATACTATTCCTAGCGATACTTTTGATGATGTTGATATTAAGTATGGTGACAGCTTGGACTATTCTGCAACATTATCTAACGGAGATTCTTTACCGACTTGGCTTACTTTTGATAGCAACACTCGCACCTTTAGTGGTACACCTACCGATAGTGATGTTGGTAACTTAGGTATCAAAGTCATTGCAGAAGATACCACAAAGGCTAAAGCAGACGATACCTTTATCTTAATCGTTAAAGATGTCAATGATCCACCAATTGTTGAAGATGATAAAACCCTTCGCTTCGATGAAGATCAAACAATTTCACTAGATATTGCCGAACCCACTGATCCCGATGGTGATTCATTAAGCATTGAAGTAACAGAAATTCCTGACCCCACAAAAGGGGAAATTCAACGAGCAAATGGTTCACGGGTTGAGGTTGGTGATTTTCTAACTAAAGCAGAATTAACGAATTTAAAATTTGCTCCCGTTGTCAATGAAAATGGCAGTGGAGGAGCGTTTAAATATGAAGTAAGCGACGGTAATAATCCTTCTGTTTCATCAACCATTACCTTAGAAATTGATCCCGTTAATGATGCTCCCTTTGTGAAGACTTCTATCCCTGATCAAAGAGCAGAAGAAAATGAATCTTTCACTTATACGATTCCTGATGGGAGTTTCGATGATGTTGATATCAAAGATGGGGACAGTCTCGACTATTTTGCCACATTATCTGATGACAATCCTTTACCTTCTTGGTTGAATTTTGATGATAATACCTTGACTTTTAGCGGTACACCTACTAAAGATGATCTTGAAATACTTAGCATTAAGGTGACTGCAACCGACACCGAAGACGCTTCTGTATCGGATACTTTTGAGTTAGATGTTACTGAAGTGAATAATGCTCCTTTTGTTCATGATCCAATTGATGATGTGGAAATAAACGAAGGTCAAACCTTATCTTATACCCTTCCGTCAGATACATTTAAAGATCCTGATGCTGGGGATATTTTAACCTATAAAGCAACCCTAGCAGATGGGGATACGGATGATGATTTACCTTCATGGTTAACCTTTGATTCTGATACTTTAACCTTTTCTGGGACACCCCAAAATAATGACGTTGATATTTTAACTATCACTGTCATTGCAACTGATCAAGGAGAAAAATCTGCATCAGATACCTTCCAATTAACCGTTAATGATGTACAAAATCCTCCCGAATTTTCACCCTCAAGTTTTAATTTTACCATTCCCGAAGTATCTTCGGTTGGGACAGTTGTAGGAACATTAACAGCAACTGATCAAGATAATGATGCCCTAACTTATTCCATTACTAACAATCTTGATCCTGATGAAGATGGAACAAATGCCTATCGAATTGAAGGAAATAAACTGATTGTTAATGATAGTAATGATTTAGATTATGAAAATAATCGTACCCAAACAATAGAAGTTGAAGTAAGTGATGGACAATTGACAGATACCGCAGATGTTACTATTAATCTAACAAATATTACGACTGATCCTCCTGTCATTAATGATCAGGCATTTTTCTTTGATGAAAATCAACCCAATGGTACAGTTGTTGGTACACTTGTTGCGACTGATCCTGATGATTTTCCCTTACCTCTGAGTTATAAAATTGAAACAAATATTGATCACGATGGAGATGGAAATAATGGGTTTCGCATTGAAGGCGATCAACTAATTCTCAATGATACTGATGACTTAGATTATGAAAAGAAAATCTTCCAAAGCATCCGTGTACAGGCTTTCGATGGAGAAGAATACAGTGAATCAGCCAATATAGGTATCATTTTAAATGATACAGATGAGCCGCCTAAAACTAATACTAAACCCATCACCGTTAATGATAGTTTTACCACTAACGAAAATAGTTCAATCACCTTTAGTCAGAATACACTGTTAACGAATGATAGTGATCCTGATGGGGATACTTTTGACCTTGAAAGTATTAATACAACAGGAATAAAAGGCACATTAACCGATAATGGCAATGGTACTTACACCTATAATCCTAATGGTCAATTTGACTCCCTCACAACAGGTGAAACAGCAACCGATAGCTTCACATATACCATTAAGGACGATAAGGGAGCTATCTCTGATCCTGCAACGGTTACTTTCACGGTTAACGGTATTAGTAGTGAAGAATTCACCTTAACTGTTAATGATACCTCGATTAACTATCAAAAAGAAGATGTTAAATCCTATGGGGGTAAAAAGCAAGATGTTACAGGAGACTTTACTTTCTCTGAGGGAACAGCCATTGACTTAACAGGAAATAACTGGAAAGCTCTCAACTTACCCTATACTATTACCGCCGATAGTATTCTCACTTTCGAGTTTTTAAGTAATAAACAAGGAGAAATTCAGGGGATTGGCTTAGATAAAAATACTCGACTGGATAACCAGTTTTTTCAACTCTATGGCACTCAAAAATATGGAATTCGAGACTTTACCTATACTCATATAGGAAATTGGCAATCCTTCACCATCAATTTAAGTGATTATTATCAAATCAATGAGTCTAAAAAAAATCTTATTTTTGCTAATGATGATGATAAAAGGAAACGGGGAAATAGCCAATTTCGTGACATTAAAATCTATGAAGCCAATCGCATTACTGGAACAGATGATAATGATATCCTAACAGGAACATCAGAAATTGATCATTTCCGCTTTGATAGCTTAACGGGTACGGATACTGTGGTTGATTTTAATCTCTCACAAGGCGATAAAATTGAGATTGATACTTCTGTATATGGATTAGGAAAAGGAGATACGTCTCAAGTGAGTCTTAATGATACCAATAACCTCTTATCCTATAACGGTTCTGATTTAGCCACCCTTGAGAACATCACTAATTCTGAGTTTGATGCAAGTCGTGATGTGTTGTTTGTTTAAATAATATCTAAAAAAAGCGATCGCTTATTCTCTACTGGAGAAATGTGATCGCTTTTTTGTTTGTGGCAACTATGGTATGATCTTTGAGGAATAAAAGCTTAAACGGAGGACAAACCCGTGAGCCAAACAAATGACCTAAAACCCAACCTAAAAGACCTAGATTCCGACGATCCTGTTACTAGAGCCGAATGTCGTGAACAAGCACAAGAGATAATTGCGAGTCCAGAAATTGAACTCAAAGAACGTGAAGCGATCGCCGACCGTCTTCTAGAAGCTAACCAAGAATTAACGGCTAAAAATGTCGGACAAGAGGACAGTTACTAAAGTAACCTTATATCCCAATCACATACTTACGCCATTCCTGATTCAACTCTCCCCTTGTATGTTTCACTAATTCAAAATGTAAACTACTATAAGGACGACGAGGTTGAACTTTTAGCTTCATCTGAGCCTCTTTTGGGGTGCGGTTTCCCTTTTTGACATTGCACCTTACACAAGCGGCCACCAGATTTTCCCATGTATCTTTCCCACCTCTCGAACGGGGAATCACATGATCAAGGGTTAGGTCATCACCGCGATAGGAGCAGTATTGACAGGTATGGCGATCGCGTTCTAGGACATTGCGACGGGTAAGGGGAATTTCCTTATAGGGGACTCGGACATAGTACCGCAACCGAATAACAGAGGGAAGAGGGAAATTTGTGTAAATCGTTTTCTCGTTATGCTCTAGTTGCTCCGCTTTCCCCTTGAGCAACAATACGACCGCCCTGCGCCAACTGGTAATGTTAAGGGGTTCGTAGGACGCATTCAACACCAGAACTTTGCCCATCGCTTTGTTGAAGTCTGATTAATTTAACCCAAATCCTAGCACAGTTAGCAAAGTTTTTGCGTTCAATTTCAACATTCTTTTTTTACGTCTGACTTATCTTCACTCATTCCACAAATTTCGCTTTATATCTACATTTTTACAATTACACTAAAAAGGATACTAAGCACAATCTCCTTCGGTTTTAGACTGACATTCCCATGTCACAGGGGTTTTCTGTGAATATAAAGTTCACGTTATGAAGAATAAAATAAGGGTAAGATATCTTCTAAACGACGAGACCAAGACGCTTCATCATGTTCTCCCTCTGCATCTTCTACTGTCCATAAATTTTGTTGGTCTTGATAGCCAAATTGATTGATTAATAACCCTCGCATTTCTCTTCCTCTCGCAGTTGCTCTTTCTTCAATCACCCTATTGTGATGTCCTCCTTCTCTGACTAAACCCCAATCTAAATATATCTTAGGTTTTAACTGGTCATTCTTCAACGTTTTCCCTACCGATGCAATTAAGGTTGAACTATCTAGCATACCAAAATAACTATCGAACGCATCAAAGTTTTCTTGTTCATAAACCCGATCTAATCCTACCCAAAATGAGGGAGAAAGAGCCGCTACTAAGCCAAATTGTTCGGGGTATTGTAACGCCGTATAAAAAGCAGCTAGCCCCCCATGGGAAGCTCCTAAAATTAAGGTCTGATTTGGCTCTTTTAGGGTGCGGTAATGCTCATCAACAAAGCCTTTAACTGATATGGCTAAATAACGGGAATAGTCGTCTAACCCACCCCATTCTTTGCCCTTAACTGGTGCATGGGTGTATTCATAGTCTCGATTAATTGGAGAGACCGCTACAACTATCACTTTTCTGAGACGACTACTAACATATAGTCGAGTTAAAACCGTTGCCATTTTCCATGTTTTATGGTAAGCCCCTCCCTCAAAAAAGGCGGTATTACCATCATTCATATAAATAACAGGATAAGCCGTTTCACTAATTTCATAATCCCTCGGTAAAAAGAGATGAATTTTTCTCGGTTCACTGGCTAAACTATCGGGTTGAAAATAGGGATAGCTGTGATAAAAGCCACTCCAATCACTGTGATCGTGATACCAGCCTTCTTGATTTCCTTTAATAAATTGTTCCATCATGATGTTTCCCAAGCATAAATTTTAATAGCGAATACCCGCCATTTTTAATCGGCGTAAGGCTTCCCCTAAGCGATCGCATTCAGCAATTAAACTGATTCTCACATAGCCTTCTCCTCCTTCGCCAAAAGCACTACCGGGGGTAAAAACAATTCCTGTTTTTTCGAGTACATTGAGGGCAAAGTCGGTGGAATTCATCCCTCTTGTCACAGGGACCCACAGGTACATTGTCGCCTTAGAGGGTTTAATTTGCCAGCCTAATTCTCCCAATCCTTTAATTAAAAAATCCCTTCGTTTACGATACCGTTGTTGTACCGTTTCAATGTAGTGATGGGGTAAATTTAAGGCTCTTTCTGCTGCATCTTGGATCACCGAAAAGATCCCATAGTCCATATTCGTTTTAAGGGTACGGAGTCCTTGAATTAAATCAGAGTTCCCCACCACAAAACCCACTCGCCAGCCCGCCATATTATAGGTCTTAGACAGGGTATGAAACTCTACCCCCAAATCTTTCGCTCCCTTAATTTCTAATAGGCTAGTAGGTTGATAATCATCAAAGGCTAATTCTGCGTAACAAAGATCATGAACTAGAATAATTTCATAATGATTTGCCCACTGTACAATCTCTTCAAAGAATTCCCGTGGTGCAACTGCCGTTGTGGGATTATTGGGATAATTAAAGTAGAAAATTTTCGCTTGTTGGGCAATCTTTTCGGGAATGGTTGATAAGTCAATCAGCCAATCTTGTTCCGCCGATAACATAATGGGATGAATTTTTCCCCCTGCAATCATTGGACCGCGAAAATGGGCAGGATAGGAAGGGCTAGGAACTAAGACTAATTCGCCATCGTTAACATAAGCTAAGGCAAGATGCGCCAATCCTTCTTTTGATCCTAAAACGGGTAAGGCTTCATTGTTGGGGTTGAGATGGACATTGTAGTGGCGTTCGTACCAGTCCGTAATAGTTTGACGAAAACTCCCTGTTCCTTCAAAGGGTGGATACCCATGATTACGAGGAAGTGTCATCGAGGCGATCGCAGAATCAATTACGGGTTGAGGGGCAGCCCCATCGGGATTTCCCATGCCTAAATCGATTAAATCCAAGCCCTGTTCTCTGGCTTTGGCTTTCAGTTCATCTAAACGGGCGAATACATAGGGCGGTAGGGCAGTTAAGCGATCGGCACGACGAATCCAACTAGCAGTCATCCAAGTTATTAAGGGAATCCAGTAACGACATCCCTACTATTTAATCATAAAAAATTCAGTGATCAGTCATAGCGTGATCACTCATCAGTTTTTCAGTTACCCAAAAATTTGGGCTGAAAGTCTCCTCTTTTTGCGCAACTCAGGAGATATTCTGCATAGCTAAGGAAACTTTACGGAATGTTATTCTCAATAAATCTAGCTATTTAATACTTTATTCGAGTTAATTACTTGATTTACTGAATTTTACTGCTGACACCTCATTAATATTCAAGATTCTGTCAACATTATGTGACTATTAACGGCTAACTCTTCACGGATATAGCGATCGCTGATTGATACCAAATCTCTTTGTAAACCTCCTCGTATCGATTCCCTCACAATCTCCTAGAGACGTTGCATCAACATCTCTACAAATATAAGGTTACTAACCTTATATGATGTTAACTTTTGTACTTCAATTGTTAAATCCTCTATTTCTTGGTTCATAATAAAGAAAGTTGCAGTTAGCAAAATTGTGCTTATAACTTTACACAAACTAACAATATCTTCCCGGTACTTTACCCATTGTTTAATGAGGCAAAACGTTTAAGATTATTAATCAAAATATCAAATCTTCTTGTGCGTAACACCATGTTCCTTGATACAATACCATTTGATAGCCAATTAACCTAAGTAGAGTAATCAATGAGTAATGAAGAACGTATTCCTGTAGTCGTCAATGGTGCAGGGGGTAAAATGGGTCGAGAAGTCATCAAAGCCGTTGCCCAAGCAGAAGATATGATATTAGTGGGAGCAGTGGATCATAACCCAGAATTACGAGGTCAAGATGTAGGAGAAGTGGCAGGGTGTGGTGCATTAGAAATTCCCATCTTAGACGACTTAGAAAGCATTTTAGTTATCGCAACGCAGGAGAAAATACAAGGAGTTATGGTGGACTTTACCCATCCTGACTCAGTATATGAGAATGTGAGAGCAGCGATCGCTTATGGGGTTCGTCCCGTGGTAGGAACAACTGGGTTAAGCCCAGATAAAATCAAAGATTTAGGAGAATTTGCCGACAAAGCCACAACAGGCTGTTTAATTATCCCTAATTTTTCTATTGGCATGGTTTTACTACAACAAGCTGCCATCCAAGCCTCCCAATACTTTGATCATGTGGAAATTATTGAACTCCATCATAACCAAAAAGCTGATGCACCCAGTGGAACAGCCATTAAAACGGCGGAAATGTTAGCAGAAATGGGAAAAGCCTATAATCCTGCCTTAGTAGAGGAAAAAGAAACCATTCAAGGGGCGAGAGGGGGCTTAAGTGCTGAGAATATTCATATTCATAGTATTCGCCTACCTGGCCTCATTGCCCATCAAGAGGTGATTTTTGGCGCAAAAGGGGAAATTTACACCCTCCGTCATGATACTAGCGATCGCAGTTGTTATATGGCGGGTGTACTGCTTTCAATTCGTAAAGTGACCCAATTAACCACCTTAGTTTATGGACTAGAAAAAATTCTTTAATAAACTTTCTAAATTATGAATTATAAATTCTGGTTAACTGCTAACTGATAACTGCTAACTGTTCACTGATAACTGCTAACTGATAACTGTTCACTGAAATGCTTCCTCCAATTCCAGATCAAACCCTTCTCGCACAAGCATTAACCCATCGTTCTTATACGAATGAGCATCCTGAGATGAAACATAATGAACGGTTAGAATTTCTAGGAGATGCTATCTTAGGATTTACCGTTGGTGAATTATTATATAAACATTATCCTGACCTCAGCGAAGCAGAACTCACTCGTTTACGTTCAAAATTAGTTGATGCAACCCAGTTAGCTAAATTAGCCATCCAGTTAGAGTTAGGAAAGGAGATGAAATTAGGAAAAGGGGCGGTTAAAGATGGTGCAAGAGATAACCCTGCTTTGTTATCAGATACCTTTGAAGCTATTATCGGTGCTTATTATTTGGCATCAGGAATAGAAGCGGTTCAACAATACGTTAAAGATTTATTTAAACCGATTCTTAAACAATTGACAGTTTCTCAAAATGATTCCCTTCCAACTCAATTGGTTGATGTAAAAAATCGTCTTCAGCAGTGGTCTTTAGCCCATGTTGGTGTGATTCCTGAATATCGATTAGTCGAAGAAACTGGACCCGACCATGCCAAAGAATTTACGTTTGAAGTGCGAATTCAAGGACAATTTTATGGTCAAGGGAAAGGACGGAAAAAGCAAGAAGCAACTAAAGCAGCCGCACAAATGGCCTTAAGTATTATCGAAACCCGTTCTTCTTTTTCTTCTTAATCAGTTAAGGAATAATGTTATCGTTAGAATTGCTATTATGTTAGTCTCTTAAAAAGACTCTTCTCCCTATATACACAATAATATGAATAAAGTTTCTTTAAAAGAGGACAATAAGTCGGATATTCCTTCATTCCCCCCTAAGAAGCGAAACCTCACTAACTTACTCATTAACGGTGCAATCGCTCTTAGTATTGGCGGTATTGGCTACTTTATCGGAAGCCAAAATCAAGGGAATACCGTATCTGACACCCAACCCGTAGAAACAGTTAACGAAAATATTCTCAAGGTAAAAACCATAAAAATTCGACCTGTATCTAGCTATCTTGTATCCAGAAGTTATACAGGGGAAACCTCAACGGTGAGAGAGAGTGTTTTAGGGTTTGAGAGAGGGGGAAAAGTTGAAAAACTGTATGTTAACGAAGGAGATAGGATAAAACAGGGGACAGCGATCGCTAAGTTAGATACGAGTAAGTTAGAAGTCAGTAAACTTAATTTAGCGGCACAAATCGCCAGAGAAAAGGCTATTTTAGCAGAATTAGAAACAGGTGCAAGACCAGAAGACATTACAGCCGCCCAAGCAACGGTTAAGCAATTGGCAGAAAGATTACAGTTAGAGAAGATAAAGCAAGAGAGGCGGGAATATCTGTATAAAGAAGGTGCAATTTCCCGTGAACAACTTGATGAAGTCTCTTTTAACCGTAACGTCCTCACAGCACAATTACAAGAAGCACAAAGTCGCCTTGATGAGTTGCTAGCAGGAACAAGAATTGAGAAGATTGATGCACAAAAAGCCGTTATTAAACAGTTAGAAGCGAGTGTTGCGGAAATTGATCTAGATATTCGTAAAAGTTTCCTTGAATCTCCCTATGATGGCACAATTTCACAGCGTCTAATTGATGAGGGAACGGTCGTTTCTACAGGACAAGGGTTAGTTAAATTAGTAGAAAATAACCGTCCTGAAGTCAGAATTGGTATTCCAACCGATAAAGTAGATATTATGGAGCAAAGAAGTAACTATGAGGTAATTATTAACAATAAATCTTATAATGCCACCCTTTCTGCTATCTTACCCGAAGTTGATCCCGCCACTCGTACCCAAACCCTCGTTTTAACCTTAGATAACAATACAATTTCGGAGATTCCCAGTGGTGCGATCGCTCGTTTGAATTTAACAGAAACCATTGCAACATCGGGATATTGGTTACCAACAACGGGGCTAATTCGGGGGAATAGGGGGTTATGGTCTTGTTACGCAGTCGTCAAGAATGAAAATGGCGATACAATTGTGGAAAAGAGAGATATTGAGATTTTATATACTGATAGTAATCGAGTGTTAGTTAGGGGAACGTTACAAAGTGGTGATTTAATTGTTACTCAAGGAACGCAAAGAATTGTCCCCCAGCAAATGGTAATTACTGTTAACTATTAATATGGCTACTGTTTTCTATCGTAATTTAAGGCTTCTAGTCCTAACCATCATCCTTATTCTTTTTATTGGCTTATCTTCCTTTCAATTACTCCCTCGAATGGAAGATCCCGAATTAATTTCAAGAGTCGCTAGTATCACTACCTTTGTTGCAGGTGTCAATGCAGAAAGGGTAGAATCTTTGGTAACAGAGAAAATAGAAGATAAGCTAGATGAAATTGAGGAAATTAAAATCTTAGAGTCGTCTTCTCAAGCAGGACTGTCATTTATTACCGTTGAACTTGAAGAAGAAGTTATTGATGTTGCGCCCATTTGGTCTAGGGTACGAGATAGAATTGACGATGCTAAGGTAGAGTTTCCCGCAGGAGTCGGTGAACCAGAATTTGAGGAACTCAAAATTAAAGCCCATGCCATGCTAATTGGGTTAACATGGGAGCAAGATAATAATCCTAATTATGCTATCTTACGCCGTCGTGCCGAGCAGTTAGCGGATGAAATCAGGTTAATTTCAGGAACAGAAGACGTAGAATTAAGAGGAGAACCAGATGAAGAGATATTAGTGGAAATTAACCCCCTTACCCTGTCTAGTCTTGGGTTAACCCCCCAACAAGTTGCACAAACCATTGAACAAAGTGATGCTAAAATCTCGTCAGGACAACTGAGAAACCCAGAGAATGAGCTATTAATCGAAATTGATACAGAATTAGATAGTTTACAAAGAATTAGAGAGATTCCCTTGCAGTCATCTAATAGTCAAATTACTCGTGTCGGTGATATTGCAACGGTTAGTAAGACAATTCGACAACCCCAAAGCGATATTACTATTATTAACGGGTATCCTGCGGTTACCTTAGCGATTCATTCCCTTTCAACCATTAGAATTGATCAATGGTCAGAGCAGGTTAAGCAAACCGTTTCACAATTTAAAGATACCTTACCCAGAGGAGTCGGAATAGATATTTTCTTTGACCAAACCCCTTATGTAGAAACTCGGTTAAATAAACTGATTACTAATCTTATTTTGGGTGCAACCTTAGTCTTCTCCGTCACATTCTTGATGATGGGCTGGCGTTCTGCTTTAATCGTAGGGACAGCTTTACCTTTATCTGCTTTTATGGTGTTTGTCGGGATGAGAACACTCAATATTCCCTTGCATCAAATGTCAATTACGGGCTTAATTGTAGCAATGGGTTTATTGATTGATAATGCGATTGTTGTGGTGGATGAAGTTCAAGATAGACTCAGAGACGGCCTACCCCCCACAAAAGCGATTAAACAAGCCGTAAATTATCTTTTTGTTCCCTTACTCGCTTCTACCCTCACAACTATCTGTGCTTTTCTTCCCATTGCTTTATTACCCGGTGCATCAGGGGAATTTGTCGGTTCAATTGGAACAAATGTAATTATTGCTTTAATTTTCTCTTTAACGATTTCTTTAACGATTATTCCCGCATTAACGGCTCGTTTTAACCCTAAACATTACCATCAGAGTAATGCGTTACCCTTGCGTTGGTTAAATGATGGCTTTTCCTTACCCTTTTTAAGTAAAATCTATAAAGCTTTTTTAGGAAAATTATTTAACTATCCCTTGCTTGGAGTAATTTTAGCGGCAATTTTACCGATTTTTGGGTTTATTCAAGGAAGTACTTTGCCTGAGCAATTTTTCCCCTCTTCTGATAGAGATCAATTTAACCTTGAAATAGAATTCCCTGCATCCACCCCTTTAGCACAAACCAAGCAGCAAGTTTTAGAAATGCGTGAGTTTATCCTTGAACAAGAGGGGGTAAACAATGTACAGTGGTTTATTGGTCGCAGTGCGCCTAATTTTTACTATAATTTGATAGAAAACCGTAGAAATGAGTCTCAGTATGCTCAAGCATTAGTCGAAGTAGAATCTCCTAAAATCGCAGCTAATTTAATTCCTCAACTACAAAAAGAACTGGATGACAGTTATTATAACGCTAGAATTTTAGTTCGTTCCCTAGAACAGGGACCCCCCTTAGCTGCACCAGTAGAAGTAAGGGTTTATGGCTCAGACTTAGATGTTTTAGCCAATTTAGGCGAAAAATTAAGAAATGAACTCACGCAAGTTCCCCATGTTACTCATACTCGCGATCGTATCAGTGAAAAAGATGCCAAACTTGGCTTAAAAATAGACGAAGAAAAAGGGAGATTAACCCAGTTAGATAATACTCAAATTGGGAATCAACTGAATACTACCCTAGAAGGAATTACAGGGGGAACAATCGTCGAATCCACCGAAGAATTGCCCGTCAGAGTACGGGTTAACTCCGAACAAAGAGGCAATTTAGCGCAAATTCGTTCCCTTGACTTAACCGTTAATCAAAATACTGTTCCCTTAACCTCTGTGGCTGAAGTCACTTTAGTTCCCGAAATTAGGCAAATTACCCGACGAAATGGCAAAAGAGTGAATACAATTCAGGGGTACACCGAATATGGGATTTTAGCCTCACAAGTTCTTACAGACTTTCAAAATCGCCTAAAGAGAATTAACTTTACAACCCCTAATGGTTATACCCTTGAAATTGGTGGAGAAGCAGCCGCCAGAAATGACGCTGTTGGTGCGCTGTTAGCCCTTGTTGGGACGTTAATGATTATAATGATAGCAACCCTCGTTTTATCCCTTGGATCTTTCCGTTTAGCGAGTATTATTGCCTTAGTCGGTTTCTTTTCTATCGGTTTAGGCTTATTCGGGTTATGGTTATTTGGCTATCCGTTTGGCTTTATGGCTATTGTTGGTTCAATTGGCTTGGTGGGTGTAGCCATTAATGATTCTATTGTGGTTTTAAGCGCAATTAAAGAAGCGGAAACCAATAACTATTGTTCCCCCAAAGAAATGCGAGAGGTAGTGATTCATTGTACCCGTCACGTTTTAACCACTACCTTTACTACTATGATTGGATTTGCACCTTTATTATTAGCAGGAGGCGGATTTTGGCCACCCTTAGCCGTTGCGATCGCAGGTGGTATTATGGGAGCAACTATCTTAGCGTTATCTTTCGTTCCCTGTGCTTATTTATTGCTGCGATAGGATTTGGGATAATCGTTGATTCAGACTATGGACATAAGTTCTTATCTTCTTCCCTCAAATAATTGCGTACTTTTTTACAACTTTCTTTAATCAAGTCATCTAAATCCAAAAAAGTTTTTAGATCCCAAAGTTTAATTGTACCATCCACACTTCCAGAAGCTAGGATTTGGTCATCCTTACTAAAGTCAACGCTAGTAACATAATCATCATGACCTTTAATGGTAAAAATAAGTTGTCCCGTGTTTACATCCCACAGTTTGATTGCACCATCTACACTTCCAGAAGCTAGAACTGAACTATCATGATTAAAGCTAATACTCATGATAGTACTATTACGAGAATCTTTGAGCGTATGAAGAAGTTTACCTGTTTTCACATCCCACAGTTTGATGGTTTTATCTCGGCTTCCAGAAGCTAATTTTGAATCATCATGACTAAAGCTAATACTTTCAATAGCGTCTTGATGGGAAGTAAGACTATTATTCATAGAGTCTTTGAGCGTACGAATAAGTTTGCCTGTGTTCACATCCCACAGTGTGATAGTGTTATCTCTACCTCCAGAAGCTAATTTTGTTCCTTCACGATTAAACCTGACGCTGATTATAGATTGAGGTTTTTCCTGTAAAGGAGAATGAGAAAGTTCTTCTCCGGTATTAACATCCCATAGTCTAATACTTCCATCTCGACTTCCAGAAGCTAGAATTGTCCCTTCATCATTGAAATCAAGACTATTAACATCATAAGTATGTCCATTAGTATGTCCCTTGAGAGTATGAATAGGTTGACCCGTTTTTCCATCTCGCAGTTGGATGTTATAATTGTCAAGCTCAAAGGCTAAGATATTTCTCTTATGATTAAAACTAGCACTTCTTCTAGAAGGTGGAGTTTTAACAGGAAACCCACTAGGATTTCTTCTAGGTGGAAAAGGTGCAGGGTGAATAAGACTCTCTTCAAGTTCACCCTTTTGCATCTTCCATTGTTGGATTGTTCCATCTCCTCTTGCAGAGGCTAAACTTGTACTATCACCATCATCAAAACTAATGATAGTAACCCCTCCCCCAGCCATTTCAACAGAAGGAATTTTTGGACTAGGAGTCAAACGCCACAATTTAATGCTCTGATCCTCACTACCAGACGCTAGAATTGAGCCATCATGATTAAAACTAAGGCTGGTGATATCGTCACTATGAGCTTTGATGGCGCGAATCAGTTTAAGTTTATTCGTTCTTTCATCCATTTCCCACAGCTTGATGGTGTGATCTTCGCCACCAGAGGCCAAAATCATCCTGTTATCATTATTACGACTAATACTGACACTTTTGATTAATTGATCATGCGCTGGCAAAGGTGAAGAAAGTCTTTCTCTTTTACCTTCACTTTTGATTAATTGATCATGAGCTTGTAAAGGTGAAGAAAGTCTTTCTCCTTTACCTTCTTTTGTCACTTTCCAAAGCATAACTTGTCTGTCAACACCACCAGAAACTAAGATTGAACTATCATCACTATCATAAGCATAATCACTAAACTTGATGCTATTAACAATATCACGATGTCCTCTTTTCCATCTACCTAAAGTATCAATCAGTTGTCCTGTTTTCACATCCCACAGTTTGATGGTTGTATCTCGGCTTCCAGAAGCTAAAATTTCTCCGTTATGATTAAAACTTACACTTGTTACCGCTTCATTGTGACCTTTTAAGTTATAAAGGTGAATAAGTTTATCACTTTTCACCTCCCACAGTTTGATAGTTTGATCATAACTGCCAGAGGCTAACATTGTCCCATCATGATTAAAACTAATAGCCTTGACAGGTTTATCATGACCTTGCTCCCCTTCTCTATCTAAAGTATCAATAAGTCGGCATTCTGATTGTGTCACATCCCACAGTTTGATCGTTTGATCTAAACTACTAGAAGCTAATCTTGTCCCATTATGATTAAAACTAAGGCTTGTTACAGATTTACTATGCTCTTCCAAGAGACAAATCTGTTGACCTCTTTTAGCATCCCACAATATGATAGTTCCATCTCTACTGCCAGAAGCTAAAATTTCTTCATTATAATTAAAACTAACACTTGTTACAGTTTCATGATGATCTTCTAAAGAGTTTTGCTCTTGTGTTTCTAATAGAAAATTATTTAATACTTCTAGGACTTCTGCATCAGTTTCATCATATTTTTGAAGAATTCGGCCTGCTCTAAGAGCTAATACCCACGCATCCCAGTTTTCAGAAGTATCTGTCCACAATACTAACGCATTTCTCGCTGACGAATCTGCAAAATTCAACTCTGCTTCTTTTGTTGTTTGTAATACTGCCCATCCAAAGATAGCACTTGTCAATAAACCGCCTAAAGAGATTCCTGCAATCGTCCATGCTGTTCTCAGGTTAGCATTTTTTCTTAAGGTTTCCTCTCGCAAACTTGCTGCAATAAACTCCCTCCCTACCGTATCCAAATTTGGTAATAACCCCTCATCTTTAAACTCAATAACACGGCTTAACTTTGTTCCTCCCCATAATTCACTCTTTGCTTTTTGCACTGATTGTTGTTTAATACTATTCCACTGTTCTGCATCTGCGCTTAAGCGATTTCGCAGATTAATTAACTCTCGCTTTTCTTCTATTAAATTAATAATCACGTCCCATGATCTTAATAATTCCTCATGTGCAACTTCAACCGTTGCATCTTTCCCCTTTCCTTGACTAATTAATAACCGTTTATCAATCAACTTCTTTAACACCTCTGCTTGTTTATCATCCCCCTCAAAATTCTCTTTCCTTACCCGACGACTCACCGCTTCTTTCCCTTCCAATGCAATTAATTCTACTAAAATTTGCTTAACAATCTCCTTGTTATCTGCTAATAAATTGTTATAAATCTTATTCGCTTGTAACTTTAAGGCACCCTTTACTCCACCAATCTCATTATAAGTTTGTAGCGTTAACGTTCGATTTTCTAAAGAACTCTTTTCCTTTTCCCATAATAAATCTAACGTATATTGTAACAAAGGCAATGCTCCCGTTTTCTCCTCATCCTTAAACTGGAAATCACTTATAATTTGTTCTACTAACCCATCTTCAAAGATAACCCCATTTCTTGCTGCTGGTTCAGCAATCGCTAATCTTACGCCACTTTCCTCTATTTCTGTTAACATCAAACTAGAGCGATCATGAACCTTCCCCAGTACAGGATAATCATGAAACTTATCCAAGAAATCAGCACGCATTGTCAAAACGATCTTAATCTTTGTCTCCCGTCGCTGTATTAATTTGTTTAAAGCTTTAATAAAAACATCCCTTTTTGCTTTGGGTGTCCGAGTGAATAACTCTTCAAATTGATCAATAAAAATTAACCATATCTTATCCTCTTCCCTTAACTCATCCACAACTCTTATTAACGTATCCTGTGCTTCTATTTGCGCTTTCTTCGCATTAGACAAACCATAAGGACTAATTAAACAACCATACAACGATTCAAACGGATTAACATCAGGAACAAACGTTAAATTAACCAACGTATTTGACCCAAAATCATCCATTAACTGAGGAATTACCCCTGCTTGAATCAAAGAAGACTTACCACTTCCCGACGCACCCAATAACAATAAAACAGACTTCTCTTTTAAATAATCTGTTAATCTAATTGTCCAATCTTCCCGTCCAAAAAACTTATCATTATCCTCTACTCTAAAATTCCGTAACCCCTTATAAGGTGAACCTTTTTTAAACTCCCGTTGCTGAATCTCAATGCTGGACTGTTGGGTAATAATATATTGAGTAACCGTTCCTCCTTTAATATCTCCTTGTATTCCTTTAATGTCTCCGCCAATTTCCGAATAATAAGACGTTGTATTTTTATCATGCTGTACATTATCCCCACTTCCTGAGTGGGTTTGTTGGGTTCGAGGATTAGGATCAGAATCAGGTGATTGAGACATTTTTAACTTATGATTGATGAGTTATAAACTATGAATTCCTAATTATGAATAAGATTAACAGATTATTCATTCATTTGCAAGCTTAACACAACTCTACACAATACAATCTTAACTGAATCTGTTAGGTTTTGTGCCTCAACCCAACCTACCTACGACTATTTAAGTTTGGAAACCATTCTGTGTCTAGTAATTCAGTCAAAGAATAAGGACATTCCTTCGGTAAATCATTTAATTGAGTTTTCTTTTGAACAATTAAACGAGCATTATCATAAATTTTATCTAGGTTTTCTAGAAGATGATTTTTTAGATTAGTCGTCAATCTATCTTCTAGCTGCACCCGAAAGGTAATAGTTTCTCCCATCCAATGATTCCTATTTTTTTCTCTCTCTTGTTCCCAAAAATGATATAATAATAAATGAATAATAGTCTGTAATAATAGACTTTTTACGTCACTTTTTTCTGAGCGTCCCAAAGCTTCAAACTCCTCAATTAAATGTTCAAGGTCTAATTAATCCAGACGATTTTCTCTTAAGAGTTTAACCATTTCAGCTAACCAAAGGGATTCGTCTTCTTGATAAAGGCATTTGAGTTGATTTTTTCTAAGAGATATTTTCATGGCTTGTGTAATCTTAACTCAGTAAGAATTTGTTGGGTTTTATTCCTCAACCCAACCTACGATTGAATTCACGTAACGCAACACTTGAACCTTGCGTCCATCCTAATTCAACATAATAGGGTAAAAGACTTTTAATCTCTATCTCTGAGAATAAACGACTTTGATCACTTTCTATATATTTCTCATTTTCCCATAAATAAATTGTTAACGCTTCTTGACGATAAATCCATAACTCAGGAATCTTTAAAATTTCATAAGCTTGAATATCAGTAATTGAGGTAAAATCAACTTCTATCGCTAAATCAGGCGGAGGATCAATGGTTAAATCAATTCGTTCTTTTTCTAAAATAGCTTGTCTATTGTCAATATAAAAACATTTATCTGGTTCAACTCCTGCTTGTGGTGGTAACTTAAGAGTTATAGGATCAAAACAATCCCAATCTTTACCTTTTTGATTTAAAAGAATTTTCACTAAGTCACTCAATGTTGTAACCCGTTTTCCATGACTAGGTAAAGGAGACATAAGACGAATTTCTTGGTTAATGGTGTTAAAAGATAATTTAGGAAATTTTTTCGCTTGACGAAGCTGTAATAGTTGTTCATAATCCTCCCATGTTTGATTAGGGAAAATAGCAACTTTACCTGCTTCTAGCATTAAGGTATCTTCGCTGATTGTAATTAACATAATAGATGTCTCCTAAGTAATAATTTAACTGATAGTTTGATTAATTGTTCCTCCACTAATATCCCCAACAATTCCTTTAATATCTCCTTTAACTGTAATTCCATATTTACCTGTTGCTAAACCGTCTTTATCTTCTTTTTGCAGAGTTTCAAGAAGTTTTTCCGCAAGTTTAGTGATTTCCTCATCCTTATCAACCCCTGCTTCCATTATTTTAGTCTTTAATAATCCTTCTGTTTGCTTAATTTCTTCGGGTTTAGCATCAACCATCGCTTTTCCTAGTGCATCATCTTTAAATTTTCCCTGAATTAAAGTTTTTAACCCTGAATAACTATCCTTAATCGCATTTCCGACTGTATCTTTAGCAGCAGCAGACGCACCTGCAATTAAAGCAGCGATAATAACTTCCATTGTACTGAGTCCTCAATTTATATCACCATTAATTGTAACTGGCCTTTACTCTTTTGTGTCTTTTCATGTGAATAAAAATTTTCCTACAACTCATGTTGCTCACTATCCTGACTAATAGAAGCATTTTGCCAAGGATTTAAAATATCTTTAACTAAAATCTCTCTAATACAAATTTGACTAATAATTGATAAGGGAAGGGCAAGAATTAAGCCTAAAACCCCAAAGCCAATTGTAAATAAAATTTGCGCTAAAATGGTAAACCCCGGTAACAAAGAAACTTGACGAGCTTGAATTCTTTTGGTTAAAACATTAGTTTCAATTTGTTGAATACTGATATAAAGAATAAGAACTCCCCATATTTTCCACGGAGCAGTTTGCAAGGCAATAATGGTTGCAATAGGCGGAATCACACTTAAAAACAATCCCAAATGGGGAATAAAGGTTAACAATCCTGCAATAATTGACTGAGAAAGAGCAAGGGGAATTTGTAAAATGAATAAACCAACACCTGTAAATATTGCTACAACCCCCATATTAACGACAATTCCTTTTAACCAATTTTCCAAAGCTTGCTGACTATATAGCAAAATTTCATCGACTCTTGAGCGATAAAATGCAGGAAATAGACGAATAAAACCTTGTCTATAAGCTTTGGGGGAAGCCAGAAACATTAAAGACAAAGCAAAGAGCAATAAACCACTGAGCAGAAGTCCTAAAGAACTATAAAAAACATTTAATCCTCCCCCCAAGAGTTCTTGGAAAATAGGTTGTAGCTGTTGTAATAATTCATTAAAATCTTGCTGTTCAAAACGAGGTAAAGAACGAATTAAGACAGGATCTAACTTATTTTTTTGTATTCCCAACCAAATAATAAACTGATCAATCCCTTGAGGTACAACTTTTACTAATTCTTGGAATTGATTAACAAAAGGCGGAACGATTAACCAAATAGAAAGACTTAAAATAACGAAAAGAATAGAAAAAGAAAGTAGAATAGCAAACCCTCGACTAATCTGTCGTTTTCTCAGCCAACGAACCAACAGATTTAAAGCGATCGCAAGCACGATAGCAGTAAAGATCAACAATAACAATTGTTGCATTTGCCAAAGAAAATAGCCAATTAAAAGAACAGCTATAAATCCTACCCATTCACCAAATTTCATAGTTGTTTAATTAAAGATTCTATAGATCAGACTTAGCGGAAGATGACGAGTTATTTTGCCAACGCCAAAGTAAGATTCCGCCTAATATTAAAGTGGGTAAGAATACCCCAATCATAACATTGGTAGAAGAAGGCGTAAGAGAAATATATGAACTACCATACTTAATAATAAAGGTGATTAAGATGGATAGACTAATGATTTTAACAATAGGAATTAAATAGTTTTGCATATTGAGCTTCTAGGTTTGAGATTGTATCTATCTTAGTTTATACCTCGTACCTCAAACCTCAAACCTGCAACCTAAAACCTTGCACCTAAAAATGTTTGCAAAATGACCAAAGCAGCTTATGATAAGGTGAGTAACATTAATCATTTAGCTAACTGTAGGACGATTATGGATATTCTAGGACTCGGTTGGGTCAGTATTCTAGCCCTTTTTACTTGGTCAATTGCAATGGTAATTTGGGGTCGTAACGGATTCTAGTGTCGTGAATACCTCATTTATCCTAAATGGACTATTTCTCTCTACCTTACTGCTTTTAGTAGTAGTAAGTGGAGGAATCATATACCTAACAGCTGCGGAATGGCGAGATCGTCGCCGTCAAGAGCGTGATCGCAAGTCGCAAAAAAAGCGTTAATGGTTTGTTGCATGATATAAGCTCCTCAAAAATCATCCCCTGTTAAACTTAACTACGGGGGATTTTTTATGACTATGAAGAAAAAAAAGGTTTTTATCACGGGAATTGGACTAAATTGTGGTCTAGGCTCATTAATGCAGAGTTGGCAGCGTATTTTAGCCAAAGAAACAGCCATTAAACTAAGTCAACCCTTTGCTAACATTCCCGCTTATCCCCTTGCACTGATTGGTTCTCAACCTAGTTTTTTAGAAAATATTTTACAAACTGCCCTAAAAGATGCTCTGATTAACGCTAAGTTAACCCTTCCTTTAATTAACTGCGGTGTAGTCGTGGGATCAAGTCGTAGCTATCAAAACCTCTGGGAAATATTTCTCACAGAGGGACTTCAAACCCCTTGGTTAGATAGTTTACCTTATCAACCCTCTCGGCTAGTTGCTCAGTATTTAGGGACACAAGGCACAGTTTTTTCACCAATGGCTGCTTGTGCAACGGGAATTTGGGCATTTGCTCAAGCTTATGAATTAATTCAACAGGAAATTTGTGAAATAGCGATCGCAGGTGCAGTAGAAACCCCTGTTACACCTTTAACCCTAGCCGGATTTCAGAAGATGGGTGCATTAGGAAAAACAGGGTGCTATCCATTCGATAGTCAACGAGAAGGCTTAGTATTAGGGGAAGGTGCAGCTATTTTCGTCTTAGAATCGGAAAAATCTCTACATAAGCGTGGTATTTTGCCCTATGGGGAATTGTTAGGGGTGGGGTTTACCTGCGATAGCTATCATCTTACTGCGCCTTGTCAAGATAATACGACAGCCGCAAACGCAATTCGGCAATGCTTAAGGCGTAGTGGTTTGACCCCTGAAATGTTACCGTTTATTCATAGTCATGGGACAAGTACCCGTTTAAATGATCAACGTGAAGCACAGTTAATTGCTTCAATTTTTCCCTCTGATGTGGCGGTTAGTTCAACAAAAGGAGCAACAGGACATACATTAGGAGCTTCAGGAGCGTTAGGGGCAGCTTTTTCCCTCTTAGCATTAAAATATCAACAATTGCCCCCTTGTGTGGGTCTGAAAAATCCCGCCTTTGATCTTAATTTTGTGCAAGAGACAAAGTCTTGTTCCCTTCAGTCTGCATTATGTCTTAGTTTTGGGTTTGGGGGACAAAATGCTGCGATCGCATTTGGGGACGCTGCATCCTTGCAACGTGATTAGACTTACACCCCTTAAGACTTAATACACTATAAGTATTTTTGTGGTGGGCAAAGCCCACCCTACAGATAGGAGTCTTAAAAAAGAGCTAAAGAGCGATCGCCTTTTAGTGAATTACTATTTCAAATATGCTTCTAGGTCTTCTGATCCCCCGATTAATTGACCATCAATGAAGACTTGAGGGGTAGTCGTTGCACCTGTGGCCGCTTTGAGGGAAATGGTGCTAATATCTTTCCCTAGAACAATTTCTTCGTAACTCCAGCCTTTATCGGTTAACATTTTCTTAGCACGGGCGCAATAAGGGCAGCCTACCTTAGAAAATAGGGTAACAGCCGGTGGTTTTGGTGTATCTGGGCTAATATACTTGAGCATTGTCTCTGCGTCAGATACCTCAAAGGGATCACCGGGCTTTTCGGGTTCGATGAACATTTTATCAATCACCCCATCTTTAACTAGCATGGAATATCGCCAAGATCGTTTACCAAAGCCTAAATCTGCTTTATCCACTAGCATTCCCATTCCTTCGCTAAATTCGCCGTTACCATCGGGAATTAAGGTTACGTTCTCGCACTCTTGATCCTTTGCCCATTCATTCATCACAAAGGTATCGTTAACGGATAGACAAATAATGTCATCTACTCCATTCGCTTTAAAGACAGGTGCAAGGGAATTATAACCGGGAAGGTGAGAAGTAGAGCAAGTTGGGGTAAATGCACCGGGTAAGGCAAAAACAATCACGGTTTTACCTGAAAAAAGCTGCTCAGTCGTGACATCGACCCATTCGCCATCTTTACGGGTGCGGAAGGTGACACTGGGAACTTTTTGGCCTTCTTTGTTGGGAAGCATAGTGATAACTCCTTGTTCTAAGTCGTACTCATTTCGAGTTTGCTTTATAAAGTGTACTCATAATGATTATGAGTTGTCAAGGGATCTAATGTTCTTGATATACATCACTCAGGGATAAGTTTAATGATTGGTAAAAGAATCTCGGACTATGCTAGAAGATACAAGCTTTTGTAAATTGAGGCGAAAACTATGATAATGCGTTGGTTATTTTTAATTCCCCTACTAATGGGTATTATTTCGGGTTATGTTTCCTATTATTTAATGGATGAAATTGCTTATTTTACGGGTGCATTCTCTTTAATCTGTCTCTTAGTCGGTTTATTTACCGCACCATGGGAATTGCAGCTATTTATTTTAGTCTTGGTCTTGATTGCGGTGCGCTTTCTCTGGATTAAGCTTAACTCACCCAAACCAGAGGATGAGAAGTTAGCAGAAGAAGAGGAGAGTAACGCTTCTAATCATCGCACCTATCGAGGAATTGCCTATCCTTCCCAAGAAGTAGAAGAACAAATAGGCATTGAAACGGTGAAAAAAGGAACTTATCGAGGAATTCCGTGGCAAAATAATCAAGAACCTGTAAAATCAGCCCCAAACCGTCTTCGCTTTATCCGTAAATACCGTGGAATTCCCTTAAATGATGGTGATTCTCAAAATAGTGATTAGTTAAAAGTTATCAATTATTAGGGATAAGATGTAAAATCTAACATCTCAATTTATCATTCATAATTCATAATTTTTTATGCCGATTTATTTTTATTGGGGAGATAATGACTTTACTTTAAGTAAAGCGGTGCAGCAATTGCGAGAACAAGTATTAGATCCCAATTGGTTACAGTTTAATTATCATCAAATAGAAGGGGAGCAGCCTGATAGTATCACACAGGCATTAAATCAAGCCATGACCCCTGTGTTTGGCATGGGAGGACGGTTAGTTTGGTTAATGGAAACCTCTGTTTGTCAACAGGCTTCTGAGGATATTCTTAAGCAATTACAGCAAACCTTACCTGCTATTCCTGAACAGTCTTATTTATTATTTACTTCTCACAAAAAACCAGATAAGCGACTTAAAACCAGTAAGTTAATTCAAAAATATGCAGACTTTAAAGAATTTTCTTTAATCTCACCTTGGAAAACTGATGAACTTTTAAAACAAGTGAAACAACTCTCTCAAGAATTACAGGTTAAATTAACCCCAAAAGCGATGGAAATGCTATCGGATGCAGTGGGGAACAATACCCGTCAATTGTGGAATGAATTAGAGAAATTGAAGCTATATGGGCAGAACAAAACCTTAGATCAAAAAGCAGTTGAACAATTAGTTAATGTTACCACCCAAAATAGTCTGCAATTAGCGATCTCTATTCGTCAAGGAAACACAGATCAAGCCTTAAAATTAGTCTCTGAATTGATCAATCGTAATGAACCTGCTTTACGAATTGTTGCAACTTTAGTAGGTCAATTTCGCACTTGGACAATTGTTAAATTATATATTGAAAAAGGAGAAACAGATGATAAAGTGATCGCTGCTGCTGCTGATATTAGTAATCCTAAAAGACTTTATTTTATGAGGAAAGAACTGCGAGGAATTTCAGCCAAGGAATTATTACGAACATTTCCTTTGTTAGTAACCTTAGAATTCCAATTAAAACGAGGTTCAGACCACTTAGAAACATTGCAAACTAAGGTGATTGAACTCTGTCAATTGTTTCAATAGATTTTCCTACTAATCTCCTAATAAAAGCTTACATCCTGACACATTAACGATGTATCGCATCCCATTAAATAGTTGACTCGACCTGTTAACGAGAAGTAAATAATTATTACATTTTGCTCAATTCGGTGAAAGAAACGCTATCCTAGAGCATTAAGAGGCTATGGTGGTTCTTCCTTCTACCCATTTTTATCTGGTCTTAAGAGTCACCCCTTTCCTCTTACTTGAATTCAAAGAAATAAAAATGTCTGCTTACGCTTCAGAAATTCTCATTCGTCATCACTTAATTCCCTTACCGTCTTGTCAAGAAAATCCAGAAAAAGATGGTTGTGCGATGGCAACGATTCTCACTAATATATCTTATTATGGGTATGCACTCTCTGAAGCAGCATATCAAAATTTCACTCAAATTTCCTTAGAAACCTTAACAAAATGGTGGCAAGATATTGAACCTATTTTGCGCAAACTAACAGGGGATGATAAGAATATGGATAAGTTTGTAGTTTATAAAAATTTTCCTCAAGAAGTTTTGGATATGTCTGAAACGGAATATTGGACAAAACAAATTTTAATGTATTGGGGATTTGATAATGAGTATTTTACCGAAGAAGTCAAAGAAAGACCGAAATTACATGATAAAATTTCTTTTAAAGTTTTACAACCTGCACAAGAAAATTCTTTATTAAATAATTTTAACTCAATTCTCTATCTTCCTAACCGTTGGGTTGAACAACAATGGCAAGATATTCGTTACTTACTCAATGATTTTTTGTTCTTAGTTAACACAGATAAAATCACCTTTAAAGAAAACTTAATTCAAGTCTTAATTTATGGGTTAGAAAACGACAAACAAATTAAGGTTAATTCAGCAACCGATGTTTTAAGGTTAGCAGTTGGGTTATCCGAGGGTGATATTAGTCTCAGACAACCTAGTAAGTTTCGCACTTTTAAACGCCGAGAAAGACGATATTTATTAAACTTACTCAATCAATGTTCTAACTTAACAGAGGATATCTTTAGAAGAGCAAATACATGGAAAAAACTAATGTTTGCCCTTCACCCGGGGGATTATGCTAAACGGTTTCCCGAAGTTATTAAAGCCTATAACTGTCTATATAATAATCAATCTCCTGAAACCTTTAACGCTGAATTAGAGAGATTACTAGCAGCACAAGATAGTCAAGTCTTAGACTTATTAAAACAACGTTCAGGTGAATTCTATCGCAGATTGCACCAATGCTTATTACGCTTTGGACAAGATACGGTTATCGCTTTTAAATCAGTTATTCCTAAATTAAAACTGATTCAACTCTTAAAGATTCAACGTTATTTAGAAACGGTCAATTATCGTCTCTATCGTACTATTCCACCCCAAGGAAACTGGACAAAACTGCAAATTTTAGCAGTAGATAATAGCAGAGAATTAGACGAAGAAATGATTAAAGAGATATTAAACGCAATTGCAGAAGAAATTAAAACCAGAGTCAATCAATTTGCACCCATTATCAACTTAGATCCCCAAACCGATAGAATCAAGCTACAAACCAATGATAGTGAATTAACCCCCTATGGAAGAGGAACAATTTTCCCGATTCCTAACAATGTTACCTTTATTCGTACCGCTAGTTATTGGCGAACTGGGGCAACTAACTATAATATTTGGTATGATAACGGTTGGAATTTCTTTACCGAAGATTGGACACCATTAGGAAGTTGTTGTTGGACTCACGTTACTTTTGGGAATGGAAGTGCTATCTTTTCAGGAGATCCCACCAATAGTAAAGATTTAGAGGGAAATGCTTGTCAACTCATTGATCTCTATCTTCCTGAGTTATTAGCGCAAAATGTTCGTTATGGGGTGTGGAACATTCTCTGTTTTAATCACGTTTCTTTTAATAAAGCACAAGAAGTCTATGCAGCATTACAATGGGGAGAAAATTCCCAAACAGGAAATTTATTTGACCCCAGCAGATGTCAACTATCTTTCCCCATTAAGGGGGATAATTTAACCAAATATATTGCACTAATTGATTTTTATAAGAATCACCTTATTTATCTGGATGCTAATCTTTATGGTCGAGTTAATTCTGCAAATGATAACTTACAAACTTTATCAGAAAAACTGCCCGCTTTCATGGAATATTTAGATACCTTACCCAGTGTATTTGATTTATTTAAACATCAAAATACTGGTTTATCAATCCTTTATTCTGATCAGAATTTCACCTTAAAAAATAACGAAGAAGCTTATGTTTTTCGTCCTGAAAATAAAGATAATCAGTTTACCCCTTTTCCTTTAACACAGATATTAGGTCTATGAACTAAAAAGAGGTACTAACCTTGAATTGGCTATCAGTTATGAAGGTGAATCACAAGTATTTTTAATTTGTTCTAAATTCCAAAATGCACCCCCTAAAGCAGAATATTCAATGGGATCAAAGCAATTTCTAACTGCTTGTAAAGAATAGGGATTAACTAAATAGATATAAGGTAAATACTCAGACACTAATTGCTGTGCTTTATCATAATAGGGTTTTCGTTTTTCAATATCATATTCCTTAACTCCATCAATGTATAATTGCTGAATTTCTTGTTCCCAGTCTGCAATAACTCGGCCTTCAAGGGGTTCACCCTGAATTGCTTTTTGATTGAAAGAATGTAAATGACCATCCGTGTACCAGATATTGGGTGAATGGGGTTCATTTCCCCCTGTAAACCCAATCATGTGAGCATCCCAATCTAAACTATTACTGAGTTTGTCCACTAAAACATTAAACGCAATTGGGGTAAAATTAACCTTAATTCCAATGTTACCCAAATCTTCTTGAATTTGTGCGCCCATTGCTTCACGAATTTTATTTCCTGCATTGGTAATTAAACTAAACTCTACTGGGTTTCCTTTACTGTCTAACAATTCCCCTTGATTATTATATTCAAATCCTTCTTTTAAGAGTAATTCTTTAGCTTTTTCTGGGTTAAATTCATAACCTTGAATTGATTGATTATAATAAGGAGATTGAACAGAAATCTGGGTAATTTGGGGTTCACCCAAACCTCGATAAATGTTATTAACAATGCGAGGACGGTTAATTCCATGGGCGATCGCACGACGGAAATTAACATTATTAAACCATTGAGATTTAATGGGATCAACTAGGGGTTTACCATTGCGTTTTCCCTTATTTAAGTTAAAGGAAATAAAGACTACACCATAAGCGGGGCCTCCATTATAAATGGTAAAGTTTCCCCGTTCTTCTTCTTGTTTAAGTAAGGAATAATAGGCAGGTGCAACACCAAAAGAATCTAAACTTCCTGAGCGAAATTGCAACAAAGAAGTATCGGTATTTTCCACAATTGCAACAATAACTTTATCGATATATGGTAAAGAATTTCCTTCCTTATCCTTACGCCAATAATAGGGGTTTTTTTCAAAGACTACCCGTTGACTGGTAACATATTCTTTGAGGCGATAGGGGCCGTTACTAACAATTTCTGAGGGAGAAGTATCGGTTCCCCAAACCGAGAGAAATTTTGGGTTTCCTTCCTGATCATTTTCTTCTATGTACGGACGTAAAATATGAGCCGGTAATATATTTAATCCTGCACTATTTAAAAAAGGTGCATAGGGTTCAGCAATTTCAAATTGAACACGGCGTTCATCTAATTTAGTGATTGTAGGAGGAATTCTTTTTTCTCCAATTAATAAACCATCTCTAGAATTATTAGGAATTTTAGGATTAAGATACAAATCATTATAAGTAAACACCACATCATCTGTCGTTAAAGGTTCACCATCCGACCATTTTAAATTATCTCTTAAGGTAAAAATAATTGTTAATTTATCCTCAGATATTTGCCAAGACTCTGCAAGTGCTGGTTCTTTTTTTCCAGTAATCGGGTTTTCTATCACCAATCCTTCATAGATATAGCTAAACACACTGGGATACTGTGCTGATAGAACAGCATTAAATGTTTTCGGATCTTCAATCCATGATAGGATAACTTCATTTCCCTGATTTTTTGGCGCACAATTTACCAAAGATAGGGTTAAAAAGGTGAGTACAAAGAGTTGAAAGACTCGGTAAAATTGTTTCTTAATGCGTTTTAAAATCATAGGAGTAAAGAAGTTTAGAAGTTACAGGATAAAAAGGACTAAGTCGTTGTTCACTGCCAACAGTTCACTGATCTAAGGTATCTTGTCGTCCTAATTCATAAACCCCAGAAATGATACAAGCCATCATTCCTATACTAATTGCCCAACTTCCTCCCAAGCCTAATTCTACCCCCCAATTGCATAAACTCCCAACAATTAAAAAGGGAACAATACTAAAAACTGAGGCATAAAAAGCATTTTGAGCTTCACGAGCTTGGCGAGTTTTCTCAAATTCTTCTTGTGAGGTATAAAGCGATCGCTCTGCAAAATTAAACCAGCGATTTAAGCCTTCTATCACGCCATTTTTAGCAGCAGCTAATCCAATATATAATGCTAATGACCACAAACAACTTCCAGCAATGGCGGCAGTATTTAGCTCGAAGGTAAAGGGAAAAGGAAATAAATCGCTGAACATGGTTCAAAAAATCATCAAAATAATAAGTCCTCATTGTAACCGAAGACAGTAAACAGTGAACAGTTATTCACTCAGCAAAGTTAGTGAGTTACCAAGAAGTGATGATTTGTAATTTCGGCTTGAACCCTGACCCTCCAAAATTCCTCTATGATAAGAATCAGAGTGTTGAAACCAACCTTTTATTGACCGTCTATTTTGCTGACTACGGAGCGTAAAGCATGAATCTTAGAGAAAAATTACAATCTCCTATCGTTACATTTCTGTTAATCATAGCAGGGGGATTTTTCTTAGTTTCGCTTTTCTCTAATCGTTCTTCTAATCAGATATCTCCCCGTCCTTACAGTGAATTTTTGCAGCAAATCGAGGAAAATAACATAGCAAGAGTCATTTTAGGCAGCCGTTTTGTGTTATATCGACCTAAAAGTACTATTTCTGATGAACAACAATCTGCTTGCGTTTATCTCACCCTATCTCAGCCCACCCCACCTCCTAGTTTAGATGGTGGTAACAATCCCTTTCATTCTGCACCCTCTGATTTATCTCAAAATCCCTTATCCCTAGACACTTCTTCCCTTTATCCTCCCTCTGAAGTCTGCTTTTTAGCGACTGTCCCCATCAATGATCCTCAATTAGTGGAACGATTACAGGCCCAAGGGATTGTTTTTGAAGCCCCTCAGTCTAAAAGTAATTGGTTGCAAACCGTTCTTGCATGGGTTGTTCCTCCCTTAATTTTGGTCTTAGCGATGCAATTCCTGCTTTATCGGGGAGAAGATCGCCGTTCCTTGTCTTTTGGTAAGAATAAAGCGAAAATCTATGTGGAAGGGGAAACCGAAAAGATTACCTTTGCCAATGTGGCCGGGGCTGATGAGGCGAAAACGGAATTGCAGGAGATTGTCGAATTTTTACAGCATCCCGAACGATTTAGTCAGATTGGGGCAAAAATTCCCAAGGGAGTCCTCTTAGTGGGGCCACCGGGGACAGGTAAAACCCTCTTAGCCAAAGCCGTCGCAGGGGAAGCAGGGGTAACGTTTTTTAGTATCTCCGCCTCGGAATTTGTAGAGTTGTTTGTAGGAACGGGTGCTGCTAGAGTACGGGATCTGTTTGAACAAGCGAAGAAGAAAGCTCCTTGTATTATTTTTATCGATGAATTGGATGCGATTGGGAAATCTCGTAGTAGTGGCAGTTTTCAGAGTGGTAGTAACGATGAACGAGAACAAACCCTCAATCAGTTATTAACAGAAATGGATGGCTTTAATGCAGGAAATGCTACAGTTATTGTTTTAGCGGCGACGAATCGTCCTGAAACCTTAGATTCTGCCCTCTTACGCCCCGGCCGCTTTGATAGACAGGTATTGGTTGATCGCCCCGACTTACAAGGACGAATGGCAATTTTAGAAATTTACAGTAAAAAAGTCAAATTAAATGAAGATGTGGATTTAAAAGCCATTGCTACCCAAACCCCCGGTTTTGCAGGTGCAGAATTAGCGAATCTGGTTAATGAAGCTGCCCTCTTAGCAGCGAGAAATCAACGGGAGGAAATTACCCAAAGCGACTTTAAAGAAGCAGTAGAGCGAGTTATTGCTGGTTTAGAGAAGAAAAGTAAGGTTTTATCTGATAAAGAGAAGAAAGTGGTCGCTTATCACGAAGTTGGCCACGCATTAGTGGGTGCAGTGATGCCCGGAGGGGGTAAAGTCTCCAAGATTTCGATTGTTCCTAGAGGGTTATCTGCCTTGGGTTATACGTTGAAAATGCCCACAGAAGACCGCTTTTTAATGACAGATGAGGAATTTCGTCAGCAAATCGCCATGTTATTAGGGGGAAGGGCAGCAGAAGAGATTATTTTTGGTAATGTTACCAATGGGGCGTCTGATGACTTGCAACGGGCGACGAATATTGCAGAGTCAATGGTAACGACTTATGGAATGAGTAAGGTATTGGGTCCTCTTGCCTATGATAAGACCCAAGGGGCTAACTTTTTAGGGAATAATGGGGGAAATGCCCGTCGTTTAGTCAGTGAGGATACGGCAAAAGCCATCGACGAGGAGGTTAAACAAATTGTTGAAAGTGAACATCAAACGGCATTAAGTATTCTTCAGCAAAATCGGGAGTTACTCGAAAAGATTACCAAAAATTTGTTAGAAAATGAGGTGATTGAGGGGGAAGAATTAGAATACTGGTTAAATCAGGTAGCCGTTAAAAGTTAACTTTATACTAGGGTGTGTTCCCTGAAATGATTTTAACTGTACCAACTCTCTTAATATTATTTATCATATGCTCTCTCACTTGATAATCCCTAATTCTGTGCCTAACCTCAAGCCAAAATCCGCTTTTTTAGGAGTCATACTGATGACTACGATCATTCTCTGGGGGTTAGTCGCTAACCCTCAAGATCAAGCATTGGTGAATGAAATTAAAGCAATTGGCTCAGTGACGACACAAGAGCAGATGATTCCCCCTGAAGAACTGCGATTATTAGTAAAACCCCTAACCCAACCAGAATTGGAAAAAGAATCTCAAGGATGGTTACTGTTACTCAAAGATAAGGTGGCTCAAATTAGTCAAAAAGAAATTGCCGTTAAACGCCAGACTAACAAGACAGAAGACACAGCAGAAGTGACAGAAGATCAACCACCAGCAGAAAATAAAACACAGTTAATTACGAGTATTACTGAACTTCAAAGTCAAAAAGCAGGATTAATTGAAAGATTAGAAATTGTACTCGATGAATTAGAGTTAAAAGGAGGACAAACAGAAATTTATCGCCAGTATATTCAAGCTGTTAGTGGTGTGGAAATAAATATTACTGATACGAATGGCTTGTGGGTAAGAATAGTGACTTGGCTAACTTCTCCAGAAGGTGGGTTAAAATTTGGCTTCAGCATCATAAAATTACTCGGAACGCTGCTTTTTTTTGGTTTAGTAGGACAGGTTATCAATCGCTTTTTTGAAGTCACCCACAAAAAATATATTGCTAATCAACTAGATAATCAAATTGAACCCATTTTTCGTAGAGTAACCCACTTAATGATCTGGTTAATTGTGGCAATTGTCACGTTAAGTAGTATCGGTTTTGATGTCACTGCCATTATTACCAGTCTAGGAATTGGGGGATTAGCTTTTGCGTTGGCTGCTCAAGATACGGTTGCCAATCTGTTCGGTGGCGTGACCCTTTTATTGCAAAGAACGATTCAAGTAGGTGATAGAATTGAAATTGAGGGTGTCAGAGCAAGAGTGGTAGAAATTGGTTTAAGAATTACGATTCTTAAAGAATTGGACTATGATTATTTAATTTTTGTCCCTAATTCTAAGTTTGCTAATAATGTAGTCAGTAATATTGATTCACGCCCCAATTACGCTAATTATGTATTCCTCAATTTGTCTTATGATATGTCAGTTGAAAAAATTGAATTAGCTTTGGCGTTAATTAAAGAAATTGCAGCTAAGAACCCATTTGTCACAGGTGCAAGACCCACCCTTAATAAGATAAGTGATTATGCTTTTGAAATTAAGTTTGTCTATTGGATTGAGAAATGGCAACCCGATGAAAAGGAACTCTTTCCTAATGATTTATGGAAAATGTACACGGTGAAAAGTCAAGTTAACTTGGCCGTTATACAGGAATTTGAAAAACATAATATACAGCTTACCCTTCCGACGGAGATTAAACTTGATCCTAAGGAATCCAGAGACAGTACAGTCTTCAATTATGTTAAAAAAATTGAGCAAGACTCTCAATAATATTGAGTCCTCTTTGTGAGATTTCCTAAACTTAAACTTAACCTCATGTCTGGCAAAATCGAGTTAAACTGGGAAAAGGCAGTAAGTCATTATACTTAGAGCTTTGATAAGGCACAATAGCTCTTTGAGGTAATGCAATCGCCTCTTGAGAGTGGAGAAAATACTGCATAGTGAACAGTTAATAGTTATCAGCCACCAACAACTCAGCATTTGATATCCGATATCTAAAGCCTAATTATGCTAAAACCAACTAAACCCGCTACCGATCCAGCCTATGATATTCTACGCTCCGAATATCAACCCCTATCTGCTATTTTTGGCCCTGAAACTGTTGCGGTTATTGGCGCAACCGAAAAAGAAGGAAGCGTCGGACGTACCCTAATGTGGAATCTCGTTAGTAGCCCTTTTGGAGGAATGGTATTTCCTATTAATCCAAAACGGCGCAGTGTTTTAGGGATTCGAGCTTATCCTGATATTTACTCCGTTCCTGAACCTGTAGATTTAGCAATCATCGCCACACCTGCACCTACCATTCCCAAACTGATTGATGATTGTGTGGAAACGGGGGTTAAAGGAGTAATTATTATTTCTGCTGGATTTAAAGAGATTGGGGAGGAAGGAAGAGCCTTAGAACAACAAATTATCGCTAAAGCGCAAGGAAAATTACGCATTATTGGGCCTAATTGTTTAGGCGTTATGAATCCTCGTAGTGGACTTAACGCTACCTTTGCTAATTCTATGGCTAGACCGGGAAATGTAGGCTTTATCAGTCAAAGTGGAGCAATTTGCACCGCCGTTCTCGATTGGAGTTACCCTGAGAATGTTGGATTTAGTTCTTTTATCTCCATCGGCTCAATGTTAGATGTAGATTGGGGGGATTTAATCTATTATTTAGGGGATGATCCCCATACTAAGAGTATTGTTATTTATATGGAGTCTATTGGCAATGCTGCTTCATTTCTCTCCGCCGCACGGGAAGTTGCTTTGACTAAGCCTATTATTGTGATTAAAGCAGGGGAAACAGAGGCCGCTGCTAAAGCTGCAACCTCTCATACTGGGGCATTAGCAGGGAGTAAAGCAGTCTTAGAAGCAGCATTTCGACGCTGTGGTGTTTTAAAAGTAGAAAGAATCTCAGAATTATTTGATTTAGCCGAAGTAATGGCAAAACAGCCTTCTCTTCCCCAAGGATCTCGTCTTACCCTCATTACCAATGCAGGGGGGCCAGGGGTTCTTGCAACCGACGCTTTAGTATCAACAGGGGGGGATTTGGCAGAAATTTCCAATAAAACTATCAATGAACTGAATGAATTCCTCCCTCTTCATTGGAGTCATAGCAATCCCATTGATATCCTAGGGGATGCTGACCCTGATCGCTATAGCAAAACCCTTGCCACTGCGGTAGAAGATCCCAATAGTGATGGACTTTTGGTCATTTTAACCCCTCAAGCAATGACAAATCCAACAAAAACCGCCGAAGAATTATGTAAATATGCGAAAAATATTAATAAACCTATCTTAGCCAGTTGGATGGGGGGAGACGAAGTCACAGCAGGAGAATTAATCTTAAACCGTCATCATATTCCTACCTATCGTTATCCTGACGCAGCAGCACGTTTGTTTAATAAACTATGGAAATATGAGTACAATCTGCAAGGTATTTATGAAACCCCTAGTTTAGCAGCAGAAGAAGATAGCCTGCCAAATCGAGAGCGAGTTAAAGAGATTATTGACAATGCCCATTCTTATAAACGGGTACTTTTAACCGAATTAGAATCCAAACAGGTATTAGAAGCCTATAATATTCCTATTGTGCAAACCACCATTGCTGAAACAGAAGAAGAAGCGATCGCTTTAGCGGAGAAAATTGGCTATCCTGTGGTGTTAAAACTGCTCTCAGAGACAATTACCCATAAAACCGATGTTGGAGGAGTACAACTCAATTTATTAAGCGGTGAAGACGTAAAATGGGCGTATCATGCGATTAGAGATGCAGTGGAAGCTGAACATTTTGGTGGGGTGACGGTTCAACCCATGTTAGACTTGCACAATTCCTATGAACTCATTCTGGGTAGTAGTATTGATCCTCAATTTGGCCCCGTTCTCTTATTTGGTAGTGGGGGACAATTGGTAGAAGTGTTCAAAGATCAAGCGATCGCACTTCCACCCCTTAATACTACTCTTGCCCGTCGTTTAATGGAGCAAACCCATATTTATCAAGCTTTAAAAGGGGTAAGAGGGCGTAGCTCTGTTGATTTAGATGCTTTAGAACATATCTTGGTTAAATTTAGTCAATTAGTCGTAGAACAACCGTGGATTGAAGAAATTGATATTAACCCTCTGTTAGCATCTGAAAACCGTTTAATTGCCTTAGACGCAAGAATTGTGCTTCATCCATGTGAAACGGAGGTTCAATCTTTACCAAAACCTGCCATTCGTCCCTATCCTCACCAATACACCGAACGAAGCCAATTAGCCGATGGGAGTCCCGTTAAAATTCGTCCTATTCGTCCCGAAGATGAACCCCTAATGGTCAAGTTCTACCATACTTTGTCAGAAGAGAGCGTTTATTTCCGATATTTTCATCTAATGAATCTTAACCGTTTAACCGCTCACGAACGCTTAACCCGTCTCTGTTTTATCGATTATGATCGGGAAATGGCCTTAGTAGCAGTGCAGCGACATCCAGAGACAAAAGAAGCAGAAATTATTGCGGTAGGACGCTTAAGTAAAGTTCACGGGGTCAATGAAGCAGAATTTGCTATGTTAGTCAGTGATCCCTTCCAAAATAAAGGATTAGGGACACAATTATTGCAACGACTAATACAAGTGGGTAAGGATGAAAACTTGGAACGAATTACGGCTGAAATTCTTTTAGAAAATCGTCCCATGCAGCGTGTTTGTGAAAAAGTTGGCTTCCATCTCACCCGACATCCTGATTTAGTTAAAGCGGAATTTAGCCTCAAAAGTACAAAGCTTTGAATGAACTACCCCAACTTTTGAGACGTAAAACTTACGAGTTGTAGGATGGGTTAGGCACAAGGACAATTTCTAGGAAAACCTGATCACTTTTGATTTGTGCTGTAAACCATCACAGGGTATTTATATATTTTGATAGAGTCTTTACCGCAATATTAGGAGAACCTTATTTCCTGAAAATTAGTTACAAAAACTCCATTATAATAGCTTTTAAGGTATTTCCATCATAAATTTTGTAGTATTGGGTTGTCAAGCCTATTCTTCCGTTAATTGGGTGGATCTAAATCGCATAATTTTGCTCTTTTTTCAGCGATTATGGCTAAATTTGCAAGTAATTATAAATTAGCGATACAAATATCTTTTATATTTTTAGATAGGTTTTGTTAATATTTTAGGCGATCGCTTTTAGGAAACGCTTGTTAAGCATCACTTAAATTGTTATAAAATAATTCAATTTCTTTGATTATCAAGGGATAAGAATCAACAATTTGATGAGCTATGATTAAAACCTTTTCATCATCTAATTGAAAAGAGTAAGCACTTCTCACCACATGACGAAACCGCCGCAACTCATCTAAAATTAACCTTGTGTCTTCTGTAATAACTGCTTTTCTTACATTCAGGATATTAACAGTCATTTGGTCTAATAAATCTCGATGCCATTTATCACCTGTCGGATAACTATGATCAATATCCTTGGCGATGACTTCAAAGATACGCTCAATTCCAGTATAAATACCATGCAAATTAAGCGCAATTGAATTAATTAAGGCGTTTTGATAGATGATATCTGATTGATGAGAGAATTCTCTTAAAAATATTTCTAACTGTTGTATAGCTTGACAAATTTTATGAATTTCTTGATTGATTCTCTCTTGAATTGATAAGTTAGTCATAGTTTAATTCCTTTATCAATTGCTTGTAATATATAATAATGAGCATTTTGAATCTCTACCAAATCTACCTCAAAATTATGTCCCTTGTCCAACTCTGCTAGGGCTTTAAAATAATCTTTTTCAGGTAAATCCCAAACGGCTAAATCAATATCAGAATGAGTCGTCATTTCTTCATAATTTAACAATGAACCAAACAAAACTACTTTTGTTACCCCATACTTTGCTTTGAGCAAGGCAGCACATTGTCGAGCTATTTTCAAGCCTTCTTGTTGTCGTTGTTTCATTGCTAATAAAAATTGTTCACGGTTTGCCCTCGCTGCTAAAACTTTAGCAATTATTTCTTGTTTTCGTTCATTGGTTAACGGTTTCATGTTGATGTTTAATATGCAATTGAAGTCAATTTTATATCTTTAAGGTTTTGTGATTGCTACTATTCTACCTGATCGGTTTTTTGGCGAAGAATTTCAGCAATTAAGGGACGATACATAGTATTATCTAGGTGAGTTTGATACCATTTCTGATAACTTTCTAAATCAGGTAAATGTTCTTCAATTTGTCGAACTTCTTCTAATAAAACCCACAAGTTATGTGTCGCACGGTTGACAAAACCATGTTTCTTATTAGCTTGTAATCCTTCAAGTCCATATTGTTGACAAGCAGGACATTGACAATTTTTAAGTTTTTCTTTTTCTAAATCACTTACTTTTCTACCTCGCCAATTTCCTAAGTCTGCGACAATGCGATCGCCTGTTCCGGGGAGTTGAATTAATCCTCTCGCAGCACGATTTCGCCATCCACAAGAATCACAGGAATCTATCCCGAATAATTCTGCAAGATGTAACGTTGCAGTTCCTCCAATTCCAAAAACATGAAGTTGATGATCTTGGAATTCTTGTCTAACGTGCTGAAGACTTTCTAAAATCATTTTATGAGGTCTTGCTTTAGACGCTTTTAAGAGGTTAGGGACAATTCCACCTAATGCGATATGTGTTTTTTTCAGTAGTTTGGGGTGACTTTTAATCTGGTCGATATAATCTTCGAGTAAGTTACTAATATGAATAACAGGAAAATATTTTCTTCTGTGTTGATAATGAATATTCATCTCCATTGTTCTAGTAAAACAAATTTCTTGTTCTTCATGAGACATTTTAGGGGTCGGAATAAAGTCTTGAGGAATGGGATACCAATCAGGTTTCGCTTTTTTGACAAATTCTTGATAGTCTTTGACAGAGTTTTCTAGCTCTTTTTTAAAGAAGTAAAATGCACCATTATCAAGATAAATTTTGATATTCTTAGGAATTTCTAATAGTTCATGGAGTCCTTTTTCCATTGCTAATTGTCGTTTTTTACGATTTTTATGAAAATCGGCATAGGAAACCATTACCGCTTTAAGATTGGGTAAGTAATAGGGTGAGTCTGGTTTCCATACTTTAGGATCTAGACTACCTAAATTAATTCCTGCTACAATTTCCAATGTTTTATACCATTTTATTCATAAGGGTTAAGTATTGACTCCAAAGTTGACTTTTAGTGTTATCTGTTATTGATTTTCCCACATCTTTTGAAAAACGATGAGCTTGTTCAGTAACAGAAGGAATCAAATAAGTAATGGGGTCATCACTCATAAAAGAATGATCCTCATCAACGTTAAAACTACAATGTTTAATAGCTGTCAGTATCTTAGCACAAATAGCTTCGATATTATCATCATTCTCTGCAAAAAATTCATATCTTGGTAACAACTTTGTTGGCGTATTGGAATGACCAATAAAAAATATATAGGAGTGAAATATTTTACACAATTGTTGATAAGGACTAATATTTATATTAGATTTGTTGCGATAGTAATCAAAATAGGATTCTAACTCATTAAGATTTGCCTTTTCATTCAATGTTGCTCTGGTTGTAAATGATCTACGAATTAGACAAGTCGCTATGGTTTTTTGTAGATTAGTTTCCAAAAAGTCAGAGGAAGACAATAATAAAGTCATTGCTTGACCGTCTGTTAAACTGTAACTGCCAATTTCCCAACTTTTATCTATATTTTTAGCTATATACCAATCTAAAACTGCACTATAAACCTTTAATCTAACATTTTTAGAAACACCACAATAAATAATATTATAATCTCTGGCACAATTTAAACAACCCAGTAATTCTTTAATGGCTTTTCTTGTGAAATCTCCTCTCCTATTGTCAATTAGAAAATTATCTATATAAGCATCTTGAGGAAATAAACTACCATCTCTTAAGATAATATTTGGATGATCTTTATCAACATTAAGCAAATAGTCATGATCAAAAAGATATTGTCCTACATCCATCGCTGAAGCAGTACAACGCAGAAAATCTTCTGGTTCTAATTCATCTTGATAAGAGGGATCAATAAGCATCCACTGTAATAACTGTTGATTTGGTTTAGGATTAAATCTACCTTGTTCAAATTTAGCTTGACCATTTTCAACTCTAACAATCGCACCAGCAGCATTATTCAGTAAAAAAGGAACAGTTCGATTAAAAAAGCGAGCAGGAGTAGGAACAGAACTTCGATGTTGACTGACATCAGAAGCACCGATTAAAAAATTTGCATTATTCCATAAACTATCATTACTTTCAATTGAATTAAGAAAATACTTACCGATAACATGAGTAGAGAGATGCTGTTCAATTAATGATTCGTTGAGATTAACTTGCCATTTATTACCACCTTTTGGAGGGGGAATGATATCAATTTGTTCTGAAATCATTCCTAACCCACGAATAGCGACTTGTCTCAATAGTTTTGCCAGTCGTTCTGATTGGGTTGAGTTACTTTCTATTTGTTGCTTTAAATCAATAAAGAACTCGATATACAGTTCTCTTGCGTCTTTATCTAATAAATGTTCTCTTGCTGTTTTAATCGTGGTTTCCCATTCTTTTTGTGCTTTAACCAATTGCTGCATATAATCAGTTGTTTTTTGGATGGGATCATAATAAACAACTTGGTCACGGCTAAAAACTTTGGCTGAATTAATGGCTTGATCGAAATTCATTTCTAATTGTATGTAATTAACTTGATGATTTTTAGATTTTTTTTGACGAGGCATTTTAGCTTTCATCCTATTTCAGTTTGTTGATTTTAGGAATCCATTCATTATCCATTGCTGTGAAAATATCAGGAGTTTTACCGCCTTCAGAATCGGCAGTATTTCGTTTTCTAATTTGTACTGGGATAGTATGTTTCATACTTTCATAAGTCCCAGAAATTAAACAAGTTCCCTGCGGCATTTTAGGTAATGCTCGCAACATTTCATCAGATGCATCTGCTTTAACCCCTTTAATAGCATCCAATTGATCAGCTTCTAAAGCAAATACTAATCTGGTATTGCATTGTCGAATGACACTTTTATCAATGTCAACTGGGCTTTGGGTCATTAAAACCATACAAATTCCATGATGTCTTCCTATTCTTACACCTTCTCTAATAATTTGCTTACAAGCACTCTTTTCTCCTTGCGGAACAAATAAGTGTGCTTCATCAACAACTGCAACATAGGGAGGAATTTCATTGTGAAGACGAAGAATTTGAAGTTCTCTTAAAACGGCTGTTGCAATAGATTGAAGCTGAGATGTGGTTAACCGTTTACAATCAATTGCTAAACAAGGACTCATAAATTTACACCAATCAGCTTTAGTAATTCCTTGACCAAATATTGGATCAAGTTGTAGTGATCTGGTTCGACTAATAGCCATATTTACACTACTGTTGCTATTAGTAAGATTCGGTCCAACAATTTGCATTCTATCAAGTAAATCATCTATCGAAAATTCTGCAATATTATTAATTAGTCTTTCAATTTGTAACTCACCAAAAGAACGGGCAGCGATGTCTCTTTGCAATTCAGTTGTTGCACTAGGTAACAATGTTAAAAGCTCGTTTTCAGTTAAGGATGAGATACGAATAGTAAAATCTTCTCCGGGTCGTTTAACAATTCCACCTAATTTATCAACTAACTTTGAATATTCATCTTGAGTATCTATAAAAATAACAGGTAAATTATGCTTAATTAATTCTTCAGCTACTACTCCCATTGCATAACTTTTACCGCTTCCAGTTGTTCCACAAATAAATAAATGTCTTTGGATAGCTTTTTTTTTGAGAATAATATCAGTTTTAACTCCTCCTACTGTTTTACCTAGATATAAACCCTCTTCCTGATTTTTTTCTATCCCTAAAACCTGCACTACTTCACTAGGATCAGCGATAAAAACCTCTGCACCAGAATTAGGTAAATTCTGAGGTGATCTAATCGATTTGACGGATTTACCATCTTTAGTCTCATCAAAAATTTCTTCCATTAAATCAGCTTCAACTAGACGATAAATATCTGTACTATATTCTTCCGGCATTAATGGTGTAGGAAGATTCAAATTATCACTAACTGTTACTCTTGCGGCATTCTGATTAGGATTATTCTCATAACCACTGCGAACTCGTCCAATGAGAACTGTTTTTTCTTCCCTAGAAACTTTCATTTTAATTAATGTTCCGGGTTTAACATCTTTTCCTGCTTTTAACTTAATACGTACTGTTTCAAAAGTCGGTGTTTGTTCATCAGAAATGACTGTTCCAATCGGATAATTTTGATTCATTTTTAACTCCTTGAATGGTTTAGAAATTACTTACAAAAAATTTCAAATCCTAATTGTAATAAAAGTTTTCTAGCTGCTTGAGAATGAAATTTACCTACAGGAAACCCTGTTAATTGACTAACCAACCACTTAGGCGATACTTTTTGGTCATCAATTAATACATACCATGACTGATAAGCAAAAGGTTTCCCTTTTTTCTCTCGCAAAGCTTGACGAGCGATCTCTGTAACTTGTTCTAAGTTGGCCTTAATTTCAACACCTTTAAAAATTACCTTGTCTGAAGTTATTTTACGAGGACTAGCTAGAGATAAATCAGGTGGTTTACCGTATAACCAAGTATGGAGCTTGAATAACTTGTTACCGATGCTACCTGTTGCGATATCTATCTCAATATCATTGTCCATATACCTACTATAACCATCTATAACCGCAAAATAAACCTTTCCCAAGCAAAAATAGACCTTTTTATCTGAAGAATTGTTAACTATGTCTTTCAGCTTCTCATTCACTTCTGGTTGTAACTCTAGCGATCGCTTCTTGGTCATCTTTTCATCATAAAAAGGAATTAACTCACTACTATGTATGAGTCCGTATTTAGCAGATAAGATGTAAATATCTAGAGAAAACGAAGGATTTTGACTTAAGAAACGTCTCAATAATCGAAAGGTAGGTCCATCGTAGCGTTCTATTGCTGGTAATAACTCAGATTGAGGATCTTTCTTATGAGAACAAGCGATGATTAGTAAAAATTGCATATAATACAGTTACGTCATTTAATCGTAATAGACTAGAGTAGCCAAGAACCTGTTATTTTGTTCATAAAAATTCTTCGATTGAATGCTCATTCAGATTTCATAGGCATAAAAAAGTGAAATTTAGATAATAAATTGATTTTAACTCTATATTGCTACTTTTCCTGTGAAATATCTATGGGCGAAAGCCTTGCGCCCCTACAATATATGTGTGTATCACCCTATCTCAGATTAATTTAAGAATTTTGTAACGTTTTGTCATGAAGATTTGTAAACTAAGATAAGGTTTATAGTGTTTGTCAAAATTATTAATGAATAGTCTTCGCTTAGAACGTATCTGTCTGTATGGTCATATTATATCCATGG
>JBFRWB010000211.1:0-4183 GCA_051439375.1 Microcystaceae cyanobacterium
TTAATTAATCAATGCTCTTAATCAATTTTACAAGCACCTTCTCAAAATGGCTAGGGAATGGCGTGAAGTAACCAGTTGAGACTGAAAACCGTTAATTAAAAACAGCATCAGATAAGGGTTACAGGAGTTTGCAAGCACCTCTCGCTCCTAAAAAATTTGTCAAACCCTCATAGACTCTGAATTAGAGACAGTTAGGCTAATAGAAAAGAAGAAACAATCAGAGGTGCTTGCATTTTCAGATCACCCTCCATCCCTTTTCATCCAATAACCAAGTATTAGGACGATTGTACTTTGGCAAATCTGTAACACATTGTTGGGAAAGACGAATGAGGATAAGGTCATCATCAGTGGTCAGAATTTTCTCCAATTCCCAACGTAATTTTTCTCGCATTCGTTGACTCAGCCAACAGCGAAAAATGGAGTATTGCAGACGTTCACCATAACCTTCTAGAAGTTTGTAAGCTTTACGCCACCGTTTAGGACAGCGAATATCGTAACAGATGAGGTACCAGTTTTTTAGTTCTGCCATATTTCACCTCACCGTACAATCAACTGACCAAATAAACCACCTTCCCCACACCATTCTTTTTCGAGTAACCGGACTTCTAACTCTAATAAACGACGATAAGTTAAGGAATAACCTGTAACTGGGTGTTTCCAAGATTCTGCTTTACGTTGTTCATAAAGATTAATGAATTTTCGTCGTCCACTGTCACTTAACCAAACTTGTTGGCCTCGCACATCAAAATCTGTTTCTGTATCCCATTGTTGACGATTAATGGAAGTGACCACAATCATATCAACTAAAGGAACTCGAAAAATTTCCATCAAGTCTAGGGCTAAAGGAGGAGCTTGAGTACGAGGTTGATGATAAAATCCTAAAGCCGGTTCTAGTCCAACTGTGAGGATCGCATTCATAACATCCTTAATCAGTAAGGAATAACCAAAACTCAACATGGCATTAAATCGGTCTTTCGGAGGACGACGGTTACGGCCAGCCAAACGCAATGATTCGGGAATATCTTTCCCTAAAATATTAGGTAATGCGCCAAAATATAAAGCAGCTAAATTGCCCTCAAATCCCAATAATGAGTCAAGGGACTCTACTGCTGGAACTTGTTTAAGAACCGCTTTCATTTGAGTAATGGCTTTTTCTAGTTCCGGAGATTTCCATTTAATATTACGTTTTCCTCGCATAAGAAACTTACGTTGTCCTTCACCTCGACATTTCACCAATTTACGAGCTAATTCTAAACAAAAGTCTGATTTAGTCAAAGCTTCATATTGACGGATACGCCGTTGAATACTGCCATTACGAGTGTCAAGACTGCCCACATAACGCCCTCCCCCAGAGACAAAATGAATGCCTACATCTTTATAGGAGAGGAAATGGAGAGCTTGAGTAGAAATCTGAGAAAAACTATGGAGAACCACTTGACTAACTTGTTGGATAGAAACCTTTTCATCAGCTTCATTACGTCGACTAATCTTCAGTTGTTCTCCGGTGCGTCCCACTCTGGTTCCTGGTTCAAGCACATGGATCACTTCCCTTTCATCATCTTGAGGAAATAAACGAACCGGATGCCATTCTTTATTGTGTGCTAGTCTGGCCTCCTCTGGTAAACAGACAGGAGACAAAGAACAACGAGAACATAAATACTCATTGTTAACTACTGGAGGACGATAAGCGGATTTTCTTAACTCCCTCACTTGTTTAATGGTATCTGACACCCATTGTCGCCCTTGAGCATCAACAGGTACATGAATCAAAACATTATCAGCATGATAGCGTATTCTGCCTTCAATTACGGTAATACCGAGGGAAGCTTCCAGTAAACAACAATAAGCTAAAATTTGCAGTTTATCACTGTCCCATGCTTGCGGTTGCTTGTTTTCATCTCTATAACAACGCCCTCGTTTATGTTCATAGGGAATAGTTTGACCATCACGAGTGCGTAAAGTGTCAACTCGTCCCCGTAGTCCTAAGATTTCGTCTTCAAGGTACAGATCCAGCCATTCTTCATCCTCTTGTTTGTCGATTTCTTCGTGTAACCGTCGTCCAGCAAATACGGCTGAATCCTGGGTATAAAGTTCTTCAACTTCTTCGAGGTAGAAAAGTCTCGGACAATAAGCAAAGGCATGGAGCGCAGAAACTCTGATAGTATCTTCAGTTAAGTTAATGCTGGTTCTTTGGTCTAAATTAGTTGTTTGCATTGTTTCTTTTTGCTGTATTAATGTTGTCTTGCTACCAACTTAATCGAAGAACCAGGCAAAAATTCTTCCGACTTTGAGAGCAATTTATTTAATTTTCAAGGTGCAAGTTTTAAAATAGAGAAATGTAATTCACTCCAATGTAATCAGCCCAACTAATTCAATTTTAATTGTTTGATGGCGGTAAACTTAGCCAAGCTTTATCAGGGGGAGAATTATCGAATATAGGAGCGAAAACTTGAATATTTGTCTTAGTATTATCTGCACGATTAATCCAAGTAGTAAGACGACAAATTCCATGATCGGGACGAGTATTCCCGTCTATAGGATAATACCATTTTGCAAAAGGAATATTCTTGTCAGAAATCACTTTAATCTCATCAAACAAAAAGTTATTATCTCCTGCAAAGGGGAGTCCATAACGAGATTCATCTAATTCTCCATTTAATCCTTGAACGATACGATCGCATAATTTCTGATCAGCGTTTAGTCCTATAATAATAGAAAGTTCAACTAATACTTCCCGACGTACAGGTGCAATCCAGTATTTATTACCATAGGTCTTTTTAGCTAGTTCTTTTCCTGATGCACCAACAGGATAATTATGAAGTTGTTGAGACAAAACACTGGTTTCTGATTGAGAACGATTAGGGATACCAATGGCAATCTCCATTTCAGGCAAGTCATCTCGAATAAGGGTGATAGGTTGATCGGTCGCTGTTCTTTGTTCAATTCCGGCTAAGTTAAGTAAGATACCATAAACCGTTGATGGAGAAGGAACAGGAGTAGTTGAGCGATATGAACCGGACTGAAAAGGACGAAAAGAAGCAAAAGGAGCTTTAAGCAGCAGAAACACTGTTTTCACCTCCCAAAAATTGATCAGAGATCGCATCAAATAACTGTTCAGGATTTTTGAACAAATGAACTCCAGCATCAGTTAATTGAGATAATTCCTGCTCTTCCATTTGACGCACAATCTCACCACCAATCCAAAATTCATCCCCTGGTAAGTCACATTCTTCATCATCTCCTTTACCTAAACGATTTAATTCAGGAAAACTGCCATCTTCTTCAAATCCATAGGTTTTATAACCTGCAACTAATTTCGGAGTTAAACGGGCTACTACAGAACGAGGTGCAAATTCATAATAAGCCCTAGCGTGTCCTCCAGCTACTCCATTCAATTGTGCGATCGCTTGTAATAAAGCTCTAACCCATTCAGGTTTTTCTAAGCAATCTCGTTGTGATAAAGCAAAAGGATATTGAAATGCTGTATGTGTCACTTCTCGATGTAACAAAGCTGAGGTACTAGCATTTTTCCAATAAGTTTTCTCATTATTTTTGGTTTTAGCATTAAGAGGAGATTGATGAAAAACAGCGTCATATTTATAGGGACTCAATGCAACAGCTAAATTACAGCGAAAAATACTATCTCGTTTAGCTGGTAAAGATAGTTTTTTCATTTCTTTAACATCTTTATTTTGTGCAACCATATACCCAAACAAAAAGTCATCGGCATACTTATCTGCATTGGGATATTCTTTGAACTCTACTGCTAATTGATCCTCATCATGTAAGCGAGTACGGTTATGGGGTTGATCGAGTAAAATGAGGGTTTCTCGTAGAGCATTCCGCATTGATTCAGGACTAATGACAGCATATTTTTGTCCTTGTTTAACAATCTTTTGTAAAATGGTTCTATTTTCTTCAGACTCACCTCGATAATTACCAGAAGGTGCAGGGTAAGTAAGAACAGTACAAAAAAGATTAAGTTTAGTTTTAGGGTCAGTCATGATTGATTATTTCCTGTTTAATGTGAAAGGTAATGAGGTCAAATAAGTGACCAACGCCTAATGGCATCAAAGGAAAAGGAGTTTTAAGCCGCTTGATTTTTGTTATCTTTAGATTCGTCTTTTTTACTAGATGAAAACTGACTAGATAAGGCCAATAGAGTTAAGGCTCGAATTTCATC
>JBFRWB010000212.1:0-49779 GCA_051439375.1 Microcystaceae cyanobacterium
TAATTAGGCTATATTGATCCCGAATAACACGGGGTAAAGGATCTTTAATCTGGGAAATAGCAGGTAAGGCTGCAATCACACCTTTTCTGATGACATCAGCCGTTACTCCTTCTGTTAAAGCATAAACGGGTAAAACTCGCCCAATCGTTAACGATTCAATCTCAGATGACGAACTTTCTAATAATTCTAATTCAGGATTATCTAAGGTAACGCCATATTTATTTTGCTTGACTAAGCCAGATGCTGCAACTGTTGATCCCATTGGGTACAAACGTTTTTGTCTTTCTTGCCACCCTCGATTGGTAAAGCGATTTCCTGCTAAAAAGCGATTTAATTTAAGTTGTCCTGTATGGTCTCGAATAATTAATTCAAAAATGCACAGTTTCTTATTTTTGGGACTGGTAAAGCAATTACAGCGTTTGACGGTTCCCACAACGGTGACAGTTTCCCCTGCAACTAGATGTTCAATGGTCACTTGACGGGCATAATCTACATGATCTCGTGGATAATTACAGAGAATATCCCTAACTGTGTGTAAATTTAACCGTTTAAGCTGCTGTCCCCTAGCATACCCCAATTCCCTCACTTGGCAAAGAGGGGTTTCTAAAGTGATTTGACTAACGTAATTAGATTTAACGGGAAGTTTTGTCGTCTTCGGTAATTTAGGTGGGGGTGGTTCGGTTGGTTTTTCCAGTGTTTGGCGTAAATCGTGGAGAAATTGCCGAGTTTGGGTAATTAAGTGTTGACGCTGCTTAAGGTCTAAATGGGGATACTGAGCATATTTTACTGCTAATTCTTGCCATTTGCGGCGATCGCTGGTGGGAGTCCCGGTGGGGGGTTTTTCCCCAAGGGTAAGACAGAGAAATTCGTTAAAGCGGTATTGATTTCCCTGTAAGTTTGAATATCCCCGTTCTGCTTCAACGGACAGTGCTTTTTGCAGTTTTACCCAGTCTGGCTTCATGATTACTTAGCAATGATTGATTAGTATCCCGTTTTCTCATTGTAAAAGATTGAGCCATTATTGAGCGGGTTAAGGGGATATGGTGCTACGCTTGTTCATCACTGCGCATTGGTATGTGAAGGCTGTAAAGGAGTGGGGAGTGGGGAGTTGGGAGTGGGGAGAAAATTCACTTTTTGGAGGGTGATTTTATAGTAGAGATAGCAAGATGAGAAGCATCTCTAAGCTAACCCTAGGCATAATTGACGAAAATGATCGCCTCGATGCTCAAAACTGGTATATTGGTCAAAACTAGCGCAAGCAGGGGATAACAAGACCCCTTTAAGGTCTTTTTCCGTGGCTAAGTCTAACCCTCGTTTGACTGCGCTATCCATTGTTTCAACAATTTCATAGTTTTGATAGTTAATAGATTGTAATTTTTCTGCAAATTCCTGTGCTGCTTCCCCAATTAAAAGGACATAAGCAGCTTTTTCTGTAATTTTCTGCAACCATGACCCATCTTCTCCCTTTTTACTTTCTCCACCTGCAATTAAAATAACAGGAGTGATCATAGAATCTAGTCCTACCTCTGCTGCGTCATAATTTGTCGCTTTACTATCATTAATAAACTGAACCCCTGAAATAGTGCAAATCGTCTCTAAACGATGAGGAACACCTGAAAAACTCATAATTGTTTGTACAATCGCTTCTTTATCAATGCCTGCTAACCGTGCAGCCCCCACAGCCATTAACAGGTTTTGCTGATTATGACTCCCTACCATCTTAAATAGATTAATGGGACAAATTAACTGACCAAATGCGCCAATCCAGTTATCCTCTAAATAAACACCCTTGGAAATATCGCAAGGGAGTGAATCTTTTCCTTTAGTGCTTGTCCAGTAGGCTTCAGGAAAGGTTTTGACGGCATTTTGCCTTAGATAAGGGTCATCAGCGTTAAGAATTTGCTGTTCGCTCCGCTTGATTAAAGATGCTTTAATTTCACTATAATTTTTTAAGGTTTTATGACGACTAAGATGATCTGGGGTGAGAGTTGTCCAGATGCCAATTTGGGGTGATAATTGTATAGAAGATTCGATTTGATAACTACTAATTTCTGCAATAATCCAGTCATAGCTTGGTTGATTTAAGGCTAATTCACAAGCTGCATAACCAATATTTCCACACGTTGGGGCATTTAACCCTGCATTTTTAAAAATTGCTCCTACTAAAGCTGTTGTTGTGGTTTTTCCATTTGTTCCTGTAATTCCAATCCAAGGAGACGATTGTAAATATCGCCATGCTAATTCAATTTCTCCGATGGTGGTGATTTTTTGCTCTCTTGCTTCAACTAAAAAGGGAATATCCCAAGGAACGCCCGGACTCACAACAATGAGATCAGGAAAGGATTCAGATTTTAATGTGGGACTATGCCCTAATTTTGTCTTAATTCCCTGAGCAGCGAGGTCTTTTTGGTATTTTTGCAGTTTTTCAGAAGAAGAGCGATCGCATAAAACCACTTCATATTGATCTTGTTTTAATAACTTAGCAGCAGCAATTCCCGAACGGCCAAGACCAAGAATACACGCGTTAGGCATAGGATAGGATGAAATATAGGAAATTTAGCAGTCTTTATACTAGCAAGGGATGGAAAAAAAATCATGAATTACAAATTATAAATTATGAATTATAAATTTGAGGTCATTTCAGTGATCGCTCATCAGTGGTTAACTGTTATCTTTGTTTCTGAATAGGAAGACATCATCTTGTTGAAACGGTAAGGAAAATTGCTCAGATTGTTTTAGTTGTTGAACGAGGTTTCTGACGGTTTCTTCTGAGTCTGGCCAACTGGGATGTCTTTGGTTTAGTAGAATGATTTGAAATTGGTTTAAGTTACTTAAGTCTTCGTCTTTAATGGCTAAATCAATAGTTTGACGATGGGTTAAATGGGGGGCAATTTGAGGCGTGGTTAAGACACTCACTTGAGAGGGGACTAAGTTGACTGCCTTTCTCATTGCAGATAAGGTATCTACTTGCGCTAGATAGATTGAATTAAAATAACCATATTTTCCTAATGCTAAAAATGCAATAGTTACCCAAGTTATAATTTTCCATCGTTGTTTAAACCATGCTTTATGATGAGCAATAGTAGCAATAACGATGAGGAGTAAAAACGGTAAAATGGGTAAAGAATATTGATGAACTAAATCTTTTTGGGGTCGATAATCGGTAATTAAGTTGACAGCTAATGCAGGGAAAGCAGCAACCATAGGGGCAAGATAGCGGGGAAATAAACCCCAAATTAGAGGGATGAATAAAAAAATCAAGTATTCTAAATTGATTGGGGTAAAGATTTTACTTAGAATGATTTGTGGTTTTAAGAACAAATTGAGAATGATTTCTGCGACGGAATCACCTAAGAAAGAATAACGGGAAACGGCGGCTGCTTCCGCACCACTGAATTGTGGGATAATAACTTGTGTCGTTAAAATAAACCATGCTAATCCTAATCCGAGGGCAATTGCTCCATATATTTTTTTATTTTCAAAAAATACTAACCAAACGCCCATTCCGATAATGGTTAAAGATAAGACGGCTTTACAACTAAGAATAATAATTAAAGAGAAACAAAACCCTAATAAATGATTAATTCTAGCCGCATACACTGCCCATAACAGACAAGGAAGGGCAATGACTTCGGGATGAAAATCAAATAAATTAACATTAAAAGTTAGCGGATATAAAAGATACACCAGACAGACGGTAATGGCTTCCTTTTGAGTTAATTTAGCTAATAAAGAGAGTTGATATAAAGGAATAACCGTAATAGACAAGGCTAAGGCTTGTAAGAAAAATAACCAACTTACCGTCGGATAAATTTTGTATAAAAGTGCAATAAGATAAAATATCAAAGAAGCGTGATCGCCTAAAATATGAAAATCAGAAAAGGAAACAATGGGGGTTTCTCCAATACTGATTAAATAGACGGCTTGATCAAACCATCCTAGATCCAGTGCATTTGATTGAAAGAGAAAATGTCGGATATGACTAGCGGTGATTAAAATTAGAAAGCTAACACTCATCATTAAAATAAGAGACAGATGAGATAAGATGGTTTTCTTTAAACTGAATTTATATAGGAAAAAAGAATTCATAAACAAGTACAATAATAAATAATAGAGCAAGAAAAGACTTTGAGCAATTATAAGCTTAAACTAGCAAGATTTTCTCTTTTCTTTTCCCTTTAATCTTTTTCTGACTAACGCTGTATGTTCCACCCGTATCTTTACAAAATGCGACCTCACCTTAAAGGGCTTTTTGATTAACATTACTTATCTGTCTGACAAAAATAATTTAATAATTAAAACGTTATGATTTGTTACCTCAGCCAATTTTAAGTTTTTTGACAACGAATTGACAAGGGGTTGAGGCGTTTTGTATAGTCCGTGTACATAAGATATTATGGCCTTTGTTTGACTATTCAAGAAAAAGACCTAGGATGCTCATTCTCTCGTTGATAGCTTTCTCTGGAAATAAAAAATTACAACAATTAGGAGCTTAGATCATGATTACTTTATTTGACAAGAAGAACAAAATATAGTAACAGAATATCTCACCTGTTATCAAGATGGACGCCGTTTATATAGTGTCATAGCGATCGCTGACTAGGGATTCATCATTTCTTCTGATGGTAATTGATTTAATCAAGGTTAGACCTAATTAATTGTTTCTTGTTTAATCAATTGTTGTTGAATCTCTTTACGATTTAATAAAATCGGACGCATTTTCCCCTGATTATAAAGAGAAAATTGCTCCTCAGTTTCAGGAAAATCCTCTTGAGTATGATTTCCATAAATCATTAAAGCCTGTCCTTTTGGGGGATCGGAAAACTCTACGGCCATCATAAAACTATCCCCTCCTATTCCTTGAAATTTTTCATCTGATGTGCGGCCAATTTCTAAGACTTGAAAGCTTCCTAATTTTCCAGATCCCCCACTTGCCGGTAAATCTCGGCCTTGATTACGAAATCTGACGGCTTCTCCCCAAGATATATCTATCTTGCCATACAGCAGCTTTAACTGAGCAGCCACACCCTCTAAGACAGCTAAGGATGTGTTAATATCCCTTAACCCTGAAGGGGTATGCAAAGGATCTTCAGGATTCCAAGGTTTAGAGAATATTTTAGAGGGTTGCAGGGTAAACGCCCATAGTGTAAATAATAATGCCCCTTGACTCTCTGAGGTTGCTTGACGATCCCATTTTTGCAATACTTCAGCCGCTTCAATTCCAATGGGGTTGGCTAACGCTTTTGCTGTAGGAACAATGATTTCTAACAGACGATCCGCACTCTCAAAATGAGAGGAAAATTTTTGCTGAATGATCCCCTCTAAACTAAACTGTTGCGTCTCTAAGAGCATTTTAAGCGATCGCTGAGTCCTTAACACGCTAGACGCTTCTCCCAAGTTAGGAGGTGCAAAATAGGCAGGATAGTCATTTGCTTTTAAAATAGGCGGAAAGGTACTAGTCCACGGCGGATCGTTAGTATTTTGTACCCATCCTGTCTCTGGATTAACTAAACGGGGTAAATCTTCGTAGGGATGATAATCTGTCCATAACGTATCTGATGTATTCCCTTGTATAATTCCTTGCCACATCTGCCAATCGCCTTGAGATTTTTGGGGAATTTGAGCATGATCAATATAGGCAATATTTCCCTTTTTATCTGCATATATGACATTAAAGAGAGGGACTTGTAACTCACTTAAGGCGGTTTCAAATTGGTTTAAATTTTGCGCTTTTGCCATTTTTAATAGCTGTTTAAACCCATGAGGACGATCTAAGCCCACAACTCTTAACGCATAAGCTTTATCCTCTGTCTCTTTAATAATAACACCGTGAATTGAACGCTTAATGGGTAAATCAAGGGTAACAAACCGTCCATCTGACTGTTTTAACCTAATTTTCTGAATTTGTGTCTCAAATGCTTTCGTTTCCCCCTCCCATTCATACCCTTCGTCTTTTAAATTAAGTTCATATATATCAGCACCATCCGTCATATTAACGGTAACCGTCCATCCTAAGTGATCGTTAAAGGCGATCGCTAATAAGGGAAAACCCAGTAAGGTTGAGCCATAAAGATTAAAATCGGGGCTATTTAAGTGAACCTCATACCATCGAAATAAATCTAACCAAGGGGTGTGAGGATTAGCCAATAAGAGAGAATTTCCCGTAGTGGATTTTTGAGGTGCGATGGCCCAACCATTTGATCCTTTGTCTGAGACGGGCTTAGCAAGAGATTGAACTTGTTGTGGGTTGGTAACGAAGTGAAAATGAATGACTCTTTGCCAATGGGCTAAAATATCGCTTCCTGTAATGGGTAAAACGGCTTTTAAGGTTGGTTCAATGGATTGGGGGTGTTTTTTAGCATAATCATTAATGCCTTGGGCAAAAGCGGTTAATATTTCCTTTACTTCTGGACGCTGCTGGTCATACCATTGTTCTGCTCGCTCTGGTATCCCCATTGTCCAAACATAGCGATCTGAGTTTAGTGCATCTGCTCCACCTAAATATTCTGCTGCTCGTCCTCTGGCTTGAGCATATAATTTTAAGAGTAAATTGCCGTGACTTTGTGCTTGTGACCAACCAAAGCCATAAAATAGGCTCTTTTGGTCTTTTCCATAGATATGAGCCACACCCCAACGATCCCAGAGAATCTCTGAGGAATTTTGAGCGTGGGTGGGGATAATTAAGGTTGTGATACTAAGAAAGGTGACAAATAGTAGGATTAATAAGCGTTTATTCACAATTTATATTAATTAATTGTCAGTCAATAATACAGGATTTTGCCTATTACAAGCTAGAAGCCTATTCTACAATCTTGATAACTCATTCGGACAATACAATTTACTTTTTTCTTTTAAAATATAGACAAAGTTGACAGATACATATTAAGGAGAATCAATGGTACAGTCTCCCCCTAAACCCCTTACCCTAGAAGCGTTTCTTAAGCTTCCTGAAACCAAGCCAGCCAACGAGTATATTGATGGAGAAATCATTCAAAAACCAATGCCACAAGGAAAACATAGTTTAATTCAAGGAGAATTAGTCACCACAGTCAATTTAATGGCTAAAAAACAGCGCATTGCTTACGCTTTCCCTGAATTGCGATGTACTTTTGGAGGTCGTTCGATTGTTCCTGATGTGGTTGTTTTACGGTGGGAGAGAATTCCTCGTGATGAAAATGGAGAAATTGCCAATGTTTTTGCAGATTATCCTGATTGGTTGATTGAAATTCTTTCTCCTAACCAAAATTCGCTAAAAGTTACAAAAAAGATTATTCACAGTTTAAACTATGGTAGTGAGTTAGGATGGTTAATTGCCCCTGAAGATCATTCTGTTTTTATTTATCATCGAGAAAAGACTCCTCAATTTTTAGAAAACGATGAGGATATTTTACCCGTTCCTGATTTTCTTTCTGATTTAAAGTTAACAGTTGGAGAGCTTTTTGGTTGGTTAAAAGTTTAAATGACAATTGACAAATTTGGGATGTTTCCCAACAAACCCTAATCTTGATAGGTTAACCAACGGCGAAAGAGTTCAACAATAATCTTAAAATATCCGTCAATTGTTTTAATCACATCATGTCTTTCGAGGGTGTCTATTGCGTCTTTAAATTGTTCTTCGGTTAACTGAAGTTGGGGGAATAATTCGCTTTCGGTTAATCCATTAGGATGAGGTGCAAGGAGGGTTAAGATATCGGTTTGTGCGATTGCGCCTTCTTGTGCTTGTCTCCAAATTCCTTCAAAATAAAAACTTCCTTGTTGGAAAAAGTCATGATTAATAATTTCGTTTAAGTCTGAGAGGGTAAGGGTGGTGGAAGGGGCTGATTTTTTAGCGGAGGTTAAGGATTGGGATTGGGTTAATTTTCGGTTATAGCGACTGACTAATTGAAAGCCAATTAACTGCACTAAAAAGGGTTGTCCGTGGGTAAGTTGATAAATTTCGGTTAATATCTCAGGAGAGTAATTAAGGGGGAAGTCTTCACTGGGTTGGGTTAATAATAAGTCTGTGTCAGAGGGACTTAAAAAGCTGACTCGGATGGGAATAAAGCTAGAAAAGAATGAGTGATTATAATTGCCGACTTTTTCTTGTAAGGTATGCAAACCCGCAAAAATAATTCCTAAACGGGGACTGAGTTGTGTCCATGTGCGAAATACAGCCATTAAGGAACGGTCTATTTTTTGGGTTTCAATTAAGGTTTCTAGGGTTTCAAATTCATCTAAGGCTATCAGTAATGCTTGATTGGGATTGACTTCTAATGCCTGTTTGAGAAACTGTTTAAAGGTTCTTTCGGGTAATTTTAATAGTTCGTCTATATCGGGTAGTTTAATGTTCAAAGTATCTGCCATTTCGTCGGCTAATTCTAATAAGACTTCTCCAGTTCCTTGCTGTACATCGCCTAAGCCTTGAAGATTGACATAAATTAAGGTGACTTTATTCCCTAATTTAGCATTAATATTCTTTAAAATGGAGGTTTTACCCATGCGGCGATGACCATATAATACCACAGACTGCATGGTTTTTCCCCCAGACCATAATGATTGTAAGGTGCGTAAAATATCTTCTCTTCCTTTAAATAATTGTCCTTCAACGGCGGGACCAATAATATAAGGCATTTCTATGGGTTCACTAATCTTAATTTCTCCTACTTCTTTGGCAATATTTTGTAGGGCTTCTTGCCATGTTTGGGCAATCTCAAGGATTAAGCCTCGTTCGGTTTTGGGAAGTTGTTGAGGATGGGAATGACTATTAATGTTAATAATTTCCTGTAAGTTTCCAATAGCACGATTTAAGGCGGAGGAACGACTTAATTGACTGGTGGCTTCTTGGATAAGCTGCACATCTTCTATAATCTCTGATATTTGGGTGATGGTTTGCCATGTATTGGGGCGCAAATGGGGTTCAGTAGGAAATTGAGGGGGGTTTAAATTGGTAATCTCAAGGAGGGTTTTTGCTTGATAAAATTTATCTAAGGTATCGGCTAAGAAATACATTTCTTGGCCATAGAGTAAGTCTTGTTTCTCTTGGTTAACTAATCTTATAGCTTGTTCAAATAATAACTTTGCTTCATTAGGGAATTTGTATTGCAAAAACCAAAATCCTGCTGCTACCGCACGATAGGGGACATCAGAACGGAAATCGGTAGGGAAATAATCTTGTAATCTTTCTTTGATACGCCCTAAGAAATTGAAGGGAGGAACGTTAAAAAAGTCCCTAACTGCTTGAGACTTTAAATAATTATTTAAACTAACGGAACAATATTTTAATAAGTCTGGATTTTCTGCATCTTCTGCTAGTTGAGAAAGGCGATAAATAATCTGTTCATAGGGTATTTGTTCTACTACTTCATTCACTGCCCTAATAACAGGGATAAATTGTAAACTATAGCGCAGCCATTGATTGAGATTTTCTATGCCATTTTGCCAGTCAATTTGTAAGCCTCGCTTCAACAATTTTTTTAAATTTAATAGGGGTAAAACTGTGATTCTCCCCCCCCCTTTTTTTTCCTAAAAATATTCCCCACAGCCAATTATCTGGCCTAATTATTGCCACGCCCCATGCCACGCCGAATGCCACGCCCCATGCCACGCCCAATGCCACGCCCCATGCCACGCCTAATGCCACGCCTCCTGCCATGCCGACAGCCACGCCGACAGCCACGCCGACAGCCACGCCGACAGCCACGCCTCCTGCCATGCCGAATGCCACGCCGAATGCCACGCCGAATGCCACGACGACAGACACGCCGAATGCCACGACGACAGCCACGCCGAATGCCACGACGACAGACACGCTAAACCAGTCAATTTCTATCCCTAATGTATTGAGTCCCCAAGCAATAAGAGGAGGGGCAATAAAGGTTAAAAGAATGCCTTGTAGCCAGAGATTTAACTGTTGAGGATGTTGTCGTAAAAATTCCCACTGTTCCCTAAACGTATTGATGTCTTCTAAACTTTTTCCTCCATATTTTTCTTCATACCAGCGCAAGGCTTGAGGAAAGAAAAACACCCAATAGAATAACAACAGATAATCAAAAGGATTCCACAGATAAAGGGGACGGTTTAATTTGGGGGCGAGATCAAATTTAGGAAAGTCTGGCGGTAGGGACATCAGTTAATCTGCTATCTTGTAGTGATTATCTAAACTGCCCTGCAATCAATTGACAGGGCTAAATAGGTAGGGTTATCTAAAGATAACTTAGAGATAGATAAAGTAACAACCCTAGTTTAATTTATTGAACACTACTTATTGATTTTCTGAAATTCATTTCAACGCAGTCTTGAGTTATCCTGATTATCTAAACCGCCCTGCAATCAATTGACAGGGCTAAATGGGGAGCGTTATCTAAAGATAACTTAGAGATAGATAAAGTAACAACCCTAGTTTAATTTATTGAACGCTACTTATTGATTTTTTGAAATTCATTTCAAGGCCGTCTTGAGTTATCCTGATTATCTACTTTACTTTGATAAAGGTTATAACATAATTGCATCACTCGTTGAGGATAACCTTGACTTCCTTGAATAATAGATTGAATTTCTGTTTCCTCAAAGCAAATAACATTATCTCTTAAGCGATGTTCGATAAACTGACGAATCATATCCTCATCCCAAGGAGTAAGATTAATGGGAATACAAACATTATCAAAAGGAGAATCATAACCACTATCTTTAAACAATTTAATTAAAGATTGATTCGCTGCTACCACCAAGCGTAAGGGTGCATCAATTCCTTGATCTGCTAAACTTCGTAATTGATTCCGTACTGGATTAGTAAACCCTTCCCTTCCCATACCATATCACGCCTTAACCCATCTAATAACAACAATAAACGTTGCTGACTTAACGCTCTTTTTAAACGAACCCCTCTTAAGGGATGATTATCATCATAATCAATTTCCGCTTGATAACACAGTTCATCATAAAAATCATTATCTTCTATAATATCTCCCAAATTAATTTTAATCACCTTACGAGGACTTTTTAAACAGTTGTCTGCTTCTGCTTCAATTACATTTAGTAAAGAACTTTTCCCCATTCCTGATGCCCCAATCAAAGCGACACCACTTCCGCTATTTAATAACTCAAAGCTTCTTTGAATTTCTAAGTCTCTACCAAATACCTTATGAATATTATTAATTTGTCCTGTTGGCGGTGTAAAAGGATTTTCTCTCGAATAACAAGATAACTGAAACGCTTTTAGTTCAGCTAATTCTTTAACCTCAGCATCCAAAATAGTTCTTGTGGGAATTCCTCTCCCGCCCCATACTTTACCTCTATCAAGGGTAAAAACTATCATGCCACAAACTCGCTTGGTTGTTAAATTTAACAGCGATGAACCACTCATCCCCGGCCTAACATTTCCTTCCTTAAACTTAAATAATCCATCCCCATCAATGCCAATATATTCAAACGTTCCCACATCCCCTATTGCATAGTTATCAGGATAACCAAAGCTATATAATTTATGGCCAACCTCAACTGATTTATCTAGCAAAACAAACGGAAATTCTAAGCTGTTATTCTCAATTTCCAACAGCGCAACATCTAGCTTCTCAATATCATCTGAACAATACTTAAGATTAATCTGAGACTCAATAGCTTGCCCTTGATAATAAATTTTAAAGACTTTATCTTTATGTTTTAAGCAAACATGAGCGCAGGTTAAAATTAATCTAGGAGAGACAAAGAAACCCGAACCCAGATGTTTCTGTCCCCCTTCATAACTAATTTTAACGGTGTATTTGTTTAATTTTGTTTCAGAAATAGTAAACATAATGAGTCGTTAAACGTTTATTTCATGACACGCCATGAACTCAAGTTCATAGCGAATAGCAAAAGTCATCTTTTAGATGACTAAATTTAAAGTGCTATTTCTAGTTCCCAGCTAGTTAGTTAAACAATTAACTTCCGACTTCCGACTTCATACCTCCGACTTCTCAATCTCCTCCCCATTCCAGCGTAACTTTTAATGTTCCTTCTCCTTTTCCTTTCACCAATAAAGTAGTTAACTGTCCCGATTCTACCCCAACTTTAAGACTAAATTCCACACTAGCCTTTTTCGGTTTAACATTATTAAAGGCATGGGTAATAGAATGAGCGATCGCTTCAATCGCATCTGTGACTCCTTCAAAGTCTAAAATGTCACCCACCCCTACTCTTTCTGCACCCCCAAGGGAAACCGCTTCAGCTTTAATGGTTACTTTATCAGAAACCTTTAAATCAATAATTTCTGTTGATTCATCCATGTCTAATCCCTCTAATAAATTTACTAATCAACCTTCTTTATTATCTCTTAAAATCTCTGTCGTGAGCAAACCTTATTTCATTATGGTATCGGTGCGTTACGCCTTACTAACACCCCCTACTGTTCCTTCATCATTTATAATTAAGACCGATAGCCATCGCTCAAAGGATTTTCTATGCTACTGGCCTTTAAATTTGCTTCCCCTGGCCCTGTCATTTTAGAGATAGGAAACTTCAGTATTCGTTGGTATGGCTTATTAATTGCCTCAGCAGTCCTAATTGGGGTAACCTTATCCCAATATTTAGCACAAAAACGCCATATTAACCCCGACTTATTAGGGGATTTAGCGATTTGGCTGATTATTGGTGCCATTCCCTGCGCTCGATTGTATTATGTTCTTTTTCAATGGCAAGACTATGTAAATCATCCTTCTGATATTATTGCCATTTGGAAAGGGGGAATTGCCATCCACGGTGCAATTATTGGGGGAACAATTGCTACCCTTATTTTTGCTAAATTTAATAAGGTATCTGTTTGGCAATTAATTGATTTGGTTGTGCCATCTTTAGCCTTAGGCCAAGCCATTGGCCGCTGGGGAAATTTCTTTAATTCAGAAGCTTTTGGCAGTCCGACTAATTTACCGTGGAAACTTTATATTCCCCCTGAGAATCGTCCGTTCGATTATTTAGGGGTTAACTATTTTCATCCTACCTTTTTATACGAATCAATCTGGAATATTGGGGTGTTTATTTTATTAATGACTCTTTTCTTTTGGGGAATAAAGAATCGAGAAACGTTAAAAACGGGGACATTAAGCTTTGTTTATTTAATTACCTATAGTGTAGGTCGCGTTTGGATTGAAGGACTCCGCATGGATAGTTTAATGCTAGGCTCATTAAGAATGGCACAAGTTATTAGTTTAGTATTAATTGGTATGGGAGTCATGGGATTAATTTGGTTGTATCGTTGGCAAAAACCCCTACCCGATGTTATTGTCAGTGAACAGTAATTTCAGTGAACAGTGAACAGTTATCAGCTATCAAATGAGAAGTTAATATTAGCTAACAGTTACTAACTCTTACCTTACCTCCAACCCCGAAACCCAACACCTGAAACCTAACACCTAGCACCTAACATCTAAAACTATGAAAAAACTTATTACACGAATTAGTTTACTACTCATTTCTCTTACCTTTGTCGTTGGATTTTATCTAACCGCTAATGCGCAAACACCCCGTCATCATAATGATTTAACCTTTCCTCCTCTCTCAGAGATTCAACTTCCTGATTACGAACGCTATCAATTAGATAATGGAATGGTTGTCTATTTGATGGAGGATCGTAAATTGCCCTTAGTAGGAGGAAGTCTATTTATCCGCACAGGAGGACGTTTAGAACCCCCAGAAAAAGCAGGATTAGCTAGATTAACAGGAACAGTGATGCGAACAGGAGGAACAACGAATCATTCTCCTCAAGCACTTAATGAAATGTTAGAACAACGTGCAGCAGCTGTCGAGAGTGGAATCTCTCAAGATGTAGGATTTGTAAGTTTTAGTGGTTTAAGTAAAGATATTGACTTTATTTTTCCCCTTTTCGCCGATGTTATTCGTTCTCCTGCTTTTGACGCTCAACAACTAGCCTTAGCGAAAACCCAAACAAAAGGAGCAATTGCTCGTCGTAACGATAATCCTCGTGATATTGCTGGTCGAGAGTTCCGTAAGCTGATTTATGGCGAAACTAGCCCTTATGCTCGTACAGTTGAGTACAAAACCCTTAATAACATCTCCCGTAGTGATTTAGTCAAATTTCACCAAACCTATTTTCAACCTGATCAAATGATCTTAGGAATAACAGGAGATTTTGATGCGTCTCAAATGAAGCAGTTGATTGAGAAATATTTTAGTAATTGGCAAGCATCTGAGGAGATGATAGATTTAGACATTCCTGCGATCGCACAAAATTACCAAGACGGTGTTTTTATGGTAGATCAGCCCCAGTTAACCCAGAGCAGCATTATCCTAGGGCATTTAGGGGGTAAACTTAATAGTCCAGATTATCCTGCGTTAAGTGTCTTAAATGGGGTTTTAAGTGGGTTTGCAGGGCGGTTATTTAATGAGGTGCGATCACGCCAAGGTTTAGCTTATTCTGTGTATGGTTCATGGAGTCCAAAATATGATCATCCGGGGTTATTTGTTGCAGGGGGACAAACTCGTACCGAAACCACAGAAGCGTTTATTCAAGCATTATTAACAGAAATTGAGCGCATTCGTACCTCACCTATTACTGACGAAGAATTAGCATTTGCTAAAGACTCTATTCTTAATTCTTTTGTTTTTAAATTTGAGAATCCGAGTCAAACTTTAAGCCGTTTAATGCGCTATGAGTATTTTGGATATCCTGACGATTTTATTTTTCAGTATCAGAAAGGGATAAAAAATACAACTATTGAACAGGTACAACAAGCTGCTCAAAAATACCTTGATCCGAGTAAAATCGTAACCTTAGTAGTTGGTAATGCTGAAGCCATTCAACCCTTACTTAGCGATTTAAACGAAGAGATTAAACGGGTTGATATTTCCATTCCCACCCCAGAGCAAAGCTAATATTCAGTTAACAGTTAGCAGTTAACAGTTAAATGTTAACTCTTTGATTTATAATTCATGATTTATAATTTCCTATGACCTCAAATTGGCGAGAACGCTTAAATATTTCACGATTTGCTATTAAATATGCACGTTTAACAATATGCTTTTGGATAGGGGTTGTGGTTGCAGGAATCTTTGCTTTTAGTTCCTTACAATACGCCCTTTTCCCAGACGTTACTTTTCCTGTCGTAGTTGTTAACACCCCAGAAACTAATTTAAGCCTACTGGAAACAGAAAAACAAATTACTCAACCCTTAGAAAATGCCTTAATGGTTTTAGATGACACCGCAGATTTATATTCATCTACTTACCAAGGGCAGTCTGTTATTAATATAACATTTATCGGTGGAATTAACCTCTCAGATGCAACTGAAGCGGTACAAAATATTGTTAATGAAGTTAAGCTTCCTAATAATTTAACACCAAAAGTTATCCCTTTTAATATTAGTGAATCCCCTGCTGTCAGTTATGCTCTAACCAGTGAAGAAAAAAGCCTAGGGGAATTAGCCATACTGGCTCAAAATAACATCTTACCCCAAATCGAAAAAGTATCAGGAGTTCTGCGAGTTGATTTATTAGGAGATGCAACGTATCGGGATTATGATACTCAAACCCCTAACCAAAATCCCCCAACATTGGTACGTTTTAACGGAGAAGATGTCATCGCTTTTCAGGTAATTAAACAAGCCAATGCAAACACCTTAGAAATTGTCCGCAAAGTTGAACAAATCAGTCAAGATTTACAAGTCCAATTTCCTGAAATTAACTTTACTTTAGCAGAAAGCCAAGCCGATTATATTCGTCAAGCCACTCGATCTACGATAGACGCATTAATTGGGGCAATTATATTAGCAATTTTAGTAATCTATCCCTTTCTGCGTAACTTTGCTGCTACCGTTATCACCGCTTTAGCGATTCCTATCTCTTTGTTAGGAACTGTTATTGTTATGGCTTGGTCAGGATTTAACCTTGAAACCTTGACTTTATTGGCGTTAGCCTTAGTAATTGGGATTATAGTTGATGATGCCATTGTAGATGTAGAAAATATCGCAAGACACCTTGATAAAGGTGAAAATCCTCGACAAGCAGCCATTAAAGGAACGGATGAAATCGGCTTAACGGTTGCTGCTTCTACCTTAACCATTGTCGCCGTTTTTCTGCCAATTGCTTTAATGGGAAGCACATTAGGTCAATTTTTTAAGCCTTTTGCTTTAACTATCTCTGCTGCTGTCATTACCTCTCTTTTAGTTGCTCGGACGCTATCTCCTGTCTTAGCCGTTTACTGGTTAAAACCCCGTAAAACAACAACCTCCGTACCCAGAAGTTCCTCTTTTTCCTTACCCTTTACCCATACTTATCGTAACTTATTAAACTGGTCATTAGATCATCGAGGAATTATCATTTTAATCGCCATAGGAAGTTTTATCTTAGGAATCGCTTTAATTCCTTTTATTCCCCAAGGCTTTGTCCCTAAATTAGATCGAGGTGAATTTAATATTATCTATAAAATTCCCACACCGAAACTGAATAAAAAACTAAAAAATGCTGATCTGAGTAACTTATCTCAAGGGGAACAAAATACAGGCGGTGCATTCAATTGGGTAGGAAGTTTAGGTCAATCTCCTGAGCGTATTATTCTTAGAAAAACTAGGCGAACGGGGAAAAAATTAGAAGAAGTAATCTTGCAGCAACCTGATGTTAAATCTGTCTATTTGGTATCAGGATTACGGGGTGATCCCACCAGAGGAAAATTATATGTAAAATTAAAAAGCGATCGCAGTTTAACCACTAGCCAAGTTCAAAGTGAAATTAGAAATACCTTACCTCAATTAGATGGGGTTTCTGTCAGTGTAGAAGATATTGTCTTTGTGCAAACAGCTAATGATGCACCCGTTAAAATAGCTTTATTAGGGGATAATTTAGATTCATTAAATCAATTAGGAAAAACGTTTAAAAAGGAAGTTTCTCAATTATCAGGTATTGAAGATATAGATATAACCCAAAATGATCCTGAGCAGGAAGTTCAACATTATAATCAGAAAAGGGCGGTTTTTTTAAGGGCAAATTTAGATGAAAATACTGCATTAGGAGAAGCGACTCAAAAGATTGTTAACTTAGCACCTTCAATTTTACCTAATAATATTAACCTTAAAGTATTAGGAGATTCTAATCGTTCACAACTAATTTTAAAGGAATTTGGTGTTACTTTAACCCTTTCGATTATTTGTATGTTAGTTGTTTTATATATTCCGTTTAAACGCTTTTTAGAGCCAATGGTGGTAGGCTTATCTTTGCCGCTTTCGTTGATAGGTGCAATGTTAGCCTTACTCCTTACTCAAAGTGAATTTGGGATGATTTCGCTAATTGGTTTAATCTTTTTGTTAGGCTTACTCGATAAAAATGCCATTCTTTTAATGGACTATATTAACCAACTTCGTCAACAAGGAATGAGTCGTCGAGAGGCAATTTTAGAAACAGGAACAGTCAGATTACGTCCTATTTTAATGACCACTTTTTCTACTATTTTAGGAATGATGCCGATTGCGTTAGGCTTAGGTGCAGGTGCGGAATTACGACAACCCATGGCAGTTGCAATCATTGGGGGGTTAATTGCTTCTTCTTTATTAAGTTTAATTGTTGTTCCTGTTTTATATACTTTATTAGAGGATAGTTATAAAAAATGGTTTTAATTAAAAATGAAATGCTAGCATTATTGTTGTTAATTGGTACAGTCTTAAGTACCGTCGCCAGTTTCATTTTGGGCAACCCTTGGTTAACACTTATTTTAGGCGCAGGGGTAATTTATCCTGTCTTTTTGCAACAAGTTAACCACAAAACATATAGACAAGCTTTGTTGTGGGTATTATTGTGGGCATTTTTTCAGAGTATTGCGGTTATTGTTGCAAGTTTAAAAGCACCTGAACAAGCTGCAATCGTGATCTTTAACGGTAAAAGTTACACAGAAGAGATGTTTCATTGGATTCAGACAGGAGAAGGGGCAGAAGGAGCATTACGCCTCTTTTTACCGATTCATTTACAATATTACGGGACATTTTCTTTATTGTCATTCTTCACACTAGGAGGGGCATCTTTACTATTGGGAACATATTTGCTAAATTATATGAATTATTATGTTGCTCAATTAATTTTCCTCAGTGCTAAACCGTGGTTAGCAGCTTTAATAGGTTGGCCAATCTGGTCAATTTTAAGGGTAATTGGTTTTATTTGTACGGGGATTGCTTTAACTGCACTAGGATTAACTATCCTTCATAAACTTCACCAACAACAAGAGAAGTGGGAGTTTCCTCGCCATTTTCTTATAATAGGAATTGGCTTTGTGATCGCTGATATTATTGTAAAAGCTTTAATCGCTCCTTTATGGCAAAAAATGTTATTTCATGCTTTAATAGGATAATTAAACACAGGCATTTAACCGATGATTCAACATTCTTCTACCGAATATTCTGCCTTTGATCCTACCCTTCGTCAAGATAATGAAGAAGAAGACTATTTTGAATATTACTATGATGAACCGGGAAGCGAACCGGGGACTTTAAATATTGAACCAGATGCTTTACCCTCTCAAATTGTTTTAATTGATTATGAACCGAATAACGCGATTTGTAAAAAGAAAGTAACCCCCAATGCTTTAATTCCTTATTTGGGAACAAATACAGTTTCTTGGATGGATATTCAAGGCTTAGGAAGTGAAACCGTTTTAAAGCAAGTTGGGGACATTTTTAAACTTCATCCGTTACTCTTAGAAGATGTGGTCAATGCACCCCAACGCCCTAAAGTAGAAGACTATAATCAACAGTTAGTTATTATCGCACAAATGGTCAGTGCTAACCCAGATGAAATGGGGTTTGAAAGTGAGCAAGTAGGATTTGTTTTAGGGGAGAATTATTTATTAACCTTTCAAGAAGATGAAGAGGATTGTTTTAATACCGTTAGAAATCGTATCAAAGAAAATCAAGGAAGAGTTCGGCAAAAAGGAGCGGATTATTTACTTTATTTACTTTTAGATGCACTGATTGATTATTACTTTCCTGTTTTAGAAGATTATGGCGATCGCATTGAAAATTTAGAAGATAAATTAGTCAGTCATCCCCATCATAATCATTTACAAGAAATCTATGATGTCAGACGGGAATTATTATCCCTAAGACGGGCAATTTGGCCGTTAAGAAACGTGACTGATTTATTGATTCGTGGTCATTATCCTATTATCACCGATGAAGTTCGTTTTTATTTTCGAGATTGTTATGATCACGTGATTCAACTATTAGATATTGTAGAAACCTATCGAGAATTAGCCGCTAGTTTAATGGATGTTTACTTATCTTCGATGAGTAATCGGATGAATGAAGTGATGCAGTTTTTAACCGTCATTTCGACTATTTTTATTCCCTTAACGTTTATCGCAGGGGTGTATGGTATGAACTTTGATAATATGCCAGAGTTACAGTGGACATGGGGCTATTATTTGTGTCTGGCAATCATGGGAATTGTGGCAGGCTGTTTATTATATTTCTTTTGGAAACAAGGATGGCTTCAACATTTTTATCCCTTAGATCATAAAAGAAAAACATAACCCAATTTTGTTTTTAAAATCTCTTAATCATTTCCCTCTTTATCTTCCCTTACAATGAATAGTAAAAGGCTAGGCATCTGGGACAGACATTATGAGCGATCGCATTTTTCTCTACGATACAACCCTCAGAGATGGGGCGCAACGGGAAGGAATTTCCCTCTCTCTGGCGGATAAGCTGAAAATTGCTCGTAAGTTAGATAAAATGGGAATTCCCTTTATTGAAGGGGGATGGCCGGGTGCAAATCCCAAAGATGTGACCTTTTTTTGGAAAATACGGGAAGAAACCCTAACACAAGCAGAAGTAGTGGCCTTTTGTTCAACCCGTCGGCCAAAGGTGAAAGTGGCAGAAGATCGGATGCTGCAAGGGATTTTAAACGCAGAAACTCGATGGGTGACTATTTTTGGAAAATCTTGGGATTTGCACGTCACAGAAGGGCTAAAAACCACCTTAGATGAGAATTTAGCCATGATTGGAGATACCATTGACTATCTTCGCAGTCAAAACCGTCGGGTGATTTACGATGCGGAACATTGGTTCGATGGTTATGCAGCTAACCCTGATTATGCCCTAAAAACCCTCAAAACAGCCTTAGATGCTGGGGCTGAATGGTTGGTTTTTTGTGATACCAATGGAGGAAAACTGCCCCACGAAATTAGTCATATTGTTCTCGAAGTGATTGAAGGCTTAAACTTAGACTTATCTAAGCCTAATTCCCCTCAATTGGGCATTCACACCCATAATGATGCTGGAACAGCTGTTGCAAATGCTTTAGCTGCTGTCAACGCTGGTGTTCGCATGGTACAAGGAACAATTAATGGTTATGGAGAACGATGTGGAAATGCTAATCTCTGTACCCTCATTCCTAATTTACAGTTAAAGATGGGATACGACTGTCTTGAGCCTCAGAAATTAGCTGAATTGACGACCAGTAGCCGATTAATTAGCGAAATCGTCAATTTAGCCCCAGATGATCACGCTCCCTATGTAGGACGCTCTGCTTTTGCTCATAAAGGCGGAATTCATGTCTCTGCTGTACAGCGCAATCCTTTGACTTACGAACATATTAAACCTGAAGATATTGGTAATGTGCGTCGTATTGTAATTTCTGAACAAGCAGGGTTAAGTAATGTTCTCTCCAAAGCCAAGTTATTTGGAATTCAACTTAATAAGGAGGATGAAGCCTGTCGCCGTATTTTAGAGCGATTAAAGGAATTAGAAGGGCAAGGCTATCAATTTGAAGCAGCAGAAGCGAGTTTTGAACTCTTAATGCGTCATGCTTTAGGACAACGACCTAGTTTATTTGCTCTAAAAGGGTTTCAAGTCCATTGTGATATGTTGCAGGTAGATGAAGAAAGTAATGCTTTAGCAACTATTAAAGTTACCGTCGGTGGACAGGATTTACTAGAAGTTGCCGAAGGAAATGGACCTGTATCTGCCCTTGACCGAGCATTACGCAAGGCTTTGACCAATTTTTACCCTGAAATAGCCAATTTTCATTTAGCAGACTATAAGGTGAGAATTTTAGACGGGACTGAAGGAACATCGGCCAACACCCGCGTCTTGGTAGAATCAACTAATGGGAAGCAGCGATGGACGACGGTAGGGGTTTCGGGTAATATTCTCGATGCGTCTTATCAAGCGGTGGTAGAAGGGATTGAGTATGGGTTAATGTTACAAGCTGATGTTTGTGAACTAGATAAAACACTGGTTGCGTCAATTAAAGAATAGTGATAAGCCATTATATCTAAATTTTTTTTAATAAATTTATTACACGTATTTGTTAATATGAGTATGAATTTTATAGACTTAAGGTATGATAGCTCAGAAATCCCTAATTTAGAACAAATAAATTGTTCAATCTTTTTATTAAGCTTCTTATAAGTTAGCAAATATAAAATTATATTCCATAAAAGTAGTCCTACTTGATTGATTAATTGGTTATATTCTGATCTTTTGTAAACAGCAATAGATGACAAATTATTTTGCTCAATAGATTCTAAATCTTTCCTTAAAAATGTATCAAAGCGATATTCTTTTTCTGTTTTCAAGAACAAAAAAGCCACCAACCATAAGCAAGACAGAAGATTGTAAGAAGTCCAACAGATAAAGTCCCAAAAAGACTTTTTATTCCATCTAAGGTTACCATAAAGATATTACCTAATGATTAATCAACTACTCCCTTATCATAATACTAACTCTATAGCCCTATCATAACTTTCTGCTTTCTTTAGTGAACCAAATTGATAGACCGATAATCTGGTATATTCTTAGTTAAGGAGATTTTAGGTAGAGTCTTCCTCGACATTTTTGATAAAAACTACAGTAGAAAATGACAAACAGCGTATTCAAAATTGGATTACTCGGACTGGGAACAGTAGGAGCAGGAACCGCTAACATTATTCTTGATCCTTTAGGAAGAAACCCCCTCATACAAGAATTATCAATTCATCGGGTGGGAGTGCGATCACTTGATAAACCCCGTCATGTCTCCCTGTCTCCTGATCTGATGACAACAGACTTAGACTCTATCGTGAGTGACCCTGAAATTGATATTGTAGTAGAACTGTTGGGAGGACTCGAACCAGCGAGGTCGATGATTTTAAAGGCGATCGCTCATAAAAAGCACGTTGTCACAGCAAATAAAGCCGTAATTGCCCGTTATGGTGACGAAATCTACGAAGCAGCCAATCAAGCAGGGGTTTATGTCCTCTTAGAAGCAGCCGTTGGTGGCGGAATTCCCGTTATTAAACCCCTCAAACAGTCTATCGGTGCAAATCGAGTGAGCAGCATTGTCGGCATTGTAAATGGGACAACGAACTATATTTTGAGCCAAATGACCACCTATGGGGCTGATTTTGGCGAAGTTTTACGGGAAGCACAACAATTAGGCTATGCAGAAGCCGATCCCACCGCCGACGTAGATGGACTGGATGCAGCCGATAAAATCGCTATTCTCGCCTCTATTGGCTTTGGTGGACGAGTACAACGGGAAGATGTCTATTGTGAAGGAATTCGCCAAATTAATGCCGTTGATATTCAATATGCTGATCGTTTAGGGTTTGTGATTAAATTATTAGCGATCGCCAAAGGCTCTCAAGGAGAAAAATCAGAAACGCTACAATTACGAGTGCATCCGACCTTAGTGGCTAAAAACCATCCTCTTGCCAGTATTAACGGGGTATTTAACGCTATTTTAGTGGAAGCTGACCCATTAGGACAGGTTATGTTCTATGGCCCCGGTGCCGGTGCAGGTCCCACTGCCAGCGCAGTTGTCTCTGATATTCTCAATATTGTGGGCATCCTCAAAAGTAGTACCCAACTCGAAAACCTTGATCCCCTTCTAAGTTGTACCCATCAGCACTATTGCCAAATAACGCCCCTAGAAGCCATTAATACCCGCTTTTATGTGCGTTTCCTCACCCAAGACTTACCGGGGGTCATTGGACAATTAGGGACTTGTTTTGGTCAAAATAACGTCAGTTTGGAGTCTATTGTACAGATTGGTTTTCAGGAACAATCAGCAGAAATTGTCGTCGTAACTCATGAGGTTTGTGAAGGAGATTTTCGCAAAGCATTAGCAGAAATTCGTCAGTCGAAAGCAATTAAAGACATTCCTGCGATTATTCGAGTGCTTTAAGGGGTTAAATTTGCGATTTCTACCGTTTATTGGACAAGGGTTAAAAGTGGGGTTACTAGGGGGTGTTCTCCTTTTAACCCCTAATTCTGTTTTTCTGGCTCAAAATAACCCAAATCCTTTTTCAGAAGTTTGTCTTGAGCCTGTTTTGTCCCGTTTACAGCGTCATGTCTCCATCGAAGGAGAAACAGTTGAAAGTATTGCCCAACAATATGCCCTTGTTCCGACAACCATACTAAGTTTAAACCCTCAATTGCAACAAGAACCTATTACATCGGGGATGGTGATACTTATTCCTCCTTTTAATGGTATTGCGATACAAGTCCCAGAAGGCGCAACGTGGAAAGATGTCGCTACAGCCTATGGAGTTCGTGCAGATGTACTCTTTGAACTGAATGGCTGTGAAGTCCCATCAGATATTGCCTTTATTCCGGGAGTAAATTGGACAACTGAGGGCAGACAAAGACAAATCAGAGATTATACGGGATTATCTGGTTATCCCTTGCCTTTCATTGCACCAATTGGCTTATCCTACGGTTGGCACTTAGATTCTGACACACAAAAGAATGTTTTTCATAGTGGTGTCGATTTATTAGCAGATGTTGGAACGCCAGTATTAGCTCCCGAAGCAGGACAGGTCATTTTTAAGGGAAATGAAGGAGCTTATGGATTTTTAGTGATTATTGACCACGGAGAAGGCCGTCAAACCAGATATGCCCATTTAAGCAGGATAACAGTAGAAATCGGGCAAACAGTCGCAACAGGCGATCAGTTAGGAAGTGTTGGGATATCTGGCCAACCTGATATTAGCGATCCCCACCTTCATTTTGAGGTACGCTATCGCTTACCTGTGGGTTGGGTTGCACAAGATCCGATGATTCATTTATCGGTTAAAGGGAGTTCTTTGGAAAGCAATTAGTAACTGATCACTGAAATTACGGATTAACCATTGTTCCCATAAATAAAATTGTCCCTGTTTCTTGATGTCGAATAGCATAGAAAAAAGGACGATTAACAACCATTTGAAACCCTTGATCTGGCTGCATGACTGAAGTGAGACTAATCCCAATAGAAGTAGCCGCCGCCGCTTCTGTTCCTTCTTCATTTACTTCAATAAAGGTTTTATGTTTTACTTGATCAATAACTACCGAATAAGAAGTCATTTGGGAAAAATTCGCTTTACTTGCAGAAAATCCATCTTGCATCCCTAAAGCTTGTAAATGGGTTTCTAAGTCTATCTCATATTCTGACTGAAAACGGGGTAACTTTAAGCTGCCTTCCCGACTTTGAAAATTATTAACCCATTGCTTCCAATTCTCTGGTGTTAACTGTGCTAAAAATTCTTGTAATGTTTTATTATCTTTAGGTAAATAGACATCAAACCGCCAACCACCATCACCATAGGGTAAACTTACCCCTTGGAAATCCTCCGTTTCTTGATACAAAAAATCACCCTTTCTCATCATTAAATCACGTTTCTTAGTAGAACCATCAGTTAAGAAAAAATCCTCAGAACTGGTTAAAGTTTCATCAAATTCATATTGCCACGTCCCTTTAAAATAAACTGCATTAATCAAAAATAAAATATTCTCCTTGTCAATTGAGTCAATAATTTGATTTATTTTCCCGTCTGTTTTTTGAGAAACCCAGCGATTAATAATGCCAACGGATTGATTATTACTAAAATCTAAGTTGGTAATTTCTGCCTTAAAATACTGTCGATTATTCTTTAAAAACTGATGGCGGAAAGAAACATCTTGCTTCACCCAAAGAGAATTCGCAATGTTCATTTGCACCATGGAATCTGTCCTTTGTAGCGATCGCTGGAGCATCTTAGAGGCAAGATTAACCTCTTCTAAAGTCATGTTATCAAACCCTAACAATTGATTCATCTGAGTTTGAGTTTCACCATCCGCCCCATTATATAGAAGGGAGAGTGCGATCGCCACACTGGACGGGGAAACAAACAGATTTTCTGAGTCCGTCTCCTGAAGAATCTGAGAAAATAACTTAAAGCCAAATCTATTATGGGCATTTGTAAGTTTTTGGAGCGATTTATTCTTATTTGGCGATCCTTGAGCCATATTTTCCACAATTGGTGATAAATTAAATCCTTTGGCTGCAACGAAAGGAAGTTGCCACAAAATGCCTAACAAAACCGTCACAGCAATCATGCGTCGTGAAAACATAATCATCTATCTCCCTAATTTCCTTCCATTTTCTATCATGACTCTATTCGGCACAAGAATTCCTTTGTTGTCAAATGTGTAACCAACTGTTACCAACTAACCGATCAAAAAATGAACAGAAGAGCGTTATACTTGATCGCTAAGGTCAAATGTTTAAAAGTGTAACAATATTATTAACTTTTCCTAAAGAAAATGTCCAATCGTTAAAGTTAAAAGGAGGTCAATTAATCAAATGAATATCGTAGAATTAATGCAAAAAGGAGGTTGGGCAATGTGGCCATTGCTCTTCCTCTCTGTTTTAGCCCTTAGCACTATCTTAGAACGTCTTTGGTTTTGGATGAGACTTCTCCTACAAGAAGGACAAGTCGCCAACCGAGTCATTGAAGCCGCCACCCGTAATTGGGACGTAGCAACTAAAGTGGCTAGGGATCATCGCAAGCATCCCATGGGAAACTACCTCTATACGCCCTTAAAATTACCCAATCCCGATCCCGATGTCTTCCATATTGCCTTAGAAGGGGCAGCTGATGATGAATTAGCCTTAATGCGGCGAGGAGAAAAGGTATTAGAAGCGGTTATCGCCCTTTCTCCCTTGTTAGGACTCCTAGGAACAGTTCTTGGCTTAATTACCTCTTTAGGATCGATCCAAATTAGCGAATTAGGGTCAACCAGTGGAGTAACCCAAGGAATTGGAGAATCTCTCATTTCTACTGCCACTGGGCTAATTGTAGCCATTATTAGCTTGGCTTTTTATCGCTTGTTTCAAGGATTCTGGTTTAATCAAGTGAGAATCTTTCGTAAAGCGGGTAGTCAACTAGAAGTTATTTATCGCCAACACTGGTTAGACAAAGAAGATCAGGTTTATGCCCTCAACAATGGTAGAGAAACCTCAGACATCATTGATAACTAACAAATATTGGTAATTTATCACGGATAATTGAAATGACTGATACCGCAACTCGCAACCCTTCTCGTCCCAAAAAGAAATCGGCTGTAATGGCACGTCCCCTTAATTTATGGCAAGATAATTCCCAAAATCAGGAAGTCCGCATCGAAATTATGCCATTAATTGACGTAATATTCTGTATCTTAACCTTTTTTATCTTAGGCGCAGTGGAATTTTCCCGTCAACAGGCGATTCAGTTAGATTTACCCAAAGCTACAACTGGAACGCCTCAAATGAGGGAGATGTTAGTAGTCAGTCTTGATGATTTTGGCCGCATCTACGTCACCAAACCTCAAACTACCTTGAATACAGGTAGTGCAACAGACAAACCCCAACCCGAACCTGTCACTCAGCAACAGCTTTACTCTGCCTTAGAAAATTATCAAAAAATGACCCCAGATGGCCGTATCGTTCTCCATGCGTCCCGTAACGTGAGTTACAACGAAGTCGCTCAAGTTTTAGACACTTTACGACAAGTTGGGGGAAGTCGAGTTGCCTTGGCCACTTTACCCGGAGAAGCGACCTCCACCAATAATCCATCTTCCCCGAATCGTCCGTCTTCTCCTAATTCTTCTACTTTTCCCACTCCTCAGTTAAATCTACCCAATACCCCTTAACTTCTCATGCGACAAGCAATGAGTTGTTCCTCTAAAATGGCGATACGGTTATAAGCGGCGGTTAATTGCGCCATCAGACGACGAATTTGGATATCTGAGGCCACACTGGGTTCATGGAGAGGATCAGGAAGTGTAGTTTGTGGTACTTTGTCTTCTAATAGAACATCTTTATGTTCCATCGCCAATCTATAATATCCCTTTTGAGAATCCAGATGAGGCTCACTCACAGTATTATGGCCATTGCTGTTGTGATGATAGCCATTACCAACTAATTCAGTCGTCTCTGGATGACTGTTTTTATAGTGATAACTGTTACCGACTAATTCAGTGCTAGTGCTATCTGAATAACGATTGTCGTTATGATAACCGTTATCTACTGACTCGCTTTCCTCTTGAGACTCAATTGAAGCAGTCTGAGCAGTGGCTAATTTTTCTTCTCGATGCGATAACTTAGGTAGCGGTTGTAACGGCTGATCTGAGGACATTGGAGAAGATGCGATATGAGGACTCGCTAAAACCGTTAACTGTCCCGTAAGACGTTCAACAATTTGATGAAGTTGTTCTACCTTTTGATTCAATGTGTTAATTTGATGTTGCAGCCCATCCATAAAAATTACCCCAAAGTAATGTTTCTTCTCACTATGCTAAGATTGATTAGATGAAAACTAACAAGATTCCCGATTCATTTAACACTTATGCAAACTCTCTTCATTGAGCTTAGGATTTTGTCTTAATTACAAGAGAATTTAATACAAAACTTTACAGAATCTTCTTTGCGATCGCCGTGAAGCCATAAATTGATCGGTCTCACTATGGGATTGTGATTTTTGACCAAACTTTGGGTATGTATAAGGATAGATGCCTTTTATGTGAACCCTCATGTCTCTTCAAGCTGGTCTCAAAGCTCTTCAGGAGCAGCATTATTCAGACGCGATCGCCCTTTTGTCGTCCTATTGTCAAGAGGAAGTGGATCAACGATCACCCTACTATATCCAAGCACAGATCGCCCTCGCTAGAGCCTATCGTGGTCATAATGAACATGACCAAGCGATCGCTATTTGTGAAACCTTAAAAAAACATCCTCAAAAAGAGGTGAAAAGTTGGGCTTCAGGGTTTATTTCCATTATTAAATCCCAAGAAAATAGTGGTTTCTTCCATATAAATGCGGAAAATAGTATTTTTAAGCCTGAAAAAGCGGGAAGAGTCTATCAAAAAGGGGTAAGACTTCTCAAACCCAAAATGGCAGATAGCTTATCGGTTGCTGCTATTGTTACATCTGGGTTGATATGGCTGATTATTAGTGGAATTGTGCTACTTTTAGGGAGCTTTGGGTTAGTTTGGCAGGGATTAGAGATAGCACTGGGAATTGGACTGATTTTATTGTTAATGGGTTTAATCATCTCCCCAATCCTTATGGATCAACTGCTTAATCGTCTTTATAGCGTTCGCTGGGAAAATTTAACCGCCATTCGCCAACATAGCGAAGAGTCGGCCGAGGTTATTTTACAAATTTGTCGAGAAAGAGGCCTTAAATTTCCCCTGTTAGGTATTATTGATTATCCCATTCCCCTTGCTTTTTCCTATGGCTCATTTTGGGGTAAGAGTCGTATTCTTGTTAGTCAAGGACTATTTACCTACCTCGATGAAGAAGAAATTGCCACCGTCTATGGTCATGAGTTAGGGTTAGTTCTACCATGGGACAAAGCCATTATGACGCTGATCTGTCTTCCGACTCCCCTTCTTCATTGGATCAGTGCCTATTTAATGAAGCCAAAAGCCATTCCTCAGCCGATTCAATGGATTTTAACAACAATTGGTTCTTTCGTAGCAAATGTAGCTCAATTACTTACCTATCCACTCATTTACCTTTCCCGAACTCGTACCTATCATGCGGATCACCTAGCCTCAGAAATCACTGGTAATCCCAACGGTTTAATACGAGCCTTAGCAAAAGCTGCCTATGGTATGGTCAAAGAGCAAAGTCGTCGGGGCTTTCCCAATCGATTAGAGATGGGGATCAGTCCCATTAACTTCTATAATCCGCAAAATGCAATTATTACGGGGACAACTTACCGTCAACACTCATCCTCACAGCGTATGGGACAGGTTTTCCTCTGGGATCTTTATAATCCTTGGTCTTGGTGGTTAGAATTTATTTCTACCCATCCCCTAACTGGACGACGTGTTCGAGTTTTAACCCATTATGCAGAACAAATGGAACTCGATACAGAGTTTAGTATGGCCTCAGTCGCCAAAGAAGGTAATAAGTTGAATAAAGGTAAATTAAGACTTAATTTTGCCCTTGACTGGTTAGCGATCGCATTACCCTTGATCGGGATTTTAGGGGGAATAACAACTTATCATGGGTACGAAAATGTAACAGTGTTCAAAGCCATTTTCTGGGGATTTGGCATTGGAACATGGCTGCAAACCCTTTTAGTTTATCCATTTCCTTCAAAAAAACTCCTTTCATCTGATATTTTTAGCTTAATGGCAGATCCTTATGCGAGTCCAGTCAGAGGTCGTTCGGTGACCCTCTCAGGAAAACTCCTTGGCAATTCAGAGCAAAAAACCGTTATTAACACGGACTTACAATTACAAGACCCGACAGGCGTAGTCAAAACAAAGTATGCGACTCGTTGGGGAGAACTAACGGAGCTTAAATCCCTTGAATCGTTTGTTAATGTCCCCATCAGGGCGATAGGATGGTTTTATCGAGGCATCATGCCTTCCTTTGATTTAAGTCAATTGGATAATGCACAGGGGCATCATCTATATGGTTATCATCGCTTTCGAGCTTGGTTATTCGGAAGTGTGGCAATTTTCTTAGGCTTATTTCTCTAATGATAGTATTTGATCACGGATCAAAACTATTTTTTAATCACTCTTTTAGTACGAGGTAATTTCTTATGTCTCCCCTTAACTCGTCGTTAAACACCACCTCAAGTTTATCGACATCTCAGGTGGTTTATCAAGAGTTTTTCCAAATTGTTAAACACCCCCGTCATCATAACCTAATTGTTGAGTTAAATCAATATTTTTTAAATGATTCTAGCCAACTGCCTCGTTTATTAAATACAGTCATTCAACAGTTAAAACAACAAAAAATTTCAACGTTGCAGGCAAGAGAAATTACTGCAACAGCTTGTTGTGTCGTGGCAGAATATGTTAACACCTATGTTTATAATCCCAAAGATGAAAAATATTTTAAACAAGTAATTAGCTTATTGAATGCCTTGATTTATGGAGCGGTTAAAATTCCTAAATCAGAAGACTTATCAGAGCCTGAACCAAGCAATAATTACATAGAAAAAGAAACATCTGAGATCAGAAAAATAGATGGAAATACCTACGGCTTGGTTGCCTTAATTGGCATTAAAGCTCTGTTAGAAAAAGTTAACATCAATAACGATTTTTTATTGCTGATTTCTATTTTTGAATGCCTTGACTGGTCACAGGTTTCTCCTGAACAACAGACAATAATGACTAATTTTTTGAAGAACTTAAACTTTATTGGGGTTTCTCCCGAAGAGATGGAATTTATTTCGTTGTTACAAAAATACGGCTGGCGAGAAGTTTTAAGCATAGCGGAATTTCAATACCGTAAGAATCAATATATTAACCTAAAATCTCGTTTTAATGAAGACGAAAATGCAGAAAAATCTCCCATCGAATTTCTTGAAGAACCCCTGAGTATTTTTCAACAAAAATTAAAAGATTCTCTATCTTCTCTGATGGTTCTTGAGGAAGCAACCTTAGAGTTTGGCTCAGAGCCATCTCAGTATCTAAACTGTTTTAATCGTGCTTGTTCTGCTCAAGACAAATTAATGATTGTGTTCCATGGGTTAACTAAAATGTGTCTAGATGGAATGTATCAAAATGCTCAAGCTCGTCAACATATTGAGCAGGGGATTCAATTTAGCACGAAAGCACAAGAATTGTATAAAACAATTTGCAGTCAATGGAGTCATCAACTGAGTGAATTGACTCGGTTAACGGTTGCTGCTAAAGTCATCACGACACCCAATGGACATAAAATGAAAAAGACTGTATTAGATTGGCCACTGAGTAGCTTTTTTCCTGAACAACAAGGGAAAAGAGGTAAAATCACACAAACTGTCCTTAAAGAAAAGGTCGATATGCTTTCTCTAGAAGATTGCGCTAATTTACTCGTCTTACTTTATTGTAATATTCAAGAAACAGCTAATCCGTTAGGACAGGTTAATAATCTCTATGCGGCATTTCGTGAAAAACTGACATTAACCAACCAAGACCATCAGTTTACCCATAATTATTTAGAAGCAAGAGGGTTTAGTCCCCATCAAATCAGTGGAGTTTTAGAATTTCAAGAAGATGTTTAATGCCAACTTAGATAGTTGAGTTTAAATTTTTATATGAGGCAATAATTTGTTGTACGACTTCTTCAATCGTTAAGTGATCCGTTTCAATTCTAATGGCATCTTCTGCTTGACGCAGGGGAGAAATGGCTCTATTACTATCAAAATCATCCCTTTGTTGAATCTCTTGCATTAATGTGTCTAACTGCTCTTCATATCCCTGTTCAGAAAAGTCTTTTAACCGTCGTTTCGCCCGTTCTTTCACCGAAGCCGTTAAAAATATCTTTAATTCTGCATTAGGAAACACATGAGTCCCAATGTCTCTTCCTTCTGCCACTAAACCCCCTTTCTCACCATATTTTTGTTGTACGTTTACAAGAAATTGACGTACCGCAGCCTGTGCTGCCACTTGCGAGACATTTTTAGTGATTTCTGGACTACGAATAATTTCACTAACATCTTGGCCATTAATTTTCACCCCATTCTTGTCGGGAACTAATTCAAGGGTTAACCCTTCGAGTTGATCAGCGATCGCAATTTCATCCCCCAGAGAAATTCCCTTTTCCATTATCCACCATGTAATTCCTCGATACATCGCCCCAGTATCAAGGTACAAAAGATTTAATTGTTGGGCAATTTGACGGGTAACGGTGGACTTTCCTGCACCCGCCGGTCCATCTATGGCAATAATAGGAGAATGGTCACAAAGCAACATATTATCAATTAAACGGGTTGACCCTACATAAGCAGCAATGGCCAATATTCCCTGATTTTCAAGCCTTTCTAAAGGAATCAAGGTTTTTGGATCAACCAACTCGGCATATTGTAATTTAATATCAGGAATTTGGGCGAATTCTTGACGAATAAGGTGCAGTAAAACTTTAGGGGATTTTTCCCCCTGTTCAAAGGCGTTTTTCGCAACGGATAAACTTTTATAAAGGGTAAGGGCTTTTTCTTTTTCTGTTTTGCTTAAATACTGATTACGGGAACTATAAGCGAGTCCAGAGGGTTCTCTTATGGTAGGACAGCCCTGAATTTTGACGGGAAGATTTAAGTCCGCAACCAAATGGCGAATAATCACCAACTGTTGCCGATCTTTTTCGCCAAAATAAGCGACTGTTGGCTGAATAAGGGTTAAAAGCTTAGTTACAATTGTAGCGACTCCAGCAAAATGACCGAGGCGAAATTCTCCACAAAGATGTTTGGTTAATATTTCAGGCGGCACGACAGTGGTAAGATTTTTGAGATCACTGGTGCTGTTCCCCGAAACGCCCAATGTTTCAGGCGTAGGAGCAAAGATAGCATTCACACCTAATTCTGCACATAATTGACAATCTTGTTCAAATTGCCGAGGATATTCGTCTAAATCTTCACTGGGTGTAAATTGAAGTGGATTAACAAAGATACTAACGATGGTAAACTGATTTTCTAAAAGCGATCGCTTGATCAGGCTCAAATGGCCCGCGTGTAAAAACCCCATTGTTGGGATTAAACCAATAGTTTGATGGGGTTTAAAAGAGCGAATTAGGGTTTTAACACCAGATACGGTGGTTAAGATATACATAACAATTAAAGTTTCGTCAAAATAACAATAGAAAGTAATTTTGCCTAATCTTGACACAAACCTTAATGGTATCTTAATTCTGGAATAAGAACCTCATCTTTTTAATGATGACGCTTGACTCAATTGTGCAAAATGATTGACTATTCATGGGGTAAAGTAACGGTTTGCAACCAAAACGCCTCAATTCCTTCGACAATTTTAAATAACTCTTTTAAATTGCGGGACTTCGTAATAAAACAATTGACGTGGAGTTCATAACTATAATAAATATCTTCTTCATTGCGAGAAGTGGTCAAAACAACGACAGGAATGCGCTTCAAAGACGGATCTTGCTTAATTTCTGCTAACACTTCCCTGCCATCTTTTTTAGGCAAGTTTAAGTCCAATAAAATCAAATTAGGACGGACGGCATTTTCGTATTCCCCTTGTTGGTATAGATAGTCCATTGCAGCCATACCATCCCTCACCACTGTTAACTGATGAGGGACAGAACTGGTTTTGAGGACTTCTTGAACGAGTCTTGCGTCCGCTTTGGAATCTTCTACCAAAAGGATCAATTTAGCTTGTCCGTCCTCTGAGATGGTCACGATCGCGTCCTCCTATGGGTAGGGTAAAGGTAAATGTCGATCCCTGTCCGAGTTCTGATTCTACCCAAATTTGCCCTCGGTGACATTCAATAATTTTCTTACAGATGGCTAACCCCATTCCTGTTCCCTGATATTCGTCACGGGTGTGTAGCCGTTGGAAAATGATAAAGATACGGTCATAGAATCGTGAATCAATGCCAATACCGTTATCTTGAACAGAAAATCGCCAAGCATCGTCTAAACGCTGAGAAGAAATATGAATTTCAGGGGTTTTGTCACTGCGGAATTTAATGGCATTGCCAATTAAGTTTTGGAATAGCTGCATTAATTGAGTGCCATCCGCCATCAGCGTCGGTAAGGGATCATGAGTAATGATAGCGTGATTTTCCTTGATGCGTCCCCGTAAATTTGCTAAAGCCCGTTGCAAGGCATTTTCTGACTCGGTGAGTTCAAATTCTACCCCTTGAATATCTACTTTAGAGTAAGCAAGGACATCATCGATGAGGGTTTGCATCAAACTTACCCCATCTACAGCAAATTGAATGAATTCTCCGGCATCTTCGTCTAATTCCTCTTGATAACGCATTTCCAGCAACTGGACATAATTGGCCACTTGGTTGAGGGGTTCTTGTAAATCGTGGGAAGCGACATAGGCGAATTTCTTCAATTCTGCGTTAGAAAGGGACAAATCGTGTGCTAGTTGCGCTAATTCATCGGCTTGTCGCAGAATGATATTGGTGATGGCTTTGCGTAATTCTAAGGCCGCTTGAATCTCTACCGATTTCCAAGGTAAGGATTTTAAGCGAACCGTCTCTTTCCACAGTTCAAAGGATTTACGGGGAGAAAGCTGCACAGTTCCATCTACTTCGACGGCTTCAAAAGCTTTAGTGGGATCTCCCCCCCAATTTACTGTTTGAATGACTTCTGGCCGGAACCACATCACATAGTTGCGGTGAGAAATCGGAATTGCGAGTAAGCCACTGGCTACATTTTTGTAGTTTAAAGCATCCGAATAAATATGAGGCAGGGAATCCGTTTGAAAAATTTCCCCATTATTATTCAGTTTGACCCATTGTAAGAGGAAATTGAGGTCTTCGGAGGCAGGGGTATCTCCAAGGGTAAAACAGTCTTCTCCCATAAAGATAGCAGCCCCCTGTGCGCCGGTTAAGTCTAAAAGATTGGGGGTATGTTCGATTAGTCCTTTGACAAAGCTATCTTCTTCACTCATAAATTCCACCAATTGGGATTGAACGGTGGACAATTTCATGCGGTAGTCATAGTCTTCTGTTTCTTCTTTTACGGCAATTTCATTAAACACCACTCGACCTAAAAATTCACAGGCTTTTCGTAGTTCGTAGGGGACAAATTTCGGGGTACGATGGTGACAAGCAATCAATCCCCATAATTTCTCTTCGTGAATCAAAGAGATGGTTAAAGAGGATTCGACTCCCATATTGTGTAAATACTCTAAGTGACAAGGAAAAGCACTACGCAAGATAGAAAGGGTTAAATCCGAGGGATTCTGGGTTTCGGGATGGACTTCTGGATACAGAGAAACAGGGGATGCGTAAATATCTGGAATGAGGCGAATATAGTTGGCACTAAAGAGACGACGGGCAGGGGCAGGAATATCTGATTCGGGAAAACGTAGTCCTAAGTAGGATTCCATTTCATCGACTTTATCTTCTGCAATAACATCTCCATGGTTTTCTTCGTCAAAGCGGTATAACATTACCCGATCAAATCCAGTTAGATTGCGAACCTCTTTAACAATAATTTCACAAAAATCTTTGAGGTTGGCTGATGAGTTTTGTAGTTCACTAATAGAGGCTTTCGCCAGATGATAGAAGCTTAAGAAAGGAATACTTTCTTGAGAGATCGCTGGTTCTAATTCTAAAACTAAAAAGCCATCAAAATTGCGATGAAAAACCGCATCAAAGACCACATATTCATCTCCTGAAACTCTGGCCCATAATTTGGTCGGATTGACATAATCTAAGTTATCTTGGGTTAAGCCTCGTTTGAGGGGATCAATTTGGAAGGAATCAAAAATGTCATCTAAAGTCTTCCCAAGAATATTTTGCGGTGCAATACCTAACATTCCATAAGTATTTGTGCTAGTCTGGAGAATGCTTAAATCTACTTCGTTGAGGATAAAAATAACCCCGTGGGACTGAATTTGTCCTGACAGATGAATCGGATTTTGTTCGAGTGTATGAGCTAAACTAATCTGTGTTGGTGTTACGTTGAAACTGCTAACCATTGTTTCCCCCTAGACAGTTTTGTCTAATCTTCATCATGAATTAAACTATTCATGTTAATAATTTCCCAGTTAGTTTTAGTATAGCGTAGCTTTCTGAGTGAATTCTCCCTCTTTTATTAAGAATATGATCGGCTATTATTAAAAACTATTTCATTTAACAAATTTTTTTTAACCAATTCTGTTTTAAATCTAAAGAAATAAGATGGGTTGGATGTTGGGTGTTAGGTTGTCGGATCTCAGCAGTTACACTACTAAGCTGGCTCTACTAAGCTGGCTCTTCGGACAAAGTGAATTAGCATATTGTAGTATTGCTTATATTTAAAGCTGCCCTCAAGAATTGTATTTTTGCAAGAATAGGATGCTTTCAATTACTTAATCAAACGTTAACATATATAGGGTAAGTAAATTCTGCTAAAACAGAGTCTGATCAATCGCTCTAAAGATATTTTATGTGATATAATTAGACGGTGAATTTTATCATTAAACAGATGTCAAGTGAGGGATTTTTGCTATGTTTGAACAGATTTTTACGCTCAACCCCGAAGCCGAAAAACCGACCCCTATTCGTCCCCGTAAAGGCGTTATTATTGGAATTGGACAAGTAGGAATGGCTTGTGCTTATTCTTTATTAATTCAAAACTGCTTTGATGAGTTAATTTTACAAGATATTTCTCAAGACAAGGTTGAGGGAGAAGTCATGGATTTATTACATGGAATGCCTTTTCTTTCTCCTACAGAATTAAAAGGTGGTACGGTAGCTGATGAAGGAAGAGAAGCGGATGTTGTCATTATCACTGCTGGGGCTGCCCAAAAACCGGGGGAAAGTCGTTTAGAATTGGTGGGTAGAAATGTTAATATTTTTCGCAGTCTTTTAAAAGATGTGGTTGAATACTGCCCTAATTCTATCTTATTAATTGTTAGTAATCCAGTGGATATTATGACTTATGTTACCTTAAAACTAACAGGGTTTCCCAGTTCACGGGTTATCGGTTCAGGGACAGTTTTAGATACAGCCCGACTACGTTCTTTAATTGGTAAAAAACTTCATATTGATTCCCGTAGTGTTCATGCTTATATTTTGGGTGAACATGGAGATAGTGAGTTTCCTGTATGGAGTATGGCTAATATTGGAGGCGCAAAGATAATTCCTGATACATGGGAAAGTTTATCCCAAACAGACAAAGATGAATTAGAGTCTATCTTTAGTCAGGTTAAAAATGCTGCCTATGAAATTATTCGGTTAAAAGGCTATACTTCCTATGCCATTGGTTTAGCAGTTACGGATATTGTGAAAGCTATAATTCGCTCTCAAGAAAGAATCTTAACCGTTAGTACTTTAATTAACAAGTTATATGGTATCAATGATGTTTGTTTAAGTGTTCCTACTGTTGTTAACGAACGAGGGATCTTAAAAAGAGTGAATTTATCCCTCAATGAAATGGAGAAAAATCAACTTATCAATTCTGCTAAATTACTAAAAGAAGTATTTGAGCAGCTTGAGCTTTAATTAGTGTGAGTTGTAATTGAACGAATTAACGAAGAATGGCAAGATAAGCTGTTCATCATTGCCCATTGGTATGTGAAGACTGCAAGGGAGTAGGAAGAGGCCCACAAGAGTAGGTTTTTTACAACTAACGAAAAAGTGAGGAGTAGGGAGTAGGGAGAAAATTCACTCCCTCCAATCATTCTTTATTGGGTATCATCAATTGGCTGCGTAATTGTCCGCAAGCTGCATCTGCTTCTAAGCCTCGTGAATAACGGATAGTGACTGCAATGTTTTGCTCTTTTAAAGTCTTTTCAAAGGCCTTGACTCGTTGAGGCGTTGGGCGTTGATAATCGGCTTCTGTGATAGGATTGTAGGGAATCAAATTAACATGACATTGAAACCCTCGAATTAATTTTGCTAAGGCTAATGCTTGTTCAGGTAAATCATTCACACCTGATAGCAAAATATACTCAAAACTAACTCGTCTTCCTGTCATTTTCACATAGTCTCGACAATCTTTTATTAGTTTATTAATCGGATAGCTTTTTGCACTGGGAATCAATTTTTCTCGTAACTTTTGATTAGCTGCGTGAAGACTAACCGCAAAGGTAACTTGTAACTTTTGTTGCGCAAGTTGAAGAATTTGCTGGGGAATTCCCACTGTAGAAATGGTTAGCATCCGCTGTCCAATTCCCATTTCTTGATTGAGGATTTTAACGGCCGATACTACTGGTTTTAAGTTTAACAAAGGTTCACCCATCCCCATAAATACTACATGGGACACCCGTTGACGAAAATCTTGCTGTACCGTTAAAACTTGGTCAACAATCTCATAATTCGTCAAATTACGGCTAAATCCGCCCTTTCCTGTGGCGCAAAAATCGCAGGCCATGGGACACCCGATTTGAGAGGAAACACAGACAGTTAACCGCTTACTGGTGGGAATTCCAACGGTTTCCACCGTTAACCCATCCTCTAGGCGTAAAAGATATTTACGGGTTTTATCAGGTGCTATGCTTTGATAATCAATGTTAGAGCGACCAATAGAATAATCATTTAGGGTTTCTCGCCATGTTTTCGGAAAAACTGGGATTTCGGACAGTGAACACACGCCTTTTTGGTATAACCACTGATGAAGTTGTTTCCCTCGGTAGGAAGGTTGGCCTTGGCTTTCTACCCACCGGGTTAATTCTGCGAGATTCTTACCAATGAGAGGGGTTGAATTTGTCATGAGGGGGAAAGAATGAAGTTTGAATTATAAATTAGTTGTTGAGAGGGATTAAAACTCGGTGATGGAAGCACAATTTCCCATTTATCGCTATTCATTTTCTATCTTATCGTTAAAATCGGTTTAATTGAATTCATCTTGATCAAATTTGTAACAATTATTCTAATGTTATTATATTTTTTGCTAATTTTTGTAAAGTCAAACGAATCATTGAGCATAAATAATGGATAATAAAGACTAAATAGTTGCTTAATAAGAGTAAAATTAGCGTCTTAATCGCTATTTTTTCCAAGTAAGAGTCAAGTATAAATTAAAAATAGCCCATTATTGATTGGGGGTTAATGATGAAGCAAGACTCGATAGTGAACATTTTAGTGGTTGATGATCAACGATCTAATCTTTTAATTACCCAAGGCGTGCTGCAATCTTTGGGACATAATGTAGTAACAGCAACCAATGGAAAAGAAGCAATACAAAAGCTAAAAGAACAGGAATTTGCCATCATTATTCTTGATGTTCAAATGCCTATAATGGATGGCTTTGAGACAGCCCAAAAGATTCGAGAGAATCCTAAAATTAGTCACCTTCCTATCTTATTTGTAACGGGAAGTGAGTCTGAAGAAATAAAAATTTTTAAGGGCTATGATTTAGGGGCAGTGGATTATTTGATTAAACCCATTCATCCGAGAATTTTACGGGGGAAAGTCTCGATTTTTCTCCAATTATATCAACAGCAAAAGCAATTACAAGCGGCAAATTTTCAGTTAGAGGATCGAGTTGAACAACGAACCCAAGCGTTAAAACAGATTAACGGTAGCTTACAAGATCAAATTAAAGAAAGCAAAAAGTTACAAAAAGAGCGCAGTCAAATTGAGCAGCAAGTTAGGGAATCAGAACAGTTACATCGTACCATCTTGCACAGTATTTCTGATGCGGTTTTTATCACGAATTCGCAAGGAGAATTCACTTTTATTTGTCCTAATTCAGATATTATTTTTGGCTATTCAAAACAAGAAATTCAAGAGATGGGTAATATAAAAACACTTTTTAAAGCTGATTTACTGAATGATTATAATTTAGAACTATTAGAAGAGGTTAATAATATTGATCATCAGGTTTTGGATAAGTTCGACTGCCTACATTTTTTATTGATTAATATTAAAAAAGTTAAGATTAACCAAGGAACAATTCTTTATAGTTGTAGAGACATTACTGAGCGTAAACAAGCTCAAATGGCTCTCAAAAAACGCCGACATTATTTTGACACGTTAGTTAAGTTACAACAACAACTCTTAAACATTAACACTCAGACAATTTTTGAATCAGAATTACTTGAACCATTAGGAGAAGTTACCGAAGCCAGTCGTGTTCTTATTTATGAATACTGCCAGCACAATTCTTGCCTCATTGCTGATCCGAAAATAGAATGGTGTGCTAATAAGATTACGCCGACTCTCTATTCTTCTCAATCTTGTCCTTTAACCTCAACACAAGCCTTTTCTTTTATGCTAAAAAAATTGATACGAGGTGAAGTTGTTTCAGGGATTGTGGCTGATCTTCCTGTTGAGGAAAGACAATTATTAGAAGCAGATCAGATTAAGTCTTTTTTGATCTTTCCCTTAAAAATCAGCGATCAATTTTATGGCTTTCTGGGTTTTGTGGATTGTTTAAACGAGAAACATTGGGATTCACTAGAAGTTTCGATCTTATGGCTAGTCGCTGCTGCTTTTTCTTCTACCCTTGAAAGAATTGCGATCGCTAATAGATTACAGCAGAGTCAAGAAAAGTTACAAAACATTGTTAATAATACCTCAGATGGATTGTTAGTCGTCGATAACCAAGGAATTGTTCAATTTCTTAATCCCACCGCAGAAGCCTTATTTGATATACCAAAAGAACAATTATTAGGGAAACATCTGGGCTTTTTAAGTGGGAAAAAAGGAGTAGAAATTGCAATTCATCAAATCAGTGGCAAAATGGTAATTACTGAAATGCGAGTCACTGATATTATGTGGGAACAACAACCGGCTACCCTAGCTTCCCTCAGAGATATTACTCAACGTCGTAGCACTGAAGAAAGCTTACAACAATCTTTGCAAGAACTGTATGCAATGAAATATGCGCTCGATCAAGCTTCTATTGTGGTGAGAACTGACAGTAAAGGGATGATTACCTACGTTAACGAAAAATTCTGCGAAATTTCTCAATATTCTGCCCAAGAGCTAATTGGGACAAGACATGAGCTTGTTCATAGTAATTACCATTCCTATGATTTTTGGAGAGAATTATGGGAAACGATTAGTAAAGGAGACATATGGCGGGGTGAAATCAATAATATCGCTAAAGATGGTCAGAATTATTGGGTTGATACCACAATTGTTCCCTTTTTAAATGCACAGGGACAACCCGAACAATATTTAGCCATTCGCTTTGATATTACAGATCGTAAAAAAGCTGAACAAAGCTTACAGGCGTTAAATGAAGATTTAGAGATTAAAATTGCTCAAAGAACAGAAAATTTAGCATCAGCTAACGAAAAGCTTCGTCAAGAGATTTTAGAACGGGAAAAAGTAGAATTAGCCTTGCGGGACTCCCAAGCACAACTACAAGACTTTTTGGATAATGCAAACGATCTAATACAAAGTTTGTCTTTAGCAGATGGACGATTTATGTATGCTAACCAAGCTTGGCATCGTACATTGGGTTATAGTGTAGAAGAAATTCAGAATTTGACAATTTTTGACCTAATTGAGCCTTCTTATCAAGACTATTATCTTAATATATTTACCCAGATGCAAAAAGGAGAAATTGATAGTATTTCTCAGGTAGAGGTAGCATTACTCAGTAAACAAAAAAAACTTATTCTCCTTGAGGGAAGTATTAACTATCGCTGCCAAAATGGGCAACCGGTGGCGACTCGTGCAATTTTTCGAGATATTACCGAACAAAAACAAATCCAGCAAGCGATCGCTGCTTCTGAAGCCCAATTGCGTGCAATTTTTGATAATGCTGCGGTAGGAATTGCTTTAGGTACAGTAGAAGGTCGAGTTATTAAAGTCAACCATGCACTCATCAAAATGTTAGGCTATCAACTGTCTGATTTATTACAAATGCACTTTGCTGATTTTACCCATCCTGATGATTTACAATCGGAATTAGAAGCGTTTCAAGAACTCTTAAAAGGAGACAAAAAATTCTATCAGATGAAAAAACGATACTTATGCGCCAATGGTAAAATCATGTGGGGACAGTTAACCGTTTCTTTAATTTATAAAAATGATTCTCGTGTCATTTGTGAAGAACAGAGAAATTGCTGTTTTGTTGTGGGAATTGTCGAAGATATTAGCGAACAAGTGATGGCTGAACAAGAAATGCAAAAAGCTTTAGAAAAAGAACGAGAATTAAATCAGTTAAAAGACCAATTTATTGATATTGTTTCCCATGAATTTCGTACACCATTAACCTCTATTTTAGGATATACAGAATTATTAACTAAGTACCCCAATAAATTCTCCCCTGATAAGAAACAAAAGCATCTAGAACGAATTTATATGGCGGGTGAGCAGATGAAAACTTTGATTGAAGATGTTTTGTATTTAAGTCGAGCAAATTCGGGTAAACTTAAGTTTGATCCTCAGCCGCTTAATCTTGTCACATTTTGTCAAGATTTAATTGAAGTGTTACAAATTGGGATTGGAGAAGGGCATCAGTTACAGTTTGATTATCCTGATGAATTGGCTATGGAAACTATTAATTTAGATAAGAAACTATTGCAACCGATTCTCACTAATTTACTAACCAATAGTATTAAATATTCTCCACCCGAGAGTGAAATTGAACTACTTATTGAAAAAACAAGCAACACCATCATATTTTTTGTAAAAGATCAAGGGATAGGGATTCCTGCTTCCGATCAACTTCACCTATTTGAGTCATTCCATCGGGCAGAAAATGTAGGTAATATCCAAGGGACTGGACTCGGATTGAACATTGTGCAACGTTATGTAAATTTACACCAAGGTAATATTATTTTTTCTAGTATAATTAATGAAGAAACAATCTTTAGGGTAGCATTACCTTTCGTGTCTCAGGTCAGTTCTTCCTCTGGATAAAGCAGTTAACCCTTTTAAAACTTGTAAAGATTCCACGGATTTTAAGCTTTTTTGTTACATCCTACTTAATATTTAAGTTTAAAAAATGTCTATCAAGTAAATCTGAAAACGTCATGAATACTATTTTAATTATTGAAGATGAAACAGCCATTCGAGAATTAATTTGTGAGATGTTAGAGATTCATTCCTTTGATACCCTTGAAGCAGCTAACGGACAGCAAGGGATCCAAATTGCTCAACAGAAATCCCCTGATTTAATTCTTTGTGATATTATGATGCCCAAGATGGACGGCTATGAGGTCTTAAATATCCTTCAAAATCAAGTGGAAACCGCCACGATTCCTTTTATTTTTTTAACCGCAAAAGGCGAAGCGACTTATATAAAACAGGGGCTACAACTAGGGGCAGATGACTATTTAGTGAAACCTTTTACCGAAAAAGATTTAATTCATTCAATTAATTTAAGACTGAAAAAAAAAGAGAACCTTAAAGGATTATATCAACAACAATTAAACGAGTTGAAATCCCAACTAAATTACAGTCTCACCCATGATCCTTTAACCAACCTCCCGAATCATATTGCCTTGCGAGAAATATTTAGTCAAGAGATCAAACAGTGTCAATCTAACCAAAAAATTCCTATTATTTCCCTCAGTTTAGATCGATTCCACTGGGTTAATCAAACCCTTGGTTATACTCAAGGCGATCAACTTATTCATCTTGCCATTGAGCGAATGGTTCATCAACTTGATAATCACACGAGTTTAATTAGATTAAATGGCATTAAATTTGCGATTATTTCTCATCCAGTTGAACAATTATCTAGTATTTTTGAGTTAGGAAACAAAATTCTTCAGCAATTTGAATATCCCTTTCAAGTTGGACAACAAAAGGTATTTCTCAGTGTCAGTATGGGAATGGCTGTTTATCCCTATGATGATGATACGTTAGAAAGTTTATTACAAAAGGCCAATCAAGTCAGACAATGGATTAAACAACGGGGTGGTAATCAATTTCAAGCGTATCAAATTATCTTTCCCCCTCAACCGAAAATTAATTATTTAGAATTAGAGTTAGAATTGCGCCATGCCCTTGAAAAACAACAATTAAGTGTCTATTATCAACCTCAATTTAACACACGCACCCATCAAATTATCGGTGCAGAAGCACTCTTAAGATGGTATCATCCCGCAAAAGGATTTATTTCTCCTGCTGTGTTTATTCCTATCGCTGAAACAACTGGATTAATTGAACCGATTGGTCAATGGATTTTGAAAACCGTTTGCCAACAAAATGAAATTTGGCAACATAAACACCTAGGAAACATTCGAGTCGCGGTGAATTTATCGGCTCGACAATTTAATCAACCGAGTATTGTTTCTCTCTTAGAAGAGCTTTTAGAACATATCACATTTGATCGGGAATTGTTAGAGTTAGAGTTAACCGAAAGTATCTTAGTAGAAAATATTAACCATTCGATTGAGCGTTTATCTCAAATTAAAGCCTTGGGACTTAAAATTGCAATTGATGATTTTGGCACGGGTTATTCATCTCTGAGCTATCTTCAGAATCTTCCCTTTGATATTCTTAAAATCGATCAATGTTTTATTCGTAATATTCATAAAAATCCTCAAAATGCAGCCATCACAGCCACCTTAATTACTATGGCACATCAATTAGGGTTAAGGGTGATTGCTGAAGGGGTAGAAACCACTGAAGAGTTAACTTTTTTAGAACAACACCACTGTGATGAAATTCAAGGTTATTTATTCAGTCGTCCCCTCCCACTATCTGATTTTGAGCAGCTTTTATCAGTGAATAGTGAACAGTTAGCAGTGAACAGTTAACAGTTAGAAGATTGGCGTAAGGTACTGGCAAATACGGGAATCAGTAATAAAATCAATAACATTCGGGTCATTTGCATCGCCATGACTAAGCCTGCATCCCCACCTAAATGAATTACCGTTGCCATCATTGCCGAAGTACCACCGGGGGTTGATCCTAAAATAGCCGTCATGGGATCAATCCCTGTTATGCGATGAAAGGTATAACCTACTCCTAAACAAACTAATATTAAGCCTAAGACGAGAATTCCTTCAATGATAACGGCTTTTAGTAGCTTTTTCACCGTCTGACGGTCAAATTTTAACCCAATGGATAACCCTAATAATAGTAATCCTACGACAAAGAGGGATTTTGGCATATAGATGGGGTGAGGAAGCCACCAAAAAGCCCCTAAACTCACTAAAAAAGGACCTAAAAACAAGCTAGAAGGAAGTTTTAACCGTTTTCCTCCCCAAACCCCTATAACACCACAGAGAACCAATAGGAGCAAATTTAAGCTTAGGGGAAGTGAGGAAGCTTGAGAAGTAGTAGTGATGGTTGTAGCTTCATCTAAAGGGCTAGATCCGTATAAAAAACCCATAAATAAGGGAATTAGGAGTGCAACCATAAAAATGCGGATGTATTGTAATATGGCAACCGTAATAGCATCTGCCCCCATTTCCTCACTCATGGCGACAATACTGGGACCGGCACCGGGAATTGAACCTAATAATCCCGTCTGTTGGTCAATTCCTGCAAATTTTCCTAATAAAAAGCCATTTAATAAGCTCATTGCCCCTGTTACGCTAATACATAACAATAACGGAACAAGGTAATGATGGGCAACCGACAGACTTTGAGGGGAAAAGCGGGTTGCTGTTGCGATCGCAATAATACTTTGCCCCACGGTTGATAAAAGACTGGGCAGGGGTTTAGACTGAGTTTGGGTTAAAGCATAGGTAATTCCGACAACCACCGCCCCTAAAAACCATGGAACGGGAATTTGTAGGAAACTAAGGAAACTTCCCACTAAAATAGCTAAAATCAGTTGCAGAAGCGTCGGATAAAAGGGAAAATTTGTAATAAAGTTAAGTTCATCCCCAAGGTTAGGGATTAAAGACCAAGTAATTGTTTTTCTCAGCACAATCTAATGAAAAGTTTTATGAAAAGTTTTTTAACGTTACTTAGCAAAAGTTTATCAAAAAAAACAGGAAAATGCTCAACTTTATCTATTTCTGAGGGGTTTAACCTAGATGCAGTTTCTCCCTATCAAAAAAAGGAGACTTGACGCAATTATGGCTTAAAGCTAAAATAAACTCTGAATAAATGTAAAACTTGGGCTACTTGCTCCATTTATTTAACTATTTGACTAAGAGTGATGGAATCTTTATGGACTTTTCGTTAGATATTGCCAATCAATTGAATGCAGGGGTTATCCTTCCTGAAGGCATCGTTATCTTCACCCTAATGTTTATTTTACTAGGGGATATTATTGGGGGACGACGGGCGATTAGTTGGTTACCCTATGCAGCGATCGCTGGCTTACTGGCTTCTGTTGTCGCCCTCTACTTACAGTGGGATATAACCAACCCCATTGGGTTTTTAGGGGCATTTAACGCTGACAATCTTAGCATTGTTTTCCGCGCCATTGTTGCCCTTTCCACGGTGGTGACTATTTTAATGTCCATTCGCTACATCGAACAAACGGGAACCGCTTTAGCAGAATTTATTGCCATTATGTTAACCGCCACCTTGGGGGGAATGTTCCTTTCTGGGGCGAATGAGTTGGTAATGATCTTTATTTCCTTGGAATTGCTTAGTATTTCCTCTTATTTGATGACGGGATACATGAAACGAGATCCCCGTTCTAATGAAGCGGCTTTGAAATATCTTTTAATTGGGGCTTCGAGTTCTGCTATTTTTCTCTATGGGATTTCTCTTTTATATGGATTATCGGGTGGGGAAACGGTTTTAAGTGACATCGCCAGCCATATTGTCCGGGGAGAGGGCTTAGAATCCCTTGCTTTGGTGATTTCTCTCGTTTTTGTTATTGCAGGAATTGCCTTCAAAATTTCTGCTGTTCCTTTTCACCAATGGACCCCTGATGTTTACGAAGGATCACCGACCCCTGTTGTTGCCTTCTTATCGGTGGGATCGAAAGCAGCAGGGTTTGCCTTAGCGATTCGTCTATTAGTAACGGCATTTTCGGTTATTTCCGAGGAATGGACGGTTATTTTTACCGCCCTTGCTGTTTTAAGTATGGTATTAGGCAATGTGGTTGCTTTGGCGCAAACCAGTATGAAACGGATGTTAGCCTATTCTTCTATTGGCCAAGCCGGTTTTGTCATGATTGGGTTAACCGCAGGAACGGATGCAGGGTATTCTAGTATGGTGTTTTATCTGCTAATTTACCTGTTTATGAACTTAGGGGCGTTTACCTGCGTTATTCTCTTCTCTTTACGCACAGGAACGGATCAAATTAGCGAATACGCAGGATTGTACCAAAAAGATCCTCTGTTGACGTTTGGCTTAAGTATTTGTCTGCTGTCTTTGGGGGGGATTCCGCCATTAGCAGGATTTTTCGGGAAAATTTATCTATTTTGGGCAGGTTGGCAAGCAGGATTGTATGGTCTTGTATTGTTAGCATTAGTAACCAGTGTTATCTCAATTTACTACTATATTCGGGTGGTAAAAATGATGGTGGTGAAAGAACCGCAAGAGATGTCTGATGTGGTCAAAAATTATCCAGAAATTCGCTGGGATTTGTTTGGAATGCGTCCGTTACAAGTGGGGTTAATTGCGTCGGTAATTGCTACTTCTTTAGCGGGAATTTTAGCGAATCCTCTGTTTAATTTAGCCAATGATTCGGTAACTTCTACCCCAATTCTTCAGTCGGTGGTTATGGAGTCTCAAGTGTCTCAAGCTAATTTACCTCGCTAGGGTGTTTATGAGTGGGTTATGGCAATTGTTTGATGAAGTGTTGGATTAATCGTTCAGATAAATCAATGATTACTCACCTAACCCACTTTATTAGGTAATAAGTAATAAATAAAATATCCCTGCTAACTGTTAGCAGAAGGTTTGCATTTAATTTCAATCTCAATATTGCTTTCTACTTTTCCTTGTGTAATGTAAGGAATTCCTGCTTGTCCCCCTAGTTTAATTCCAAATTTAAGGGTGATTTCATCAACTTCAGCCATGGCTAAATCTTTAAAGGATTTGAGGGTATATTCTGTATAATCTTTGATTAATTGTTGGGTTTGATCCAGTTTTTGACTCACTTTTTCTGGACGAATATCCATCTCATCAATACCGTCATTCTCTTCTGGGGGAATAACAGAAGCATCCAGATTAATCTCTAAGTCTTGAACACCATTATCTGTTTGAAAATAAAGCTTTTTAGTCATGGTTTCATTGAATCGGTTTAAGGAAATAATTCTCATTATATCATAGTAAGAAGTTGTCTTCTAGGAGCGTTCTTAATTGATAAGGACATTTTGGCGGAAAGGTGTTTAAGGGAAGTTGGGTTTCTACTTTGGTTTGTTTAACCGCTTCTGCATAACTTTCTTCTAAAATAGTCATCAGATAAGGGTTTAAACTGGGTGAATCTTTTAATGCTTTTTTAATTCGTCTTCTATGTTCTAAAATACTTCTTTCCCAACTTCCACTACGTTTTTCGGGTTGATATTGACACTTTAATAAGTAAATTAGTAAAATAATTAAGTTACTTTCTAAGGCTCGTTTTTCTCTTTTCCCCATATCTTCAATTTCCTCAAGGAGATTTTGCCAATCTACTTTTTCATAATTTTGGGTTCTTAGTAACTTTAAGGTATCTTCTAGCCAAAGAAGATAATCTTGATCATATAAGGTTAGAAATTTTAAAGTGTCCATTGTTTAATAAGTTAATTAAGCTAAAAGAATTGATAGTAATTGATGACAGTGATAGTTGGACAGAAGAAGATCAAAACGATTTAGCTGTCTTTTCTTTACAGCATGGTAATGAAGCTTTAACAGATGATGAGGAATTGGTTTAATGTCCTTGAAATCTGGTAAGGAATCTGCAATTGTTTGAAAATCACATTTGCTGATTGTTAGATAAGTTTAGGTTGGATTGAATGAGAGTAAAATCCGACAAAACCCTTATCTCTGCTATATATGTGTTGGGTTTCGTTCCTCAACCCCACATTCCGCACTATAATATAATTGGTCATTCATAATTCATAATTTAGAAGATGACTATGGCGAAATATGCCCTTATTATTGCTATTCCTGAATATGATAACTTTTCATCTCTTCCTAAGACGACTCAAGATGGGGAGACAATTGCTCAATTATTACACAATTATGGGGACTATCAGATTACTAGATTACCCCATAAGGGAAATGCCGAAACAGCAGACTATGAGATGACAGCAGGTAAGGTGACAGTGGATGGGTTATATCAGACTATACAGGATTTTTTAAAGAAGGTTAAAGGAAGACCGAGTTTAATCTATTTTACAGGACATGGGTTTACAGTCTGCGATCGCTTACAACGCACATCGGGATATTTAGCCACGTCTGATTGTCGGGTAACGTTTAAGGATAATCAGATTATTAAACAGGAAAATGGCTTTCCTTTAGCAGATTTAGATTATTTGATTAAGGATGCAGATTTAAGTGAATTGGTGGTGTTATTAGATTGTTGTCATAGTGGTAATTATATTGAGTCTTCTTTGATGCGTCGCAGTTTAAGGACATTTGAACATAAACAGAATTATTATCTCATAACGGCTTGTCGTTCATCGGAGACAGCGAAAACCATTCGTAAGGATGAACATAGTGTCTTTTCTGGGGCAATTATTAAGGGATTATCCGATAATAATGTTAATAGTAAGGGGGAGATTAGTTGCGATCGCTTATTTGACTCTGTTAATACTGAGATTGGGGGAAAGTTGCAAACTCCGTTACGGATGGGAATAGGGGAGACAATTATTTTAGTCAAGCATTCCCTTGGGGTAACAGAGGAAGTTTTAGAAATTGAACCGATAAGGGATAAGCAAGGGGATATTATTTGTCCCTATCAGGGGTTAAATGTCTTTACCGCAGAGAGTGAGGTCTTTTTCTATGGCAGAAAGCGGTTAACGGAAGATATTAAGCAAGCTTTGGATAACTATAACATTATTCCTATTATTGGGGCTTCGGGAAGTGGGAAGTCTTCGGTAATTTATGCAGGGGTGATGTCATGGTTAGAGAAAATGGGTTCAGGGTTCAGGGTTCAGGGTTCAGAGTTAGAGGGAGATTTGGGGAATAAAAGTGATGATTGGTTGATATTAGGGACGATTAAGCCGGGGATTGAACCCTTAAGCCAGTTAAGAGGGGTGTTTAAGGAGTGGGTAAGTCTGGATGAGGAGGAATTAGCGGAGATAATTAAGGATGAAGGTAAGGGAATGGGGGATATTATGGCAGCGTTACCGAATGATAAGCGATATTTCTTATTTATTGATCAATTTGAGGAAGTCTTTACGGTTT
>JBFRWB010000213.1:0-8580 GCA_051439375.1 Microcystaceae cyanobacterium
GAAACAAGCTAATCGTCAAGGGGTTGTGGTGCTACCTACCGCCGCCGGTAAAACCTACTTGGCTCAACTGGCCATGGAGTCAACGCCCCGAACGACCTTAATTTTAGTGCCAACTTTGGATTTGATGCACCAATGGTTTACCCAAATTCGTCAGGCCTTTCAGGGGGTAGAGGTGGGTTTATTGGGGGGAGGTTCAAAGGATAGAACCCCTATTTTAATTGCAACCTATCATAGTGCAGCGATTAATGCAGAAACCTTGGGTAATCAATATGCTTTGCAGATTTTCGATGAATGTCATCATTTACCGACAGATTTCTTTCGAGTCATTGCCGAATATGCCATCGCCCCCTATCGTCTTGGCCTTACCGCAACCCCAGATCGCAGCGATGGAAGTCATCATGAATTAGACTATTTAATTGGGAAAGTTGTCTATAGTAAAGGAGTAGATGATTTAGCTGGAAATACTCTTGCGGAGCATAGAATTGAGCAGATTAAGGTTAAGTTATCCCCAGAAGAACGACACCGTTATGACAATGCAATTAAAACCCGCAATGACTTTCTTCGCAGTAATAATATTTCCCTAAGAAGCCTAGATGGTTGGCAATTATTTGTACAAGCTAGTGCAAGAAGTCCCCATGGAAGACGGGCAATGTTAGCCCATCGAGAAGCGAAAGATATTTCTGCTGGAACAGATGGTAAATTAAGCGTATTAAGGGATTTAATTGAAGAACATTATCCTGAACCGATGTTAATTTTTACTAATGATAATGCCACGGTTTATCGTATTTCTCAGGAGTTTTTGATTCCAGCTATTACTCACCAAACACCTGTTAAAGAACGCCACGAAGTGTTAAACTTATTTCGTCAAGGAGACTATAAAATGCTGGTGACTTCCCATGTTTTAAACGAAGGGGTTGATGTTCCAGAAGTTAAATATGCTGTTATTTTATCAGGAACGGGATCAACAAGGGAATTTGTACAACGGTTAGGTCGAATTTTACGCAAAGGAAAAGGAAAACACAAGTTAGCAGTAATGTACGAAGTGGTTGCAGAAGATACGGCTGAAGAAAGAACCTCGCAACGTCGTCGAAGAGAGAAAGAGGACAAACCTTCTCATCAATTAGAGTTACTTCCTTCTCCTGTTTCTTATGAAACTAAACCGAAAAAAATGCCCAAGGTTGCAGAAAAGTCAGATGATAATTATGACACCAGTAATTAGAAATGGCCTTAGGCGTAAGGAGTGACGGTAAAATGGTGCAACTTTCAAATATGGCCGTTTAAGCGGATTTGAGATAACGACGGATTACTCGTAGGATGGGCAAAGCCCACTTTATCACTTATAATCCATTTTTAGGTATTTTGGGGAGTGTAGCAAGCTCAGAACAATGTTCTGGGTAAAATTAAGGATAGAGGAGTCGATGATGCAAAACTTAAAATTTTTCGTTAGTCCCCCACTGAATTGATCAACTATAATGGCGTAATAATCAGCCAAGGAGACAAGGATGAGTCTAAAATCAAATAATCACACCGCCACACAACTTGGGATCGGATTAATGGCTACCATCTTGTCCTTAAATTTTTCCTCGACTGCTAAGGCTGCGACTTTGACCCCCAAGGTTTTTCTATCAGGAGAAATTGTCGAAAATAGCGCAGTTTTTTCCACCGATACCCTCAACTTTGACCGTGCGATCGCTGAAATTCTTACCACCTCCCCATCAGACTTAGAAACACTAGGTAATTTATTCATAACAGCCAATACCATTGATAACCCCACTTCGCCCCAAGCATCCCTAGATTGGAATGAGGTGGCGAATTCCTTTAGTCAGCTACGCTTTGATGCACCCCAATGGGGAATGGAAGTCGAACCAGAAACCTTACCCCTTGTAGCTGCTGAAAATATCATGCGTGGGATCTATGATTTTGAGCTTCCCGTTGCAATAACTTCAGACAATAATACTTTCACCTTTGATTCGCCTTTCTTCGTCTCCCTACCAACCAATGTGTCATTACCCAAAGTGTCTGTGTTAAATGCGCCCACCAGTGGCTTAAATATGCCCTCTTATGGCGGGATTGGGTCAATGGGATTGCAATTGCCGAATTATGGTAGAGTTAGCCTTTATTCGCCTATTAGCGTCCGTACTGCGGGGGGGGGTGGAGGCGGCGGCTTTAATATGGGGCGACAGTCAATTCGAGCAGAGTTTATGCAAGTTTGGCAAGATAAGATTGATGGCCGTTGGGATCTATATCCTGATACGCTCAGTGTCACTATGCCAACCGCAATTAAAGGAAGTTTACCGAGTCACATCAATCAAATGGAGCAGACATTTAAGACAGAGATAGATATATCCTTTCAGTTGCTTCCCCAAAATCGTTTCCCAACTGCTTGGGATCTAACGGATGATTATATAAAGACCAGTCCTATGTTAAATCAAGGTTATGCGAAGGCTCGTTTGAAAGTGACCCAAGATAATCGTAAGTTCTTACGAAGTAGCGCCCAAGAAGCTACCGAAAAACTGGTTGAACTACAACAGCAACCCCAAAATCGTTTATATAAAACGCCTAAACGGCGTAAAGATAAACGTTCCAGACATAATTAAGCTATCACCACAAAGCACTAGCAACCCACTTCTTGGTTGACTTCCATGATGACTGAACCTTCCCGTCCTACTAATATTAATACTGAATTAGCTAAAGAACGTAATCGTGCTGCGGCGGAACGGACATTAATGGCTTGGATACGCACTTGTCTTGCCCTCATTAGTTTTGGATTTGGGATTGATCGGATTGTTGCTGCAATTAATAGGAATTTCCAAGGGACAATTAATAATTCTATTCATCTGTCTCGCATCTTAGGACTTTCCTTTATTGCTGTAGGAACGATTGCTATGTTGTTAGCAGCGATTGAACATAAGACGGAACTTAATCGCATTGAAAAGAAAGATTACCATTACCGTCCACGGGTTTCCATCGGATTGAGTGTTTCTATTTCACTTATTATTATTGGTGCGATCGCTTTTTTAGGCGTTTTGATCCAATCATCAGGATAATAAGGTTTCAGGTTTCAGGCGGTTTTTTTGCCACAAATTAATATTGGTCTTCTTGACAGTAAAGATTCATCAAGTAATTTATCTTTTTTGTGATACTTGATTGCACGTTATCTTCAATTGCTATATTGATCATATCAAGGCTCAAAATAATGTGAATATTCAAGCCTAACCGATTTTTCCCATTGAGGATCGACAAATGAAAAAATTAATGGGGCTAACAACCCTCTTGGCTCTGTCTTCTCTTTGCCTTCATCTTCCTATCTCTGTGGATGCCAAGGTAGAAACTTCCCATCAAATGAAGTCTCATCAAGTTAAAGAATTACCTGACGGGGGAGAGACAACAATTCTTAAGTTTGGTAAGTTCCAAACAGGAGAACATAAAACATCGGGAACAGTGAATCTTGTCAAAGCAGAAAATGGCCGACACTATATTGAACTCGATAAGAATTTTAAAACAAATAGTGGCCCTGATTTATTTGTGGTTCTTCATCGTGATACTGACATCATTGAAAAGACAGAAGCACCCGAACACAGTTTGACTCGTGGAGATTATGTAACAATTTCTCCCTTACTGAAAAATAAGGGATTTCAACGATATATCTTACCAGAGAATATGAATCTAGATCCTTATCAGTCTGTGGCTATTTGGTGTCGCGAGTTTAATGCGACTTTTGGTGCTGCTACACTAAAAACTGCCAATTAACCTAAATAATTATCAACAGATTGTGTAGAGGACAATTCATAAATTGTCCCTACCATAAATAATTGATTATAAAAGTGTCTTAACCCGATAAATCTCGACTATGTACTGTATTAATTGATTCTAACTTCATGACAATTTTCGGTTTCAATTTTTCTAATTCCCCTTTCAGTAGCCGCTTGGTAATTTGAGGTTGCCCCCCTTTTAAGGTTTTACTAATATCCGCCCATTCAATCAAGGTACGACATTGACCGGGGGCAATAGTAGAGGTCATAACGTGCTGACATTGACTCGGTTTTTCAACGGCAAAAAATAACAATAAATAAGACTCTAATTCCCCTAATAAACGAGCAAACCGTTGACCCGATGAGGTCTTTAAATCTAAATAGCAAGGTAACCAACGGGGGCCATACACTTGATGATAAAGTACCGTAATCCACAACAGCATGGGATGGGGCGTTTTCATTAAAATAAACTGATTATAACGAATACTATTCATACGATTGAGAATATCTTGTTCCTCCAACATAATCCACAAACTAGGAAATTTCTGATTACTTTCCTTGATTAAATTAGGAAAAACGATTTTTTGTTGTGGCTTATTACTTGGCCATGTCATTTGATAACATTTCTCCAAATTAAACTGGGACGCTGCTTCAACCGTGGTGGAAGGTAGATTAATACGAGTCCCCTCATCTCTATCAATTGGGGGAAAAATTTCTGTCCGGTCGTTGTTAATGTTGCCCTTACCATTATTATCACTAGACGATTGATTGGCTTCCAAGTCTTCGAGTAATTTCAGTAAATCACTAATGGTTTGTGGGCGATCGCTAGGACTTTTTTCTAAACAGGTTAGGATCAAATCCTCTACTTGAGAGGGTAAATTTAGGCTAGGGTTAAGGTTTCGGGGTTGAGAATAGTGATGGGCTTCATACCAACCGCCAAAGGAAGAATTTTCTGGGAAAATCGGCATTTCCCCTGTGAGCATTTCATACATCATAATGCCCAAACTATAGATATCAGAGCGATTATCTAGTTCTTTTCCTTCCATTTGTTCGGGAGAACAGTAAGCTAATGTTCCCATAAAAGATTGAGTTTGGTTTTTTTCTTGCTGTACCACTCTGGCAATCCCAAAATCGAGGATTTTGACCAATTCTCCCAAAGTTGGATCTTGAATGACTAAAATATTACTGGGCTTAATATCTCGATGCACTACCTGACACACTTCACCTTGAAACATCGTTCCTTGATGAGCGCATTCTAGACCAAAACAAATCTGACGAGTTAGCTTAAGAAAACGACCTAAAGAAACGGGACGAAATTTAATGATGTCACTCAGACTTTCCCCCTGTAAAAACTCCATCACATAAAAGGGAATTTCTTTTTCATCCACACCATAATCCCTAACTTTGACAATATGAATACTTCTTTCCCCTAATAAGGCAGATATAGTCGCTTCTCCCTCAAATTTTTCCCTCATACGACTGTTAAGCAATGCCTGAGAGAGAAATTTCACCGCAACGGTTACCCCTCCCAATAATTTGTCCTCAGCGCGATAGACTTGACCCATCGCACCACTACCCACCAAGTCGATGAGTTGATAGCGGTTAGCCAGTAAACGGCGATGTCTAGAATCTGCGGCCATGATAGTTAAGTAGGGATAAAGTACGGATCAACTGGGTTCAGCGTTCAGGATTCGGAGTGGAAAGGTTTTGATGGGCTTGATATAGCAATAGATTCGCGTTACATGGACAAAGAACAAGGAAAGGTAGATAAAATCACCTAGTCTTGTCGTTTTAGCTTGGCTTCCATCGTGCTAGTTAAATAATGACCAGCGAGAATACCACTAGAAAGATGATAGGTTTGGGGGTCAATTTGATAAAAGGTTTCAAAACCACTGCGTCTTTGGCGATCGCCTAACACCCAATAACGTTGAATGATAGAATGGGGCGCAATCCATCCTTCCCCTTCAATGCGTCCTAATTGACTCTGTTGTAGTACATAGGTATATTGTTGTTCTTCCCCATCAAGACGCCCTCGATATTGAAAGGCGATCTCCTCACGGTCATTCTCAGGAAAGATTAATTTGGTTACCATGGTAAACCAATTGTCTCGGCTCCATGCAATCAGTGTTCTGCCCTGTACGACAATCGGCATTTGATTCCGCTCAAGCCAATATCCATCTAGTGTCCAGCGGCTGGCTTCGATTAAAAAGCTATGAGCCAATTATTTACTCCTTGAGTACAATAGATGCGTCTTCCCTTGCGTCTTACGCCAACGCAGGGTCACACCTCAATGTGCGCTCGCAAACTTCAATGAAACTGCTTGGCAATGACTCACCTCCATCACACCCGCTAAGTTTAAGTTTCCCGAAAATTACCGAGAAATATCATTTAGGAAACATTAATTTCTGATATCTGCATTTTGCCCTACCAAGGAGAGGGGTAAATGAATCTCTCCTAATTGTTGATCAGCGATCGCCCCAGTAACTGAGGGAAGATTGCCAGCAAAATGACAGTGAAATCGCCAGTAAGCTAAAATCGCAAAGGCGATCGCTTCTTTGTTGTCCCCACTTAATCCCACATCATCTGTGGTCAAAATAGCGGTTGAGGAGGGCAGACGATATGCCAAGCATTTCCTTAAGTATAAGTTATGACTTCCCCCTCCACAGAGTAAAATTTCGTCGGGAAGATTAGGTAAAAACCGTTGATAGCTATCGACAATGGTGGCGGCGGTAAAATCGGTAAGGGTGGCTAACCAGTCTTCCGTACTTAGGTGATAGGCTTGAGCAGTTTTCCAGCATTGGTCTAAGTATTCTGGGCTAAAGAGTTCTCTCCCTGTTGATTTTGGGGGGGGGTTGGAGAAAAATGGATGCTTTAGCCATTGATCAATTAATTCGGTGCAGGGCATTCCTTTGTCTGCCCATTGACCTTGATTATCGTAAGTTTGTTCTCCTTGGGTAAGGCGTTGAATAGCCAAGTCAACTAGAACATTAGCGGGTCCCGTATCCCATCCTTTGACGTTGGTTAGCCAATTTGGGTCTTTTTGGGGTAGAAGATAGGTTACGTTGCCAATTCCCCCTAAATTTTGCACACAACGGGTCTTTTCAGGGTGGGATAGTAAGCAAACATCAATCTTAGAAACAAGGGGTGCGCCTTGTCCTTTTGCTGCGATATCGGCAGCACGAAAGTTATTTACGGTGGGAAGTTGGGTTAAATGGGCAATTAACGCTCCTCTTCCGAGTTGGAGACTGTAGCCTAACTCAGATGAGGTTGGGGGACGATGGAAGACGGTTTGACCATGAGAACCGATAATTTGGGCAGGATAATCGGGATGTTGCACATTTTTGGCTGCTGTGGCAAATTCAACAGCTATGTCATCATCTAATTTAGCGAATTCTGCCATTGATAAGCTTTTTCCGCTACAGACTTCGATAATTTGCTGTCTGAGTTGTTTGGGGTAATCTTTTTGACAATGGTTGATCAAATTGACTTGAATGTTTTCATTTTGACCTGTAATTTCGACTAAAACTGCGTCAATTCCATCAACGGATGTCCCACTCATTAAACCAATACAATACATTTTTTAAATTATGAATTATAAATTATGAATTATAAATTATAAATTGTAGGATGGGTTAGACACGCAGATAGCTTTTAGGAAAAGCTTATAACTGTTGATTTGTGCCGTAACCCATCGCAGGGTATTTATATTTTCTTATACACTCTTCTATTTTTATACCATATCCCTCATAACTGCCGAGCAACTATTCATAAGCATCAAGATCATTCATACCCATATAGCGCAGGACAAGAGTTCAATAACTTTAGATGAATTGACAATTACATTATCGACATATACTCTTGAAAAGAGTATTTTAAGGAGTCTATTCATTGTGAACACTACTCAAATGCGAAATCAGCTTAAGAAATATATTGATCAGCTTTCTCCTGAAAGTTTAGCAGTCGTCGCAGAATTGATAGCTGATTTAGTGTCTGAAGATGGCGAGGATGCCACACAGGAATTGTTAGAAATAGAAGGATTTGTTGAGGAATTCGAGAGAGGAAAACAGCAAATAAAACAGGGAGAGGTTAAAGATTGGGGAACAATTCGAGACGATGTATAGGATACAGTTATCGAGAGAAGCGGAAAAGGTTTATCGTCAAGTTAATACTGTTCTAGCTAAAAAGTTAGGGAGATGTCTAGTGGTGTGTCAAATCAAAATTGACGAGTTAAGACAAGCAGAGAGGGCAGGGGAAGCAGGGGGAGATTTAGTCGTCAGAATTAGCTTGACAGACTACTAGAAAGGTTAGAAAAAAGTCCTCGTTCTCGTCCCAATATTAAACCTTTAAAGGGAAATTATTTAGGCTACTATCTTTATCGAGTTTAAGATTACCAAGTGGTTTATTCGGTTAATGATGATGCGATGTTAGTTAACATCATTGTTATTGCTCATCGCAGTAAACTTTATGAGTGAATGAGTAACATAACTAATCTAAGAACAGCAAAATATTTTTATACCATAAAATAAATTTCATGGCTCAAAGTGGAAGTCGGCTAAAGCGACTAAGATGAAGAATAAGAATAAGTGTTCAGTCACTTCAGATGCCGATCGCTATTAGCCTTGAACTTGAGTTCAAGGCAGGTTAATATTCGTATAATTACCAATTCTCAAAAAATTGCTATAATCAGTACTGATCATTATGATTTTAAACTTACTAAGATGAGTAAATGGCGTATCATTCTAGAAAAAGATCCAGAAACGGGAGATATGGCTGTGTGGTGTCCTGAATTGCCGGGCTGTACTTCCTGTGGTGAAACTGAAGAAGCAGC
>JBFRWB010000214.1:0-15781 GCA_051439375.1 Microcystaceae cyanobacterium
TCCCCCTTATTTGTTAGTTATAGGCAAGATGTCTTATATCTTCTCTCTCCTCATACTGCCATTGTTCATTATCGTTAATCCAATCTTTTAAGCTTGCATAACCCAATGTGTTAAGAACAGCATACCCGTGTTTACATAAGACCTTTGAACTATTAAAGTCATGGGTTAAATTATCATAATCAGCACAAGTACAAGTAATAGATTCTGAACCAGTTGTTACTACATATAGGGTGTTTTTCGTCTCGTTGCGTACTGTGTAGCTATTATCCCGAAAAGCATTAGGGGTCACAACTAACCCGTTACTTCGTTGTTTCCTCTCCAGTCCTAAGAGCTTTACAAATTCTACTTTTTTGATGAAGATTGCATCGTTCCAAGTACCAACTAAACAGCCGTTAGTCATGGGGTAAATGAACTCGATGTCATCTTTTTTGATTTTAAGGATTTTAGCAGCACGGGATAAAGTGTAGAGTTTTTTGTCTAATGTGGTGGGAATGTGACGAGTGATAGTGGTCATGATGGTGTGTCCTCTGTTTTCTATATCTCTATTTTAATGTGTTAACACATATCTAACAATAGTTTTGAGATTAAAGTAAGTTATAGTAACGTACCTTACGCTATAAGATATTCTAATGTCTAAACCCCTTGCTATTTATGTGTTAACACACTAGAATAGAAATATAGAAAACAAGAGAGGCGGTTGACCACCGACCAAAGTAATCACCGCCTCTCAACCTAGTAAAGGGTAACTACCATGTTAGCAACTTCTCAGCCCGTCCGATCCATTACCGTCCCTCAACCCGTCAAAGGTCTTTATCAATATTGTGCAGTGCTATGTCTCAAAAATGGTGATGATACCTTCTTATATGAAGATAATGGCTACATTGCCGATGAAATCGAGACTGTATTCCCTTGTTTTGACCATGTTCCCACAAGTAGCGAGTTAAACGAATGGTTTCAAGGTTGGCTTAAAGCAGGGTACGAATTAATCAGCTTGAACAAAGTTGACCCTACGCTTGACGAATTCTAAACCAATTAGGGGGATAATTCCCCCTCTACCTGATAAACGCTACAAAAGGACTAAAAACAATGAAACTAGCAGAAATACTCGAAAACTTACAGAAACCCGTCCCTAGTCAGCTTATTAGTCAGAAACCTGTCTTTAAGAAGAAAGTCAAACAAAAAGACGTTGATTTTATCTCATGGTATGACCTTTGTGATTTATTGGATCAACGTTGCGGTTTAGACGGTTGGGAGTGGTCTCAATCAGTCACACAAGTCGGAAACCGTGTGATAGTTGAGGGTAAATTATCCATTATTGGGGAAGATAGACAAATTTCTAAATCTTCTCAAGGAAATGAGGAAATCGAAGCCGTTGTTATGTATGGTGATTGTGTTAGTAACAGTGAAGCAATGGCATTAAGACGGTGTTGTGCAAAGTTTGGAGTAGCACGGGACTTATGGCGCAAGGCAGACAAGCAAAAACAGCCTAGCTTACCTAATATCCCCAATAAACCCACTAAAAAAGCGAATAACGTTGTTAGCCTAGATCCTAATTCCCCTGCTGCTTGGTACGAAAAAGGCAAAAAGGACGGGTTAAACGATGAACAGCCTAAATATCCCAAGGTTAAGCCTTATATGGAAGGATACGAGGCGCATTGTCCCCCTGAGAAACATCCAGAGTACGACCCCACAATATACGACAAAACGATGGGAGTCTAACCCAATTCTAGGGAGTCCTCACACTCCCTAACCCACCTAACCTAACTAACCCCACACAAGCATTATGAACTATCCAAAGCTATTCAATACCATAGAACACCTTAACGCAGCGATAGACGATATTAACCAAGTTAAGGAAGTGTTTAACCAGAAAATGAAAGCTAACCCTCATTTACAGGGATTCTATGAGGATGACTGGAACACATTGATCCAACTCGTTCCCACTCTCGAAGAAGTACGAGACGCAATAGGAAACCAGATCAACCTACCTCAATAACCATATAGGGATGGCCACCCATCCCCCCCCATCATTTCAAATTAGGACATCACATCATGACTACACTCTGGGAACTATCAGACGACCTCATCACCTTAGAATCTTTAATAGAAGACATCCAAGACGATGAAACCGTAAGCAATGAGGACAAAGAAGCTAAAATCGAGTCCTTATTCGAGAATTGGCTGAAAGCTTCTGATAACTTCGATGATAAAGCTTTACGGGTAGCAGCTTACATCAGACATCAAGAATCAGTAGCAGAAGCCCGTAAGAATGAAGCTAAACGATTAAGAGAGCTTGCTAATCAGTCACAGAAACAAGCTGACAGATTAAGAGGTTATTTAATCAGACAGATGAAACTAACGGGTAAAACCAAGGTTGAGGGGATTGACGGTAAACTGAGTTTAAGGACGCTTCCGGCTAAAGTAGCGATCGCAAACCCCGATCAGATTCCCGAACAATACCTGAAAGTAGAGGTATCACCTCGTCTCTCAGAGATTAAGAAAGCTATCAAAGCTAACCCTGATTCAATTGATTGGGCATATCTTGAGGATAGTGGGAATTACAGCTTATCTATTCGTTAACCCGATTCTGGAAGTGATCACACGGTTGTGATTACTTCTCTACCTTGGAGTACAAAACTATGCAATTTGAGTCAAACAGCCAAGTAGAACAGTTTGTAGCTTATTTGGAGTCATGTGGATGGGAAACGGAAGATTACAAGCAATTAGCTTTGCTTCTAGTTATCCAAATGATGAAAGATGGCTATAGCCTTGGAGAGATAGAGGTAATGATAGGGAAAGCAAAGTTAAAGAAGTTACATCTACAATATGACGGAAACCAAGCAAATGAGGTCAACCCATTTTACATTCATGCTTGATAGTTAACCACGGACAACTTCCTCACAGAGCCATTGTCAATCATAAGGGTATAATCAGTTATCTGATTGATGTTGTGATAATGGTGCTTTTCACAAGATGAATAAACTTAACCCTAACCTCGTTCACCTTCACCCTGTCTCACCCTCTACCGATTGGGACCAAGTTCTTAATGATTGGCTATCCACTAAGCGATCGCCACACACCCAACGGGTTTACCGAAAGGACATTGAGAACTTTTTAACTTCGACGGGTGAGACGTTAGGACGGTTTCTTACTCATGAGAGAAAAGAAGCTCATGAAATCCTTACCCGATACAAAGGAAGCTTAATCAATCAAAAGTTAAGCCCTGCTACCATTAATAGACGGTTAGCAGCGATTAAGAGCTTAGTGGCTCATGCTTACGCTTGTGGTCATTGTGAATTTACTTTAGAGACGGTGAAGGGGGAACGATTGACAGCTTATCGAGATACAACAGGGATAGATTTAGACCGATTTAAGGCAGTATTGGCAACGGTTGACCTAAACACGATTAAAGGGGTCAGGGATTACGCTATTCTCATTCTATTGTGGTCTAATGCGTTGAGACGGTCTGAGGTGGCTAAATGTGATGTTAAGGATTTTGATGGGGATGGCCACTCACTTAGAATTTATGGGAAAGGTCGAGGAACTGAGGATGAGGTGATAAGTTTAGGGAATCAGACGGTTAAGGCTATATCTGATTATATTGAGATGAGAGAAGATTTAAGCTCTGATTCACCCCTATTTGTAGCTCATAAAGCAGGTTATCAAGGCCACAGACTATCAACTAACAGTATTTATAACATTGTTAAAGGAAGCTGTGAGAAGGCTGGTATCAGTAAGGTGATGAGTCCTCATCGGATAAGACATAGTGCTATCACAACGGCCTTAGATGCAACGGATGGAGATGTAAGACGGGTTCAGAAGTTATCAAGGCATAAAAACCTTAATACTTTGCTGATTTATGATGATAATAGAGGTAATTTGCAGGGGGAAGTTACAGATTTGTTAGATGGGATGGTGTGAAGTGTCAGAGATGGTGATTGAAACAGGTGTTAGAGATGATTTCAGGATCAAACTTATAGGAATTCGCTTAACTGCTTAAGCGAATAATTAGTTAAGCAATTAAGTGATTATTCGAGAAAAATTTATTTGTTAGAAAAGTGACTAAGACGGGAAAACTACAGGATAGAAACCTTGTTAATTCCCTCATGACTGATCACACTTTTTCAAGTCAAGCTAACCGAGATCAACTGCAAGCGATTCAAAACACCGATGGGGCAATGCTCATTATTGCGGGGCCGGGATCTGGAAAAACGTTTACCTTGGTTGAACGAATTGTTTATCTGATCACTCAGAAGAATGTCACCCCTGAAAGTTTGATGGTTGTTACCTTTACTGAGAAGGCGGCCAAAGAATTGACAACTCGGATCTCAAACCGCCTTAATCAGCTAAAGATTCGCTTTAACCTAAACGAGATGTATTTAGGGACATTTCACTCAATTTGTTTGCGTTGGTTGGAAGATTATCGGGAATTTACCCGTCTTAAACGCAATTTCATTATGATGGATCAGTTTGACCAGCAATATTTTCTCTACAGACGGTTAAATGATTATATGGCGATCTCCAATCTTGAGTTAGTGATTGGTAATAGGCAGCAGAAGTTATGGGATAAGACGGCTAATTTACTGAGATGGTTAAATACAGTGAGTGAGGAAGGTTTAGAGCCTCAAGTGTTGATTAATGGTCATCATGAACCTGTACAGGTGTTAGGACAATGTTATCAAGTTTATCAGCAACAATTAGAGGAAGAAAACGCTTTAGATTTCTCTACCATTCAATATGAAGCTTATAAGTTATTGAAGAATAACCCTCAGATTTTAGCGGATTTACAGAGTAAGATTAAGTATTTTATGGTCGATGAGTACCAAGACACAAATACCATTCAAGAGATGATTTTAAAGTTACTGGCAGGTGACAATCCGAATCTCTGTGTGGTGGGGGATGATGACCAAGGATTATATCGTTTCAGAGGAGCAACGATTCGCAATATTTTAGAGTTTAAAGATAATTTTGATCACGGTCATTGTCAGCAGGTAACTTTAAGTATTAATTATCGTTCTCATCCTGATATTATTGAGTTTTATAACAACTGGATGAATAGCCAAGATTGGGAACATAATAATCAACTTTATCGCTATCCTAAGCAAATTCAGCCCCGTCTTGATACCTTTCCAGAGATACCAACAGTGATTAAGGTATCAGGTTTAAATGTACAAGATTGGCATGAAGAGGTGCGAGATTTTTTATTTACTTTAAGGGATGAGGGAACGTTAACTGATTGGAATCAAGTGGCTTTTTTATTCCGTTCGGTTAAGAATGATAAGGTAGTGGCTTTGGCTCAATATTTAGAGGAACAGGGAATTAGTGTTTATTCACCTCGTTCTAATCAGTTTTTTGACCGTGAAGAAATTAAGTTAATGATTGGGGCGTTAATTGCCTTATTTCCTCAGTTTCCCAAGGTGAGAAAATGGAATGATGATGCTCATTTACCTATCTGGGATTACTATGATAATGATTGTGTTCGGTTGTTTATGAGTGAGTTAAAAAAGGATGAAAATAAAGACTTATTAAAATGGTGGAAGCAGAAAGCAAGATTGCATTACACTTTAAGTCAAAATACAGATTATGCGTTTACGGGATTATTTTATGAGTTGTTGCAGTTTCCGTTATTTAGTCGTTATTTAGATGAGACGTTATTACAGAAAAAAGGAATTATTAATAGTCGGGCAATGCGGAATTTAGCATTACTTTCTCAGTTATTAGGCAAGTTTGAGTATTTGAATAATATTATTGTCTTTACACCTCAATTTTTAGATAAAAATATCAAGGACTTATTTAATCAGTTTTTCAGATTTTTAGAGGAAGGGGGAATCGATGAATATGAAGATGATGGGGAATATGCCCCCAGTGGTTGTGTTTCGTTCTTAACCATTCACCAGTCAAAAGGGTTAGAGTTTCCCATTGTGATTGTCGGTTCTTTGAATCTTTCACCTCGTAAACAATACACAGAATTAAACGAGATTTTAGAGAATCATTATTTTGACCGTCCTCCTTTTGAACCGATAGAAGAAATCAAGAATTATGATTTTTATCGGTTATTTTATACGGCTTATTCACGGGCGCAAAATTTATTAGTTTTGACTTGTATTGAGAAACAGGGAAGGGGAAGAACACCCTCTAAGCATTTTGCGGATTATTATAACGGGTTAGTTGATTGGAAAGATCCGAGATTTGATTTACCTCAGTTATCTTTAGAACAGGTGAAAGATGTTAACTTAAAAAGGGAGTATTCTTTTACTTCCCACTTGACTTTATATGAAAACTGTGCTGAACAATATCGCTTTTTTAAAGCATTAGAATTTGCTCCTATCCGCACCAGTCCTATTTTATTTGGAACGTTAGTTCATCAAACGATAGAGGATATTCATAAAACGGTTTTAAGGGGAGAAGAACATAAGTTATCGGTGAGACAAATAGAACGATGGTTTGATACTAATTATGCTTATTTAACTAAGCGAGAACGGGTTTATTTAGCCCCTGTGATTAAGGATGTAGCCCTCAGACAAGTGTTAAATTATTATCATCGGCGTAATGGTAATTGGTCAACGATAAAAGAGGCTGAGGTAGATGTGTCTTTAGTCAAAGATGAGTATATCTTAGCTGGAAGTGTGGATTTAATAGAGGGGGAAAATGACACGGTTGAGATTATTGATTTTAAGTCAGAGAAAAAGTTAGATGTGAATAATAGTAAGGACAGAGATAAGTTAAATCGTTATCGCCGTCAATTAGAGGTTTATGCTCATATTGTGGCGGAAAGAACGGGTTTACAAGTCAGTCGAACCCATCTTTATTATACGAGTGTTGAGAATGGCAGTCCTTATATTAGTTTTAAGTTTAATCCTCAGTCAATTAATGCAACGATTCAAACGTTTGATGAGGTCGTTCATCGTATAGAAAATATGGATTTTAAGATTAAGGAGCGTCCAGTTAAGGTGTGTAAGGACTGTGATATGAAGTCTTATTGTGATAAAAAATCGTGGTGCTTTATAAAGTAGTGTAAAAGAAGTAAGGGATAGACAACAATTTTTTAGTGAATAGGACACTAATAACTCATGACATAAAATGCAGACAGACAAGGTATAACATTACAAAATTAGATTAGGACATTTGCTAAAGCTGAACCCTAGCCATAGTCAGGGGTTTCATTCAACATTGCTACGTTTAGCTATATATAAGGAGTCTTGGCATATTCAGGGAACAATCATCTATTTTTGAAAAGCTTAGTTAACTGAGTTGAATTTTTCCATAATTTCACTTTATAATCTTGATAAATTTTAGCGATAAAAGGGGCTTTATTTCCTTGTACTACTTTCTCTATTTTATCAATTGTATTGATAAAGATATTAACCATCTTTTGACGGGATAAGTTACCCGAAACAAGGACAAATACTTTAGCCTGAGAATTAACAATTTGTTGAACCTCTAAGATATTTCTACCAATGTTGACATCTTTGGTTAGGACTATCCATCCTCTTTGGCTAACAATGGGTAGCCATTCTGTATCAGGAGAATCTGGGGCAAAATGGTCATGGTGAAATTCAATTTTTACCCCTAATGATTGTAAGGCTTGACCGACTGATTTTCCTAATGCACGGTCAATAAAATAGGTAGATTGATAGGTCATGCAGCTTGTAAATTGGACTCAAATAAAATCGCTTTTTCAATTTGCCAAGGAGTACAGTTATAGTCATCGGCTATGTCTTCAATCAAATCCCCTGCATCAAAAAGCTCTGTTACTATTTTGGTGGGAATACCTGTTCCAGTAATAGTGGGTTTTCCAAAGGACACATTAGGGTCTATGATTAGAACTTTATCGGTGAAGTTTTCCCCATTATTTGCCACAGTAGGAAAGAGTCTCGCAGCGATGTCTTTTTCATCCCATTCAATACGAGTTAAAAGATGATTTAGGACTTGTTTCATGGCTAATTGACCTGAACGAGAGGCGTTAATTAGCTGTTCTACTTGTTCTATGAAAAGGTCAACCCCATCGGTGCTAAATTGTTTGAGGACAAGGGGATGATCGGTTTTAAATTGTTCGCTAATGTAGTCTAGGGCAATCCTGATTTTATCAAGGGGGACGTTATGAACGGTGCGAATAACTCTTAAGACGTGAGCTTCGACTAGGTTGGTAAAAGAGAGTTGGGGAATATCGGGGTTAGGGCGTTGAATGAGGGGTAAGAATTCTTTGTGTCCTTTTTTTGTGGGGTAGGAGCGTCCGTTTACCCACGTTCTCAGTGTGGGTAGGGGAATATGGAGATAGCGTGCGGTATCGGCTATCGTGTAGGTGGGGACATGATAAAGATGTTGTAAGGGTAGGGGGGATGATGCTGTGACCATCGTTAATATTTTTGTGAAGTTTTTAGGGTTGGGTTATCAGGTTGGTTTAATCTAAAAATAGCGGAGTTGGGGATCTTTTTCTCCAATGGTTAATATATCGTGACTTTTTTCTATGGTTAATCCCTCTATTCCTAATCTTAATGTCCCTAATTCTCAAGCGGTTGACTCGGTGGAAGGGTTTAAGTTTGAACCGATAAAGGGTTATCCGATGCTGAATTGGAAGGGGAAACGACCTTTTACTTCTACTTATTATTATCCTGCTCAATTAAGGGAGAGACATGGGGACTCGGTTAATAATTGGATGAGTCGTATTTATTGGGGGGATAACTTACAGGTGATGAGTCATCTTTTGAAGGAGTTTAGGGGTAAGGTTAATTTGGTTTATATTGACCCTCCTTTTGATTCTAAAGCAGATTATAAGAAGACAATTAAGGTAAAAAGTCAGCAAGTTACTAATGATTTGAATTCGTTTGAGGAGAAACAATATACGGATATTTGGACAAATGATGAGTATTTGCAGTTTATGTATGAGCGATTGATTTTAATTCGAGAGTTGTTAGCTGATGAGGGGAGTATTTATGTTCATTGCGATTATCATAAAAATCATTATTTAAGACCCATCTTAGATGAAATATTTGGTCAATATAATTTTAAAAACGAAATAATTTGGAAAAGGTCATCTATTGCTACTAACGTAAGCACTCAATGGAGAAATAGTCATGACAACATATTTTTTTATAGTAAAACAAATAATTATATTTTTAATGTTCAGTATGGTGAACATTCTGAATCTACAAAAAATCATTATTCACAAGAAGATGAAAATGGAAAATTTCAACCTGTTCCATTATTAGGAAGTGGTAAAACCAAGGGGGAAACAGGTCAAACTTGGAGAGGAATTGATCCAAATTTAATTGGAAAAAATGGAATGCACTGGCTGAAAAAACCTAGCCTTTTAGAAGTATTAGACAAAGAAGGAAAAATTTATTAGCCAAATAAGGAAGGAGGTTTACCTAGATTAAAGTATTATTTATCAGAATCTAAAGGGATTTATATACCTGATTTATGGGATGATATTTATGTCATTAATGCAGTAGCAAATGAATCATTAGGCTACCCAACTCAAAAACCAGAAGCATTACTAGAAAGAATAATCAAAGCCTCATCGAATGAAGGAGATATAATCTTTGACTGCTTTATGGGAAGCGGTACAACTCAAGCAGTCGCAATGAAATTAGGAAGACGTTTTATCGGGGCAGATATTAACTTAGGGGCGGTACAAATTACCACTAAAAGACTCTTAGGGATACAACAAGAACTAAGTCAAAATAATCAGCAAATGAGCTTGGATTTAGGGAAACAGAGCATAGAAAACGGGCAACAAGAAAAAAAAGAAGAAATTACCACTTTTTATATAGGATTTGAGGTTTATAATGTCAATCATTATGATGTATTTAGAAACCCCTTAGAAGCTAAGGAATTATTAATAGAAGCCCTAGAACTGCAAAGATTAGGAGATAATCATCTTTTTGATGGAGAAAAAGACGGACGGATGTATAAAATAATGCCCGTTAACCGTATCGCTACTAAGAAAGACTTAAATGAATTGATTGCAGGATTTGACTATAAAAGCTTTGAAAAAAAACAAGAAGCTAACCCTAATAAACCCGTTGCAAAAGTGACCTTAGTTTGTATGGGACATGAACCCGACTTAGGATTAATTCTTCAAAAAGAAGTGTTACCCTATAATATTGACGTTGAGGTAGTGGATATATTAAGGGATAGACAAGACATCCAATTTAAACGAGACTCTGAGGCTAAAATAGACATCAAAGGGAATACTTTAGTGATAGAGAACTTTTACCCGATGAACCTATTAGGAAAACTCAGCCTACAACAAGAAAACGTAGAAAATTGGCGAGATTTAGTAGAGTCAATTATGATAGATTGGAACTATGACGGGGCTATTTTAGAACCTTCTATTGTAGATATTCCAGCCAAGAAGGAACTGGTTAAAGGAAGTTATGAAATACCAAAGGATGCAGGGACTATTAAGGTAAAAATTACTGATTTATTATCCGAGTCTTTAGAGATTGAGGTGAGTTATGGATAAGAAAAAGATAACAATAATTATTAACCAAAGGAGTTCACAATGACTAAATACAAATGGCTGGTTGAAATCTATCTAGGAAAAGTTAAGAGAATGGAAGCTATATCTAGCAGCTTATTAAGCTGTAAGCAATTAAATATTGTTTTTCGTATTGATGGTGAAATTCTACGGGCTTTCTTAACCTGTGCAGACTTTAATGATTTAGCAAGTCAGGATGAGGTAAAAGAAATGGCTATACAAAAACTTCTTTTATTTAATGGTATTGCTTACTTACTCAAGATAGAAAATCATCCTTTTAGTTTCATGTTTTTCCCAACTATTGAACTTGATAATTATCCCGACTATAAATGCTATACGGGGAAAGAAGAAATTAGTGATCCGTTCTTTAAAACACAACTAGAAAAAATGAATTACTTATTAGATAAGTTAACTGAAGATGAACAATATCATAAAATTATTCGTTTTTTAGGAGAACATTACACCCGTAACCGACTTGACTGGTTCAATTTATATAAAATTTATGAGATTGCTAGAGCAAAGTATCTTTTATTAGATGAAGAAACCAATAAATTCCTCTCTAAAGACAAAAAATGGGTAAATTTCAGGAGAACAGCTAATCATCCAGAAACGGGTGATAATGCCCGACATGGATACTCTACAGAGAAACCAACGGATTCCCCCATCCCTCTTGAAGAAGCCAGAGAATTGATTAGAGTTGTCTGTCTTCAATTAACTGAAAAGCTATTTTCCTTAAATTTACAAGAGTATCAATAATTAACACAAATAAACCTAATATTTATTTTTGCTTACCCACCACTTAATTAGTAATATGCCTAAAAAATCAACGTCAAAAAAAGTTAACCTAGACTTCGCTTTCTTCTCCCAACTCCTCAGTTTTTATCAACAGAATAGAGGCAGAATTAGAACCTATTACCGTAACTTAACTAAACATTTTCTTAACTTTAACGACCCTAGTAACTCTAACGCCTTCTTACGTCAACCTCAGTTTGAAGCCCTAGAAATTTATGTCTTTCTCAAAGAGTATTTAGATAACAAAAAAATTCATCTTCTCTTTCAAGAATGGTCTGAAAATAAAGGAAAATTCCAAGGAAGAACCATACAAGACAAACAGGGACAAACTCAATTAGACCTCTTCAAAGAAGAATCTAAAAAAGACTATGAAGCAGTCTTTAAAGCCATGCGCTCCAATTCCCGTGACTACCCTAATTATATCTTTGCTTTGACAATGGGGGTCGGGAAGACAATCTTAATGGCTACCTGTATCTTCTATGAATTTCTCCTTGCTAACAAATTCCCTAACGATGAAAAATACTGTCATAATGCTCTAGTTTTTGCCCCCGATAAAACCGTTTTACAATCCCTCAAAGAAATACAAACCTTTGACCTGAGTAAAGTTGTCCCCCCAGAATATGTTAACTTTCTCCAAAGTAACCTAAAAATCCACTTCCTCGAAGACAGTGGGGCAACCCTGAGCGTTATTGATCAATCCCGTTTTAATATTATTATCTCTAACACTCAGAAAATTATCTTAAAGCGTAAAAATAAAGAAGAAACAGCTTTTGAAAAATTCTTTAAAAGCAGTATTAAACAAACTTATGAAAAAGACAGTGTTTATGAAGAAATGGCGGATTTATTAGCTGATGATGAACCTGAAGATGATAAAGAATTAACCACTAACCAACGCTTTGAAAAACTTAAACGAGTTACCCAATTAGGCATTTATATTGATGAAGCTCATCATGCGTTTGGGAATAAACTCGCAGCCGATATGGGAACGAAAAAGACAAAAACTAGCCTGAGAACCACTGTAGATGAATTAGCAGCTAATTTAAAACGTGCAGGTACTCAAGTCGTCGCTTGTTATAACTATACGGGAACTCCCTATGTGGGAAATCAAGTCTTACCCGAAGTGGTTTATGCTTTTAGCTTACAAGATGCAATTAATAAAGCCTACCTCAAGAAAGTGAGAATTAACGCTTATGCTAACACCCGTAACGATGAATTTGTAAAAGCAGTAATTGACTCTTTCTTAAGACAGACTCAAAACCAACGTCATGAGGGAATGTTACCGAAAATCGCTTTTTTTGCTGCTACCATCGATGAACTACAAAAAGAACTTAAACCCGCCGTTGAAAAAGCTTTAACAGAACAAGGAATCTCTACTAATCGCATTTTAGTTAACGTAGGAAACGATAAATTAACTAGCAATGATGATATAAGAGAGTTTAACCGCTTAGATAGTATTGAGTCCGATAAACAGTTTATTTTATTAGTTAATAAAGGACGTGAGGGGTGGAATTGTCGCTCATTATTCGGGGTTGCTCTATATCGTAAGCCTAAGTCTAAAATATTCGTTTTACAGGCAACAATGCGCTGTTTACGCTCAATTGGAGAAGGTCAACAGACGGGTTATGTCTATCTCAGTGAGGATAACCAACAAATTCTAGAGGATGAGTTACAGCAGAACTTTAGAGTTAGCATATCTGATATGCAGAGTGCAGGCCAAACAGGGGAAAAAATAAAGGTAAAAGTCCTCAAAGAGAAGAAAATCAAGTTAGTCAGAGTTCGCCGTCAATTTACCTTAAAAGAGAAGCAAATCACCACAGGCATTAACCTAGAATTAGATACAGCAACGACTCCCCAAAATTTAGCTAAATATCAGTTACTCCGTACCGAACAAGAGGGATTAACCACCAAAGAAGCTGTCAGAGGAAAAAAGACAGTTGAAGATATTACTTATATTCGTGATAAGCGTGAATTTAGCTTATTAACCCTTGTTTTTGAAATTTCTCGTTACCTCAACAAATCCCCCTTATTTATTGAGAATATTCTCTCAACGACCGTTGACGGGGTAGCCCAAATTTTAGAGGCGGTGAACCAATTTAATGAACTTCTCTATGATTGGATTATTCCCCGTCTCTTTAAAGAACTCTATGACCTTGATGAATATGAAAAACGAGAAGAATATGAGGTAGAACTAATAAAACTCTCAAAAGATGGCTATTATAACGTTACGGCGAATCCAGATAAGACCGTTTCTTCCAATGATCCAATGGTACAAGGAAAAACTGATCCTAATGGAACATCCTACCTTGATAAGTCATTCCATTTAGATACCTATTGTTTTGACTCTCAACCCGAACAAAGATTTTTCTGGGATTTATTGAGAGAAAAACGAGTAAAAGAGATTTATTTCACTGGAATGCTCACTCATAAACAATCAGAGTTTTACATTCAATATATTGACCCTGATTCCCTTACCTTGAGAAGTTATTACCCTGATTTCCTGATCCAAAAAGATGATAACACCTACATTATTGTTGAGGTTAAAGGGGATAACATGATCGATGATCCTATCGTTCAGGCTAAAAAAGAATTCACTGAACAAATGGCGATCGCTAGTGGGATGACTTATCGCATTATCAAGGGAAGTGACGCAAGTGGGGGGAAATATCAATCTGTTATTCAATAAATCTCCGTGAGGGGTTAATCAGAACTTTCACTCATTAGTTAACTACTTAACCGCTTAAGCACTTAATCAACTTATCAGTTATTTAATCAATCAAAAAGGCGATCGCCACTACCCCTCCTGCTGTTCAACCCATTCAGCCATCAGTTCACTGACTAAATCTGACAAATCTTTATCGGGCTGATCTAACAACAGCTTCTTAACCTTAATATGTAAATCCTTGGGGACGTAAACCCCCACCTGTACAAAATTAGGGTTACTGCGTTTTCCCCCTCGTTTCGACTTCTTAGGGGATAAAGTAGTTAATTCCTCTGATTGTTCAGGTAAATGTTCCCCTTGCAACGCCTTTGATAAATTTTGAAAGCGATTCTTACTCACCAATTAACTCCTTACCTACTGCTAAATACTCATTCCATGCCGTCTGTGACGACTTATCCGACATCTCATAAACAGGGACACCCTGTAAAGCTGCCCGTTGAAAGACAATTAAGCGTTTAATCCCCTGCTTTAATAAAGGAATCCCTGCCTCTGTCAAGATTTCTCTGGCTTCATCCCCGTCTTTGGTTGGTTTAGGGGGAATAATCGTTAATAACACCTTATAATGATTGATGCTAATAGCATTAAGGGCATTAACCGTTAACGAGAGGGCATCAATGGACATGGCATCAGGAGTCGTAGGAAGCAATAATAAATCACAACCTTCCGCTAATGCCTGTAATTCCTCACTTTCAGGTCTAGCTGAGGTATCAATCACGATATTCTCATAATTTCGGATATATTTAGGGGCTGACCGTTCATCAATGACTTTTACAGGGAGTGAACCCCGTTTATGCCATGCCAAACTGCTACGGTTGGGATCTCCATCCACTAATAAGGTGTCCCCTCGCTTCTGTTGCAGATAGCAGGCCAAGTGAATGGCAGTAGTTGTTTTTCCCACCCCACCCTTATAAGAGGTAACGGTGATAATCATGATGGTTATCCGTTTACATGGTTAATTAGCTAAGTGATTAAGTATTTAATCGTTTAGCCGTTGCACTGATTGACGCTATGAGGCGGTTAATAGGTTTCGACATTTGAGAAACGATACCTTAATATTTGCTAATTGCTTAATAAGATAATATTAGGATATATAGGACTAAAAATGGATATTTATAGAAGTTTTCAGAATTTTTGTTTTTAATGAAAACACTGAAAACCAAGAAAGGTAAAAATCTTACAAAATTCTAAACACACTCCGAAAAATCTGACGTTATTTTCTTGTTTACAGAGATAAAAAATATCTTTTGACTTTTCTTATCTTTGTCCAAAAATGTAGTTCTCAAGCTTCTATTTTTCTAGTTTTTACTCTGGCATTCTTTAGATAGCTATCTATGATAATCAAAAAAATAATTTTGTATTAATTTTACCTTATGTGTGTATTTTTTACTTTTGGAATGCTAGTAGGTACATATTTTTGTACTATTTTTGATTAATAGAAAACAGAAGTAAATAGAAGAAAAAAGCACTTACTACTCACTACTATTTTAAGATCAAAATTAATGTGACACGGTAATATGGCAAATTGTTAACAGTACATCATATTTATTGTATAGTAAAACCTTCCGCAACATTCATTTTTCCTATCATTACTTACCAGAGAAATAAAAAGATGTACACCCTGTAATTTTTGTCTCCAAAGGAAAGGTGGAAATAGTCATAGATTTGTACTGGTTTTATTTTTCTCCAAAGACAAGGTGGAGATAGTGATTATTTTATGTTCTTGACATACTATAATGTAAGCACTTGCTTTTTTTTATGACAGATCCTATTAAGTCTGATGCAGGTTT
>JBFRWB010000215.1:0-9547 GCA_051439375.1 Microcystaceae cyanobacterium
TTGCTGTTGGGAGAACCTTTAATGCGAGACGCGGTAACCACGCTAATTAACAACTATGATGTCACAGGTCGCTATCTCGATAGAACAGCGATAGACAGCCTTAAATCCTACTTTGAGTCAGGAAATGACCGAATTGCGGCGGCGGCTGTAATTAATGCTAATTCCCCAGACATTGTAAAAAATGCTGGACTTCAATTATTTGAGGAAATTCCCGAATTGATTCGTCCTAGCGGAAATGCTTACACCACCCGTCGTTATTCTGCTTGTCTGCGAGATATGGACTATTATCTGCGCTATGCAAGTTATGCTTTAGTTGCAGGTGATACAGATGTCTTAGATGAGCGAGTATTACAGGGATTACGAGAAACCTATAACTCATTGGGTGTTCCCATTGCACCCACCGTACGAGGAATTCAGATTATGAAGGAAATGGTAAAAGCAATGGTGTCAGATGCAGGGGTCGAGGATACATCTATTGTTGATGGACCCTTTGACCACTTATGCCGTGAATTTAGCGAAATTTCCGTGTAAAATACCAAGTTCAATACCATTCAAAGTATAACAGGGGGAAATATCCCCCTATTTTTTTTGCAATTTTCGCTTTGGGTAAATTGATGTGTGTATAAGCGATCGCTATTAACTTTCCAAATCACCGTATTGTTCCCGATACTGTTGTAATAATAATTCCATTTCCTGATTTTTTTGTTTTTCTTGAGCTAATTCCTCCTCTTTTTTGGTTAATTCTTCTTTCTTTTCCCTTAAAGCGTCTGCTAATTCTTGAGGAATTAGTAACTTTTCTCCTGTATCTTGTCGATAAAAGTTAATCAAACTTCCCTCAACTTCTAACCGTAAATTTAAGGGTTCGCTATAATTATCTTCAATTAATTCATACCCTCCTTTTCTAAGACGAAACCCCCGTAATTGCTCCGAAATCCATTCTCCTCTAGGATCAAATAACCAATATTCTTTAACCCCCAATTGTTCGTATAATATTTTCTTAAAATCTTGATCTTGATTTTTAGTCCCGGGGGATGTTACTTCAAAAATAACTTGAGGAACTTGTCCTTCCTCCCATATTTTATAATTATCTCGACCATTGGGAATCACATCAAAAATGACCATCACATCAGGAGCAACTCTCAGTTTAGGAAAGCCCTTACTATAATATAAAAATTGGTTAGCCAGTACGATTGCTTGACGACCAGCGAGATACTGTCTTAAGACTTCTAAGGTGGTTAAAATTGCGTATAAATGAGTGTAAGTTTCGGCCAAGGGTTCACCATCAGAACTAGGATAAACAATATTTGTTTCAAGATTAACAGCTACCATCGTTATCAGAGAATTATTTGGTTTATTGTTCAAGCTTATAGTAAAATTATAACCTAAGAAAAATGAATTTTGATTCTCTTTCCAACTTGCTCTAAATTTATATGCGTATTGTCTTTTTAGGAACACCTCAATTTGCTGTCCCTACCCTCGAAAAATTAATTGAACATCCCCAGTTTGATGTAGTGGCTGTTGTCACTCAACCCGATAAACGACGAGGAAGAGGAAGTCAACTAATTCCCTCAGCCGTGAAAAAAGTGGCTTTAAATCATAAAATTCCAGTTTGGCAACCCTCTAAAATTAAAAAAGATCCAGAAGTCTTAACTAAACTTCGAGAAACAGAAGCTGATGTCTTTGTTGTTGTTGCTTATGGTCAAATTTTATCTAAGGAAATCTTAGAAATGCCTAAATTAGCCCCTATTAACGTTCACGGCTCTATTTTACCGAAATATCGAGGGGCTGCTCCCATTCAATGGTGTCTTTATCACGGAGAGAAAGAAACGGGCATTACTACTATGTTAATGGACGAGGGAATGGATACAGGAGCAATGTTATTAAAAGCTTATACGCCTATTAATTTGTGGGACAATACTCATCAATTAGCGATTAAACTCTCTCAACAAGGGGCAGATTTATTAATCGAAACTTTGCTCAAATTAGAAACAAAAGAGATACAACCGAGTCCTCAAAATTCAGAAGAAGCTACTTATGCACCATTAATTAAAAAAGAAGATTATCAAATTGATTGGTCTTTGTCTAGCTTGGAAATTCATAATAAGATTAGAGCTTTTTATCCCAATTGTGTCACTAATTTTCGAGGACAACCCTTAAAGATTTTAGAAACGATTCCTTTAGATGAATCCGTTTATGATCAATTTTCGCCTGAATATGAACCATTAAAAGCGATTGAAATCCTTCACAAAGGTAAGTTAGGCGATGTAATTACAATTTTAAAACCATGGGGAGCAGTTATCAAAACAGGACAGGGTTTTCTCCTTTTGAAAGAAGTACAACCCTCTGGAAAACGTACCCAATCTGGATGGGATTTTGTCAATGGAATGCGTCTTCAAGTAGGAGATACAATGGGAGAATAATTAATTGAGAAATAGCTGTAAGTTACAGAATTAACTGCTTGATATTAAACACAAAGGGCGCAAACGAATGCGCCCAAAAATATAAAAAAGAGTCTAACAATTAATAATGCCAATAATTTTTTACTGACAAGCCATTACAGAAATGGTGTAGGTATTATTATTAGGACCACTGACATATAGATTAATTTGATAGGGCTGTTGTTGTGTGGGAGCCGTAAAATCTAAGTCATAATTCTCTCCTCTAACCATGGGAATTTTATTTTTCCCTAGTGCAGAAGCAACAGAATTGTCCGCATACTTGAGGTTAACCCCAACATCATAATCTGCATCATTTTCAACTGTCATCATTGCTTTATAATTTTTGAAAGCAATACCCGACGGAACAGCAAAATCTGTATTAAAATTATCTCCTTGTACGACTCTACGTCTTACTTTCTTTTTAATTTCTGTCATTCCTGTACTGATTTCTTCTAGCATTTGACAGTTACTAGGAATTGATTGACTTTGAGCAACAGAAGAAGGTGCAATGACTAAAGAAGGAGAACTAACAGCTACCGCTAACCCTAAACCGAGCAAAGTTTTCTGGTAATAAAACATTTTTACAGAATATTTAGCTAAATTTTACGCCTTCACTTTACCATATTCTTTCTTGAAAAGAGAGCAGATTAAGTCAGCATCAATCTATGAGTGTCCTTTCTCCCTAAAAGAGCATATCCTACACCTGAATTCATTACTTATCAACTATCAATTGTCAATTCTCCATTGATAAGGAGTATTTGTAGCCGAAACTGGGGTTAAAATAAGAAAACCTTTCGTATTAAGGAGTCAGTCACTTATCGATACTATTCACGGAAACCTGCAAGGGTTAAAACCGAGTCAACTAAAGCAGCTACAACGATTGTATCAGCAAAAAATTCCGGGCGATCGCATCACTACCCCTGATTTTGCCCAACGGTTAGCTGCAATTAGTACAGAGATTAATCAACCCGTTTGTACTTATCTTAACCGACGTGGCCAAGTTATTCGAGTCGGAGTGGGAACTCCTCGTCAAACCCAAATTCCTCCCCTCGAATTACCCCGCTATGGTGCAGGGCGATTGTGTGGAATTCGTTGTGTTGCTACAAAATTAAATCAAAATCCCCCAAAAAATGCTAGTTTAACCTCAATGGTGCTGCAAAGACTAGATTCTTTAGTTATGTTAACCCTAACAGGGGTGGGTAAACAACGGCGTGGGGGAGGAATGACAGGGTATGTTAAAGCAGCTTACTTAGCCCATTTACTGCCTAAATCAGATTATACTCAAGAAAATGAATCTTATTGGACAGTTTCTGAGGCACTAAACCTTGAAGAACTCTATCAACAGGATTTTTTAGACCTCGTTGAAGGGTTAGAAGCCGAATTTCAACGGGAGTTCACTGCCCAAAAAGTCGATATTGATCAAGATAGGGTCATTTTAATTGGTTTACAGACTCAGACAGTGGATGATAACCAATTTAGCACCCAAATGCAGGAATTAACCCGTCTTGTCGATACAGCAGGGGGAGAAGTCCTCACTACGGTTACCCAGAAACGGACTTCTTCTCATCCGCAAACTGTGGTTGGAAAGGGGAAAATTGACGAAATTGCCCTGCAAGTCCAGACATTAGGGGCAAATTTAGTGGTATTTGACCATGATCTTTCCCCGACTCAAAGCCGTAACCTTGAAACCCAGTTAGGGGTTAAAGTGGTTGATCGCACAGAAGTCATTTTAGATATTTTTGCCCAACGCGCCCAGTCTCGTGCTGGAAAACTACAAGTTGAATTAGCCCAGTTAGAATATATGTTGCCCCGTTTAGTCGGGAGAGGACAGGCCATGTCCCGTTTGGGAGGAGGAATTGGCACAAGAGGACCCGGAGAAACTAAACTAGAAACGGAAAGACGGGCAATTAATCGGCGCATTTCTAAGTTGCAGCAGGAAGTTAATCAATTACAGGCACATCGTTCTCGTTTACGCCAACAACGACAAAAAAAAGATGTTCCCACTGTGGCCATTGTGGGTTATACCAACGCAGGAAAATCTACTCTAATTAATACCTTGACAAATGCAGCCGTTTATACGGCTGATCAGTTATTCGCGACCTTAGATCCCACAACCCGACGCTTATCGGTTCCTTCTGGGAAGAATAAGGAATTAAAAACGATTTTATTGACAGATACAGTGGGATTTATCCATGAATTGCCCCCTGCACTGGTAGATGCCTTCCGTGCCACCTTAGAAGAGGTCACAGACGCAGATGGCCTCCTGCACGTCGTTGATCTCTCTCATCCTGCATGGGAACAACAAATTGAAGCCGTCACTGATATTTTAGAAGATATTCTCTTAGTGCCAGAAATGACGCTTTTAACCTTTAATAAAATCGATCAAGTCGATAAGGATACCTTAGAAAAGGCTACTACCTCATATCCTCAAGCTGTCTTTATTTCTGCTGCTCGTCGCTATGGTTTAGAAACCCTGCGCCATCAACTCGGCAGTATGCTAACGTGAGTCCGAGCGCAAAAGCACTTGATGCGATCGCCCGAATCCCACAAATCTTAAAAAAATCTAAATATCTCATTGTAGGGGAATTACGTCCTAATCATTGCCCTTGCGATACCAGACGAATCTTTGGCCTGTGCTAAAATCAGCATACTAGAATTACCTCCTGTCTTAGCTAAGGCAAACTTAGCCCAAACAGAGGGAAATAGCGCGACTGTGATGAACGATTAATTTAAGTTATGTTTGAACGCTTTACAGAAAAAGCCATTAAGGTGATCATGCTGGCTCAAGAAGAAGCCCGTCGTCTCGGACACAATTTTGTCGGGACTGAACAAATTCTTCTGGGGCTGATCGGAGAAGGAACAGGTGTCGCAGCCAAAGTTCTCAAATCAATGGGTGTTAACCTCAAGGATGCTCGGATTGAGGTAGAAAAAATCATTGGTAGAGGCTCAGGCTTCGTTGCAGTTGAAATTCCTTTCACTCCCAGAGCCAAACGGGTATTAGAACTTTCTTTAGAAGAAGCTCGCCAACTCGGCCACAATTATATTGGAACAGAACACCTGCTCTTAGGTTTAATCCGTGAAGGAGAAGGGGTGGCCGCACGAGTATTAGAAAATCTGGGTGTGGATCTCTCGAAAGTCCGCACCAGCGTCATTCGGATGTTAGGGGAAACGGCGGAAGTTGCCGCAGGTGGCGGTTCTTCGGGACGGAACAAAACCCCTACATTAGACGAATTTGGCTCAAATCTCACCCAATTGGCTGGTGAAGGCAAACTTGATCCCGTCGTTGGTCGTCAAAAAGAAATCGAACGGGTTATCCAAATTCTCGGCCGTCGTACCAAAAATAACCCTGTTTTAATTGGGGAACCCGGTGTGGGTAAAACAGCGATCGCAGAAGGACTCGCCCAACGGATTGCTAACAAAGATATTCCTGACATTCTAGAGGAAAAACGGGTTGTAACCCTCGATATTGGCTTATTAGTTGCAGGTACAAAATATCGGGGTGAATTTGAGGAACGACTCAAGAAAATCATGGATGAAATTCGCCAAGCTGGAAATGTCATCCTTGTGATTGATGAAGTTCATACCTTAATTGGTGCAGGTGCAGCCGAAGGTGCGATCGATGCTGCGAATATCTTAAAACCGGCTTTAGCCCGTGGGGAACTGCAATGTATCGGTGCAACCACCTTAGATGAATATCGTAAGCATATTGAGCGTGATGCTGCCCTAGAACGGCGTTTCCAACCTGTTATGGTGGGTGAACCCTCTGTTGAGGAAACGATTGAGATTCTCTTTGGCTTACGGGAACGCTATGAACAGCACCACAAGCTGAAAATCTTGGATGAAGCGTTAGATGCAGCAGCGAAACTCTCAGATCGCTATATTTCTGACCGCTATCTCCCCGATAAAGCGATTGATTTAATCGATGAAGCCGGATCTCGTGTTCGCTTGATTAATTCCCAGTTACCCCCTGCGGCCAAAGAGCTTGATAAGGAATTACGGGAAATTCTCAAGCAAAAAGACGATGCGGTACGTTCCCAAGACTTTGATAAAGCAGGGGAATTGAGAGACCGTGAAATGGAAATTAAAACGGAAATTCGTGACATTGCTTCCTCCAAAAAAGGTGAAGATGGGTCAGATGAACCGTTTGTTGATTCAGAAGAAATTGCCCACATCGTAGCCTCTTGGACGGGTGTTCCTGTTAACAAATTGACGGAAACCGAGTCTGAGAAGTTGCTAAACATGGAGGATACGTTACACCAGCGTTTAATTGGTCAAGAAGACGCTGTTAAAGCCGTTTCCCGCGCTATTCGTCGGGCAAGAGTGGGGCTGAAAAATCCCAATCGTCCCATTGCAAGCTTCATCTTCTCTGGTCCTACGGGTGTAGGTAAAACCGAGTTAACGAAAGCGTTGGCGGCCTATTTCTTTGGCTCAGAAGAAGCGATGATTCGGCTAGATATGTCCGAATTTATGGAACGTCACACGGTTTCTAAGTTAATCGGGTCACCTCCGGGGTATGTGGGCTATAACGAAGGGGGACAGTTAACCGAAGCAGTGCGTCGTCGTCCTTATACGGTTGTGCTATTTGATGAAATTGAAAAAGCACACCCTGATGTCTTCAATATGTTGCTGCAAATTCTAGAGGATGGACGGTTAACCGATGCTAAAGGACGTACGGTTGACTTCAAAAATACGCTTTTGATTATGACCTCTAATATTGGGTCTAAAGTCATTGAGAAAGGTGGGGGCGGTTTAGGCTTTGAATTCGAGGAAAACGAAGCAGAAGCCCAATATAATCGCATTCGTGCTTTAGTTAACGAAGAGTTGAAAAACTACTTCCGTCCTGAATTCCTCAACCGTTTAGATGAAATTATCGTCTTCCGTCAGTTGAACAAGGAAGAAGTCAAAGAGATTTCCGAAATCTTGTTACGGGAAGTCTTTGCTCGTCTGGTTGAGAAAGAAATCACTCTCAATGTTACGGACAAATTCAAAGAACGGATTGTGGAAGAAGGGTATAATCCTGCTTATGGTGCAAGACCGTTACGTCGTGCGATTATGCGCCTCTTAGAAGATGTTTTAGCGGAAGAAATTCTGTCGGGACGCGTCAGTGAGGGTTGTACGGCGAAGGTTGATATTGATGAAGATGGTAAGGTTAAAGTGATAGCTGAAGGGGAGAAAAAACCTGATTTATTAGTTAAGGCGACTGACTAATTGATAGTATCACTTTAGAGGTTTAAAGGGGGGAGAATTCCCTCCTTTTTTTTAATCAAACGAATTTAATATCACATTAATCACAGTTTAGACTTGACTAACATTGAGAATACTTAAACCAATAATCTCCTCACCTTGATAACGAATAATAACATCATCATCGGTTAATTCGCTATCATCCGCAGGTAAAGAGGGTTGATAAAAGTTGATATATAAGATATCTGCTTCAGCATCATAAGCTGTCCAGAAATCTTGTTTAGGAAGCTGAGGAATGATTTTAGCGAGATTAAGATAAGGTTGAAGGTTAATGCTAGTTATGGCCATAGTTGTTTTCTTTTGGTGAGTGAATGAAGACGACGAGTTAAATAAGCAGTAATAATAAATCCATCATCTAATAGTTCTCGATAAACGACAACCAAATATTTTCCTGAAGTCACTTGTTTAATGGCCAACAATTCCATCTTATTACCTTCTAGAATTCTTTCAGGATAGCGAATGGTTTCTAGAATCTCTGTTTGATAACTACTTAATTCACTGTGTCCATTGATAATGTGTTCCCATCTTTCCTGTGTCAGACGAATTAACACTCCATTTTGAGAAACAGTATTAACATTCATAACTCAGGGGATGTTCTGCGAGTTTAAATAATGATAACTGAATATGACTCCTCCTGAACAATCATTCTAGGCGCAAACATCCGCACCTCTACAAAATGGTAACACTCATCAAACAATTAATCTAGTAAATCGGTAATTCAGACAATCCTTATCATAGTCCATCACATAATCACATTAATCATAGTTGAGACAATCTTCAAACCTCATCATTCAATCAATCGGTGAAAATCCTTTAATCCTGAGAATCGGTGATTCAGACAATAATCACATTAATCACAGTTCAGACAGTGACTTTTATGAATCAAAACAATTAACTATATGATAACCCTAACGCCGTCTCGCAATGACGCTTCCTTCTCATAGTCCATCATTTAATCACATTAATCATAGTTCAGACAGTGACTTTTATGAATTAAAACAATTAACTATATGATAACCCTAACGCCGTCTCGCAATGACAAGTTTATTCATAACTCATTATTCAATCAATCCTGTAAATCCTTTAATCCTGAGAATCCTGATTCAGACAAAAAATAATCAACATTATTACGAACAATCACCGTATTAGGATGATTAACCCCTAACATTTTTTCTGCTAAGGTTAACGCATCTCGGTATAAGGGTTCTGCTTCTGTGTATCTTCCTTGGGACTCATAAAGTCCTGCTAAATCATTTAAACTGGTAGCGACATCAGGGTGTTCATCCCCTAACAATTTCCTTCTTAATGCTAAAGCATCTTTGTATAAGGGTTCTGCTTCTGTGTATCTTCCTTGGGACTTATAAAGTAAAGCTAAATTATTTAAACTGGTAGCGACATAAGGGTGTTCTTCCCCTAACAATTTCTTATATAAAGCTAAAGCATCTCGGAGTAAGGGTTCTGCTTCTGTGTATCTTCCTTGGGAGTTATAAAGTCCTGCTAAATTATTTAAATTGGTAGCGACATCAGGGTGTTCTTCCCCTAACAATTTCTTTCTTAAAGCTAAAGCATCCTTGTATAAGGGTTCTGCTTCTGTGTATCTTCCTTGGGAGTTATAAAGTCCTGCTAAGTTATTTAAACTGGTAGCGACATCAGGGTGTTCTTCCCCTAACAATTTCTTTCTTAAAGCTAAAGCATCCTTGTATAAGGGTTCTGCTTCTGTGTATCTTCCTTGGAAGTAATAAAGTCCTGCTAAATTATTTAAACTGGAAGCGACATCAGGGTGTTCATCTCCTAACCGAGAACGAGTCAGAGACAAACAATCAATTAACCAAGGTTCAGCTAAAAGATACAATCCTTGTCCACTA
>JBFRWB010000216.1:0-32424 GCA_051439375.1 Microcystaceae cyanobacterium
AGAAATTCGGGCGTACAAAACTGCATCAGTTGGCTTTGTAAGAGTTGATAATCGGGAGTTTCTCCCATGTACAACCAGAGATCATAAATCCCTTTGAGAGAATGATAGACTCGCAGCACTAAAGAGATATCTTCGGGAACTAGAGCATTAAGTGAGAGACTAAACCCACCGCCATCGTAACGATGGGAGCGATGAATTTTGAGGCCGGTGGAAGCTAAGTCTCGGTAAAATCCTTGAGGGGTCATTGGTTAGTTTAGCCTACATCTGTGTTCAATAATTAAGCGTTGAGTTGACTAATGGGTTGCTTTTTGGTGTTTCACTTCTATAACGGTATGAACGTTCCCCCTAGGGGTAAAATCTCCCTTAACTGTTGCTTCTAGGGGATCGCAAGCCGCTACAAAATCATCTAAAATTTGATTAACTGCTTCCTCATGGGAAATGTAGCGATCGCGGTAGCTATTGATATAGAGTTTCAACGCTTTTAACTCTACGACCTTCTCATCAGGGCTATAATTCAGATAAATCGTTGCAAAATCAGGATAACCAGAAAAAGGACATTTACAGGTATATTCTGGTAAAGTAACTTGTATTTCGTAGCGACGACCCACACGGGGATTGGGAAAAGTAATGAGTTTTCCTTCTTCGATGGCTCGTTCGCCATATTTTAGGGTTTCTGTCATGGTGTTCTTTTGAGTAAGGATTATATAGATATAATTACATAAACTGTAACAGTATAAATATAATTACATAGAGTGCAACAATGATATTCGTAGAGATATTGCAGATACCGTTTATATAAAGAAAAAACCTAACCCAATGGGCTAGGCAATTTAATTTTAGTTAATTAGCAGACCTTAACGCAATCGAATCACCAAGCGGCGATCAGGTTCGTGACCACGACTTTCTGTTTCTAAATCCGTTTCATCCTTCAAAAAGCTATGAACTTGACGACGTTCAGCCGAAGAAAGGGCTTTCATTTCCACTTCTTGACCTGTTTGGCGCACCTGTTGGGCGACTTGTTGCGCCCAATTCTTTAACTCTGTTTGCCGTTTTAAACGATAGCCCGCTAATTCAATGGTAAACACCCGTTGATCGTCGTACTCCACCTTCATATTGAGCAAAGTATTGGCAACATATTGTAAGGTATCGATTCCTTCTCCCTGTGACCCAATCAAACGGTTTATTTGTTCTGGTGTCAGATTTGCTTCATTAATCACTAACCAAATAGAGGAATTTGTATCATCCATCGGATCTTTTTCGACACTGACTGTGGTTTTAATCCCCATCAGTTCCATTAAGGTTTCTAGCCATTCTTTTCCTCGTTCAACTTGTTTGTCCATCATTCCTAATGTTGAATCCTGTGGGTGTAACATCAAACAAAAAATATCGGTTGGGTACGGTTAAGAGGTCTTTTTCTTAGCCCGTTTTTCAAAGGGAATACTTTCGGGATCTTTGTTCGCCTTTTCCTGTTCCTCCACTAATTTTTGTAGATTCTCAGGTAAAGGTTCTCGCATTAAGATCACCGTTTGTAAAGTTTGGAAGATATTGGCGACTACAATATACATCAAAACCCCAGCCGGTAGAGGGAAAAAGAGAAACATTCCTGTAAAAAGCAGGGGTGTAATCTTGTTAACCGCTTGTTGCTGTTGAGCAGCACCGCTTCCACCCTTTTGTCCCGATAGCTCTTGGTTTAAATAGACACTTAAACCGAAAAAGAGAACCATACCGAGAATATCCCAGTTAATCTTGCCGTCTTCCCCCGTAACCCCAACTCGTCCTAATTCTTCAATGAATAAGAACCCTGTATTAGCGGCAATACCGGGAATTGTTCCCTGAATCGTCGCTTCACCGGGGGCGATCGCTGTCACTGTTCCCTCTTCATTGACTTGTACCCGTTCTTCCCCTTTGGTTACTTCCCAACGAGGTTGCAGGGGATTTTCCGAGTATTCAGTCGCTAACTGGTTGAGGGTTTTTCCTTCTGCGGTTTGAAACTCAATGGTTGCGGCTTCTCCTACCCCTAGTTTATTCCCCGCAGGTAACAAGGCAGTAATCGGATAATGTACTCCATCCTCGATATAAATATTTTGGGGTTTAGTCACAAAGGGTTGGGGAATCACCCGTTCCATCTGCGCTTCGGGCAGAATTTGTACATCAACGGTGTAGTTAATGTCGGCAAAGGGTGAGCCTCTTAAGGTGGCAAATAGGGCAAATAAAATGGGCATTTGCACCAATAAAGGTAAACAACCCGCCAAAGGATTCCCAAATTCCTGCATTAACTTGGCCATTTCTTCTTGTTGCTTGGCCTTGTCGTTTTGGTAGCGTTCTTGAATTTTCTTTTGTCGTTCCTGCATCAAGGGTTGAGTGATGCGCATCTTTCGCATGTTACGAATTTGTCCTGCACTCAACGGATACAAGGCCAAGCGAATTACCAAGGTTAAGGCAATAATTGCAAAGCCATAGCTTGCCACAATTCCATAGAAAAAGTCTAGGATGGGCAACATAATATTTGTGGAAATAAATCCGATACCGAAGTCCATTCGTTTTGTGTCCAACTCTTTCGCTAAGGTGATCAATAAGGGGGTTTTGGGCTTAAAACGCCAATTATTAGGGCTTTTTTCTAATCTTTAATTTAGCCATTAATGGCTTCTAAAGAGCGTCCTGTCTTAGCTGCGGCTCGCTCGGCGATATAATCAGAGATTTCTCGGAAACGAGGCATAGCACGCATTTCCAGTCGGCTTTTATCCTTTAGGGTAACGACAATATCTCCCCATAGGCCAACCCCTCTGGGGATTTTGACAATTTTAAAAATCTCGTTATAGATAATGTCGGTGCGATCGCGACCCATCCAGCCTCCCGTTACGGAGATTCGACGATCAGTAATGCGATAGCGTAACCAAATCGCTCGTACAACCGCACCTACGGTCAATGGCAGACAAATAACGGTAAATCCTAGTAAAATATTGATGATTAAGTCACCAATGTGGGGACCGCCTTCATAATATGTGGTTTCTTTAATACCCATAGATGATCTCAGCTTCAATTAACAACTGCTTTAATTCTCGCAAAAAATGTTCATATTTGCACTCGATGGCATAGCGACGGACAATAATGACGACTTGCCACCCCGGTAAAATTTGGGGTAAAAGGGTACGAATGGCACTGCGAATCTGTCTTTTTAGCCGATTACGAATCACGGCTTTTTTGCTCACTTTACGACTAATGGTAATGCCAAAACGACTGGCTAAGGGGGCAGACTCAGGTGATTTTAACCCACCGTAAAGCGTTCGCAGGACAAGGTGAGAGCTTTTGTAAACCTTGCCCTGTTGATAGACTTGGCGAAAGGTTCGATGGTTTTTCAGTCGATTCGCTTTGGGTAATCCCACGGATTATTAAGTCGTAAAAAGGACAACAAGGTATTATTTAAACAGAAAGACGATGCCGCCCTTTGCGACGACGAGATTGAATCACTTTCTGCCCATTTTTTGTACGCATCCGCGCTCTAAAGCCTGATGTTCTCTTTTGTTTGCGGACAGTACCGCCTAAAGTCCGTTTAGTCACGTCCTATTTTCCTCCTTATACAAAGACACAATCTCGGATTATATCATTTTTTGCTAGAAGTTCGGAAGTTACAGGCGTTATGAGAATTCGAGTTAAAGTTTAAGTTTTCTCAAACTCACGTTAAGATGGCGAGGATTAAAAAAAGTTGTTGTCTGAGATGGAATTTATCTTAAAGTTGCTTAAATCTTACCTCCGTTGGCTTATCTTCGGAGCAACCGTTTTTTTCTTGTTAAATTCCTTTAAGGATCATTGGCAAGAAGTCACCTCAATTTCAATTACAACGAGAGGATGGCTTTGCCTTGTACTGGCTGTGTTTCTTACTACTTTAGCTCATTTATGGGCCAGTTCAGTGTGGATTTTAATTCTAAAAGCCTTTAAACAATCAATTCCTTGGTTATGGGGAACACAAACCTATTTGAAGACTAATATTGCTAAATATCTTCCGGGTAATGTTTGGCATTTTTACGGTCGAGTCATTGCATTAAAAGAAAAAAAGATTTCCCTAAGTATAGCTAGTTTAAGCGTTATCTTAGAACCTCTATTAACAGCAGCAGCAGCATTTATTATTGTTTTGCTAGGATTAGCAACAGACAATTTATCCTTTGAGCAACTTCTTATTAATGGATGGATTAGAAGTCTATCATTCTTAGTTCTAGGGGGAGTTGTCGTTGGCATTCATCCAATTTTTATAAATCCTATTTTAAAGGTTGTTAGACAGTTAAAGGTTAAAAATCAAACCAATCAAAATCTTATTGTCAAACTTGAAGGTTATCCTTGGTTACCCTTATTTAGTGCTTTAGGATTTCTAATTCTACGAGGAATGGGATTTGTTTTAGCCCTATCTGCTTTTATTCCCCTTAATATTTCCCAACTTCCCCTAGTGATTACTGTCTTTAGTTTAGCGTGGTTACTTGGATTAATTATTCCGGGTGCGCCGGGGGGAGTAGGGGTTTTTGAAACAACAGCTTTGCTTTTTTTAGAACCTATCTTTATGTCGGGGATACTATTAAGTGCTTTAGCTGTTTTTCGAGTCATTAGTATTACCGCAGAGGCGAGTGGTGCAGGGTTAGCAATTATCAGTGAGAGATTAACAGTGAGCCGTTAACAGGTAATTATTTACGAAAAGTAATTTTTAATGTTAAGTACTGAACAGTTATTTGCTTTAGGAAGTTAAGAGCTTCTTACTCATAATGCCAAAAGCCTAACATTACTCTCTTTACCAGTTTTTTTATAGCCGATACAATAAAGAATAAGTGCTAGGGGGAAAATCATGACAGATAAATTTAAAAATCGGCAAGATGCAGGACAGAAATTGGCTCAAAAGTTACTTTCCTATCAAAACATATCCCAAGGGTTAATATTAGCCCTTCCCAGAGGCGGTGTGCCTGTCGCTTTTGAAATTGCTCAGACGCTTCAGTTGCCCCTTGATGTATGTCTTGTGCGAAAATTAGGTGTTCCTAGTCAACCCGAATTAGCCATGGGTGCGATCGCCCTAGAAGGAATTTCAATTATTAACCAACCCGTGGTTGAATGGCTAAATATTACTGAACAAACTTTAGAAGAAGTGGTCAAAAAAGAGAAACAAGAGCTAAATCGAAGAAATCTCTGTTATAGAGGTCATAGACCTTTCCCCAACCTTTATAATTCCTCAATTATCCTAGTAGATGACGGTATTGCTACAGGATCAACCATTAAAGCAGCCATTACAGCCATTAAACATCATGATCCCCAAAAAATCGTTGTAGCTGTCCCCCTTGCGCCTCCCACCGTAATTAATGAGTTGGTCATCGAGGTAGAACAGATGACTTGTTTATTGCAACCCGATCCACTTCATTCTATTAGTGTTTGGTACGAAGACTTTGGCCAAACCTCTGATCAAGAAGTCTGTTATTTCCTAGAAAAAGCGCAACAGATATCCGCTAATTAAACCCTTCAGATAGCGTTCAATACAGCTTAAGCAAATTTTTATGATTAAGTGAGAAAAAGATATGGTAGAATACCAAGGAAACAAACTGTTAAGTAAGTTTCGGTAGTGTGCAGTCATTCAATCTTTCGTTTGGCCAGTGTCGCTCCGAGCTTGCCAAACAATCATTAGGTTATCGATTCGGAGTTACGTTGTATGTCGATTTTTGTGGGAAATCTACCTTATGAAGTGGGTGAAGCCGACTTAAAAGAAGCTTTCGCTGACTATGGCACTGTAAAAAGCGTCAGAATTCCTACAGATAGGGAAACAGGGCGGGTGCGAGGCTTCGCCTTTGTGGAATTATCTTCAGATGCAGAGGAAGAAGAAGCAATTGAAGCACTAGATGAAGCAGAATGGCTTGGTAGAAACCTACGGGTGAGTAAAGCCAAACCTCGTCAAAGATAGCTATCTTAGCCTGAATCAAGGCACGAACTGACAAAAGATTACCTGAAATTACCCCTAGGTGGCTAAATTGGGGATCGATACTGTTTAAGTAAAAGTTGAAGCGTCCGATGAATAAGTCCCTTGCACTATATCAATGGTTGGAAACCCACTGGGTAACACCGGCTTACGCAGGGGGCTTACTGATTGCGATCGCTTTTTGCTTTTTTGGTGCAGCCGCCAATACAATGGCAGGGTGGCTATATGTGCTGAGTGGCATGATGATCGCCCTTGTTATACTCGGAGCAATCTTACCCCTGCGATCGCTTAAATTTTTGCAAGTAAGCCATCGTTCCCCCACCCCAGTTAGTGCAGGACAAGACCTCACCATTGAATGGGAAATCAGAAATAGTGGGAAAACGCCTGTTTCTTTGGTAGAACTGATTGATCAAGTTCCTACTTCTTTATCGTCTCATCCCCAAACCTTTCCCTTAGAAAAAATTCCACCCAATACCACTCTCCATCGAACCTACTACCTTTCGACACAGCAAAGAGGGATCTATCAGTGGCAAACGATTGAAATTAGAAGTGGTTCTCCCATTGGTTTATTTTGGTGTCGTCGTTCTCGGAAATCTCCCCTTAAAGCTGTTGTTTATCCCCAAATTCTGCCCCTGAATACCTGTCCGATTATTGATAGCCTAGGAGAAGAAGATAACTTAAAATTACAGAGTAATCATCATTATCATGCAGCCAATGAGGGATTAACCAAAACGTTACGGCCTTATCGATACGGGGATGCGATGCGTTTAATTCATTGGCGCAGTAGTGCAAGATTTGAGGAATTTAAGGTCAGAGAGTTAGAAGTAGTAACGGGAACTCAAGAGGTAATTATCGGCTTAGATAGCCATTCTGCATGGAATTTGGCTGCCTTTGAACAAGCCGTGATTGCTGCTGCTTCTTTGTATTTTTATGCCAGTCGCTGTCAGTTAAATGCTAAATTATGGACAGCAGGGACGGGATTAATTCAAGGCAATCGGGCTGTTTTAGAAACATTAGCGGCAATCATGCCAGAAGAAAGAGATAGTCGTTCGTTATTCCCTAAAACACCTATTATATGGTTAACTCAAAGTCCAATGACTTTAGATTCTTTACCGTTGGGAAGTCGTTGGTTATTATTTAGTGATGCTGAGTCAGATTTACAAATAATCCCTACTGTTCACTTTAAAGGATTGGTGGTCAATGATGAAGATCCATTAAACTTACAATTACAACAGGGAATGACCTTAAACTCTCCAAAAGCGTAGTTAATGTCAGGTTGAGAAATTTATGATAAATCGTCACTTTTTTAAATGGATATCATTACTAATATTATGTGGTTTGATCTGTTTTAGTATTATTGCTTGTCAAGACAAAACAAACTTAACTAACAAATCCCTACCGCAAAATGAAGCGATTCAAGTCTATTTTAATCATAAAAACGACAAAGGATTAAACTATCAAGAACCCTATCGAGAAATTGAGCGTTCAGGTGATAACTTAGAACAGATTTATATTGATGGTATTAATTCAGCTAAAGTGTCTATTGATTTAGCCATTCAAGAATTACGCTTACCCAATATTGCTAAAGCCTTGGTTACACAACTTCAAAATGGAATTAAAGTAAGAGTGATTATTGAAAATACCTATAATAACACTGGAATAGACAAACAGAAAATTAATTCTAATCAATTAACTCAACGAGAAAAACAAGCTTACGAAGCGTATCGAAAATTTGTTGACCAAAATCAGGATGGAGAAATTAGTCAACAAGAATTAAGCGAGAGAGATGCTCTTTTTATACTTAAAACTGCTAATATTCCCCTAATTGATGATACAGAAGATAATACCAAAGGAACAGGATTAATGCACCATAAATTTATGGTCATTGATAATCAAATAGTGATTACAGGATCAGCTAATTTAACCTTAAGTGGAACTTATGGAGATTATAGCAATCCCCAAACAAGAGGAAATGCGAATAATGTTTTAACCCTAAAATCTACTGAATTAGCCCAACTTTTCACAGAGGAATTTAACTATATGTGGGGAGATGGGGTGAGTGGAAATCCTGATAGCTGGTTTGGGATTCACAAACCTGAAAGATTAGCCAAAACTGTGATGATTAATAATATTCCTGTAACGGTTAAATTCTCTCCTGACTCTAGTTCAACTCCTTGGGAATTAACTACTAATGGTGTTATTTCTCAGCTATTAAATAAAGCTCAAACCTCCATTGATTTAGCCTTATTTGTCTTTAGTGATCAAAAGTTAGTTGATACTTTATATAAAGCGGTGCAGAGAGGTGTAAAAATTAGGGCTTTAATTGATCCTCAATTTGCTTTTCGTTTTTATAGTGAAGGATTAGATATGTTAGGGATAGCTTTACCCGATCAATGTCGTTATGAAGTGAATAATGATCCTTGGCAAGTTCCTATCAAAACTGTGGGTATTCCAAATTTACCCAAAGGAGATAAACTTCATCACAAAGTTGCTATTATTGATCAAAAAATAGTTATTACAGGTTCTCATAATTGGTCGCCTTCCGCTAATTTTAATAATGATGAAACTCTATTAATTATCGAAGATGATTCAATCGCTCAACACTATCAACAAGAATTTGAGCAATTATATAAAACGGCTACATTAGGAATTCCTGATTATTTGCCTCGGAAAATTAAACAAAAAACAGAAAACTGTTCTAGTATTTCTCAACCAACTTCTATAGAAACAGGCGATATTGTTAATATCAATACTGCTACTCTTCAAGGGTTAAAAAGTTTGCCCGGTATCGGTGAAAAAACTGCCCAAAAGATTATTTTAGAAAGACAAAAGCAGCCCTTTACCTCACTTGAAGATTTACAACGAGTTTCGGGAATTGGTGTTAAAAAATCACAAAAACTACAAGGTAAGGTGACATTTTAAGGAGTTGCAAAATATAAATAATTTCATAGGAATAATTCATGAATTGCCCCTACAATAATCTACTATTGAGCCTCATATTCTAATAGGGTATTATAGGACTTAGATTGACTATCAAACTTAGCCATAACACTAACTTGACCATAGTTAATTAATATATTTCCCTCAAAGAAATCTCCCGAACGAGAAAGAGGAATCCATTTATTTCCTGTAATAATTTGAACGTCGTGAGAAGATGGGACTTTTATCTTAAAATAAACCGATTGATTCGCAGGTAAAAATTTACTAATGGGTGTAATTAGAGAGACATCTTTCTCTCCAAACTGTTTATAAGTAGTTGGAAAAGATTGTCCTCCTTGACTAGCAATTAAACGATAAGTGATAGCATGAGTATAAGACCCTTCTTGTCCTTTCGGTTTTGCATAAATCTTTAAGTTATATGTTCCTGATGAGGGAGTGGTGACATAAATCTTTGCTTCATTTTGTTCCTTCTGAATCAATGTATAATCCTCGATTGTCTGATTATTTGCTGATAAATTCGCTAAAATTTCAACATTATGAGGAACAGTCAATAAAATTTCACCCTGAGAATTTAGATTTATTGTATGATTGGGATGACTTAAGAAATTTAAACCATACTTAAAGAAAGCAGAAGAAACTTCTGGTAAATTCTCGAATTGTTCTTTACTATAATAAGAAGGAAGTAGTTGCCAATTATTAGCACTGGGAAGATGATCATAAATGAATTGACTGGGTGGAGTCGCAAAATAATAAGGGTTAAACTGCTTAACAAATTGATTATTCTTAATATATCCTGCGCCCCATGTGCTATCAAGTAAATACCACTTCCCATCAATTTTAACTCCATTCCAAGCATGATTAACATCTGTTGAATCCCCCACCGCATAACTATAGCCCTTGGAATAACCTTCAATAACTTCTGCTTCTAACCCCATATTTTGAGCCAATTCCCGATATAAATTTGCATAGCCTCCACAAACGGCTTTACGACTAATTAATACCCCTTGCGGACTAGCATCACCATAATTACCTTTCAAATATCCAGCAAAATCATAAGCAATATGATGTCCTATCCACGCATAAATGATTCGAGCTTTTTCTACATCAGTAGAAGTATAAGCACTCAGTTTATTCGCTAATTCTTTAACTGATTTTCCTTGATAATCAATTGAAGCCCCTAATTGGTCTATTCTAGTAAAATCATATTGCTGAAAAATATGACTATCTCCAACTGTTTGAGGCATTATTTTCTGGGAAGAGTTATTCTGAGAATTATGAATGAATTGCTGAACGTCAGGTCGTTGGGAAATATCACTAAGTTGAGGTAGATGTTTAAGAAGCAATAAGATACCTAGAAAACTCAAAATAATAATCAGTCTATCTTGAAAAGGATTATGTTTTTTTCTTCGTTTAGAATAGGATTGGGAAGAACGAGATGATTTAGTTTTTTTGGAGCGAGAACGGGATTTATTCTCCTTGCGCCATTGTCTTTCTAAACGTTCTCTTTCGGTTGTCATAATAGATAAGGCTTGTAAAGGCTGTTACATTTATAGTTCCCACCTTAATGATTGAACTAACACCTCTCACTTAATTTATACTGTCTGTCTCAATAACTTAAATACTAAGTAATAAGTGGTAAAACTATGTCAAAATAGATTGATAATATCAACCGACCCAACAATTGTCATTTACCTATGGATACCAAAGCATTTAAACGTTCTTTGCAACAGTCAGATAACTATCATCGTAGAGGGTTTGGCCACGAAAATGAAGTCAAAGCGGTTCTTAATACCGAATATCAAAGTTCTCTAATCCAAGAAATTCGCCAGAATAACTATACATTAACCAGAGGAAATGTCACCATTCGTTTAGCAGAAGCGTTTGGCTTTTGTTGGGGGGTTGAACGTGCTGTGGCCATGGCCTATGAAACCCGTCAACATTTCCCCAATGAATCTATTTGGATTACTAACGAGATTATTCATAATCCCGGTGTGAATAATCGATTAAAGGAAATGAATGTCAAGTTTATTGAAGCTAAAGAAGATGGAAAGGACTTTTCTGTAGTAGAAACAGGAGATGTGGTAATTTTACCTGCATTTGGAGCGAGTGTTACCGAAATGGAACTCCTTAACAATAAAGGATGTACCATTGTGGATACAACTTGTCCTTGGGTATCTAAAGTTTGGAATTCTGTAGAAAAACATAAGAAAAAGGATTATACTTCTATTATTCATGGAAAGTATAAACATGAGGAAACTGTTGCTACCAGTTCTTTTGCAGGAACTTACCTAGTGGTTTTGAATATGGATGAAGCGCAATATGTCTGTGATTATATTCTGAATGGGGGCAATAAAGCCGAATTTATGGCAAAATTTAAGAATGCTCATTCCCAAGGCTTCAATCCAGATACGGATTTACAACGGTTAGGGGTTGCTAATCAAACTACCATGTTAAAAAGCGAAACTGAAGCTATTGGTAAGTTATTTGAACGTACAATGATGCAGAAGTACGGAACAACGGTTTTAAATGAACATTTTATGAGTTTTAATACCATTTGTGATGCAACCCAAGAGCGTCAGGATGCAATGTTAGACCTTGTCAAAGATAATTTGTCCCTAATGATTGTTATTGGTGGCTTTAATTCTTCTAATACCACTCATTTACAGGAAATTTCCATTGAGTATAATATTCCTTCCTATCATATTGATAGTGTAGAACGCATTTTATCGGCTCAACAAATTGAACATAAACCCTTGGATAAAGGGTTAGAAATTACTGAGAATTGGCTACCTAGTGGTCAAATTACGGTCGGAGTCACTTCTGGTGCTTCTACCCCTGATAAGTCCGTTGAAGATGTGATTAAGTTGATTCTAGACTTACAAGCTGAGGTGAATTAATCAGGAATAATTAATTTGTTAATTAAGATATTATTAGGGATTTAACTTACGTTAAATCCTTATTCTTATCCAATAACAAACTATTACCAATCAAGGTTAACTGAATATTGTTTTAAGATAGAATCACAACTGATTATTCAGATAAATTTTAAGCAAAAATTATAGAATTACTGCTCAAGTTGTTGGGTAAGGTTTTGGCGTAAAATGCCATACTTAGGGGCAAAAACCATTGCTATAACAAAAATAAAAGTTAATAAAACTACAATACATCCCCCTGTTGCCACATCAAAATGATAGCTAAAATAAGTTCCTAACACACAAGATAAAACACTACTGGCGATGGCAATTCCTAACATATGGTCAAATCTATCCGTTAATAGATAAGCGATAGAACCGGGGGTTACTAACATAGCAATTACTAAAATAATTCCTGCTGTTTGCAGTGCAGTGACAATCGTTAAAGCCAGTACCGACAGTAAAGTATAGTACATCAAAGAGGTATTCAAACCAATTGCTTTGGCGTGATTAGGGTCAAAACAAAAGAGTAATAAATCTTTGCGACGCAATAAAATAATAATCAGGGTATTTGTTCCTGCAATAAGGGTTTGGATAATATCAGATTGAGAAATTCCTAGCACATTGCCAAACAGAATATTAAATAAATCAATGTTACTAGGAATCTTAGTTATTAACACTAAACCCAAAGCAAAAAAGCCAGTAAAAACTACCCCAATAATTGCATCTTCCTTTAAACGAGTGGTTGATTTAATATAACCAATAATTACTGTTGCACTAAACCCAAAAACAAATGCACCTACCGCAAAGGGTATATTTAAAGCGTAAGCTACCACGACCCCCGGAACAACTGCGTGAGAGACAGCATCTCCCATTAAAGACCAACCTTTAAGGGTAATATAACAGGATAAAACCGCACAGACTAACCCAACAAAAGCACTTACCCAAATCGCTTTGAATAAAAATTCATATTGTAAGGGTTCAATTAACCAATTCCACATAGAAAAAGCGAATAATAAAGAATTCATACATTTACCTCCTGTTGGCGAGAAATTGGATGAAAACCTATTCTTGGGAGGCCACCAAAGGTAAGAGAAAGATTATCTTCCGTAAAGGTTTCTTCGGTTTTTCCTGATGCTAAGATAGTACGATTAAGAAGAATTGTGCGATCGCAAAATGTCGAAATAGCGGCTAAATCATGGGTTGAAATCAAAATTGTATGACCTTCTTTTCGCAATGCTAAGAGTAAATCAATGATGCTTTTTTCTGTTTTAATATCTACCCCAGTAAAGGGTTCATCTAATAAGATGACTTTCCCTTCTTGCGCTAATGCACGGGCTAAAAAGGCTCGTTTCTTTTGTCCTCCTGATAATTCTCCAATTTGACGATAACGATATTCAATCATATTAACCCGTTCTAAGCTTTCCATTACTTTACGTTTATCTTTTGCTCGTGGTATTCGTAATAAATTCATATAACCATATCGTCCCATCATCACCACATCAAAGACATTAATGGGAAAATGCCAATCTACTTCATCAGACTGGGGAACATAGGCCATTAATTGACGCTTTTGGGCTTTTTTTACGGAAAAACCACCGACTTCAATCTGTCCTTGACTGGGTTTGAGAAATCCCATAATTGACTTAAAAAGGGTTGATTTACCGCAGCCATTTGGACCGACTAATGCAGTAATTGATCCCGGTTCAACGGTGCAAGTTGCGTTATAAAGAGCTAACTTAGCGTTATTGTAGGTGACGCTTAAATTGTTAACTTTGATATTAAGTGGATGGGTGATAGATTGCATAATTGTCTGTTGTGAGGTCGGAGTTTAGACGTTTCAAAATTCAGCAAGTTAGAGACTTAGGTAATAGCTATTAACTATTAAGTATTCACTACTAGCTATTCACCAAGCAGCCCTTTAGTAATTATTTGGGTATCATATCTAAGTAAGTCTAAATAGGTAGAAACAGGTCCTTCTTCGGTAGAAAGAGAATCAACATAAAGATTTCCCCCAAATTGAACCCCTGTTGTTTTAGCGACTTCTTTTTGTCCCTTATCGCTAACCGTACTTTCACAAAAGATAGTCGGAACATTGTTTGTTTTTACCTTTTCAATTACCGTCGTCACTTGTTTTGGGGTGAATTGTTGTTCCGCATTAATGGGCCACATATAAACCTCTTTCATGGCATAATCACGGGTGAGATAGGAAAAGGCTCCTTCACAACTGACTAAAACCCTCTGCTTTTCAGGAACTTGACTAATTTTTGCCTGTAATTCCTCGTCAATTGCTTTTATTTGTTGACTATAAGCGGCTGCATTGGCATTGTAAGTCTCTGCATTATCTGGATCAAGTTTCACAAATGCTTGACGAATATTCTCGACATAGATTAACGCATTTTTCGGCGACATCCACCCATGAGGGTTCGGTTTATTCGCATAAGGACCTTCTGCAATCGGTATAGGTTCAATTCCTTCGGTTAATACGGCTGAAGGAACATCTTTAACATTCCCCAAAAACTGCTCAAACCACCGTTCCAAATTCATACCGTTATATAAAATTAGATCAGCATCTTGCGCTTTAGCAATATCACTAGGAGTCGGTTCATAACCGTGAATTTCTGCACCAATACGGGTAATTGACTCCACAATTAGCTTATCCCCTGCCACGTTCTGCGCCATATCTCCTAAGACGGTAAAGGTAGTTAATACTTTCTTTTTCTCGTTTTGATCAGCTATGAGGGAAGGGGTTGTTGTTTCCTTATCAGAGGAAGAGATTACATCATTGGATGTACAACCGGCCAACCCACCTCCTAAAATTAACCCCAATGTCAGTAAGCTAAAGATTACTTTTTGTTTCATAAGATAAATATTAAACCCGATTAATTTTTTTCACAATCTTCTCATAATGTTATCATAATTGTGATCAAGATAAATAGGGTTGTGTTCAGAAGTCGGAAGTTCAGGAGTTTAGAGGTTTATAGCCGTACAAAATAGGGTGTTTGACATTTAAGATCCTTGAAATCCAGTCACAGCATACTTTTGGCTTGCCCGTAGGGCGATAGAAGCACCAATAACGCACATCTTGCACCCCCCAAAAACCCGCCTTGAAATGAATTGCAAGGCTCACAAATAGCGTTCAATAAATTGAACTAAAAGACTTATCCTATCTACCTTCAAGTTATCTTTAGATAACTATCTCTATTAGCCAATAGCAATTTATTGCAGGGCGGTCTAGATTGATAGGTACAAGATATCAGAATAACCTACTGTTGCGCTTGAGAAATGACTTGTTTTCCTTCTGCGGAGGTTGCATAACCTAGAAAACTTTGAACCGCAGGGGAAGGGGGTTGTTTATAAACGTAATAAAGGGTTCTTTGAAAAGGGTAATTAGAAGCTTCAGGGGTCGTGCCATCAATGGGAATTACTCGCACTGTCTGTTGATCTGCCACTTGTGCATAGGTCGCATAACTAATACCATCTGTTCCTAATGCTCTTAAAATGGGTGTGGTTGCATCTCTTTGCATCATTGTAAAATTGCTTCCGGTCCCAAACGTTCCCCCATTTAAGACTCGTTCTTGGAACGCTTGATGAGTTCCACTAATTGCTGGCCGATTAATAACACGAATTGTTCCCGATGTTCCCCCAACCTCTGACCAATTAGTGATATTTCCTTGAAAAATTCCGACTACCTGATTTTGCTTGAGTCCCTTACGAAATGGGTTATCTTTCCCAGTGACAATTGCAATGACATCAGGAGAAATAGGCACCGCCGCTAGTCCCTGAGATTTTTCTTCGGGACTGAGGGGACGTGAAGTAGCTGCAATATCAATTTTTCCCGTTAAAAGAGCTAAAATTCCCTTATCTGTCCCTTGAGCATTAGTATTAACCACCGTTCCTGAAAAGCGTGAGGTAAATCCGTTTTTTAACGCCTCATTAATTAACACCATACTGGTTGAACCATTGATATTAACCGTTGTTCCAGCAGCAACTTGACTAGGAAGGCTAAAATTGCTGGAATTGGGAACGGGTTGGACGGAGGGAGGAGAGGGAAGCGGCGTTGAATTATTGGGGTTTTGCGTCTGAGGTTGGGTGGGGGGTGGGTTGGGGGAAGGAGACTGAATCACAATGGGATTGCTGCGATTGCGGGTTAAAAACCAATAACCACCCCCTAAAATAGCTGCCGTTATGACCAAAGCGGCCACTAAAATTGCTGTGTCGTTCTTTTGCGCCATAATAAACCCTCCCGATACCATTTACCGAATACTGACGAACCCAGACTTGTTAACTAATGCTTGGCCTTGCTCGCTTAACAATAATTTAGCATAGGCTCTACCTGCCTGTTCGTCTAGTTGACCATTTTTCTTGACGATAACAAATAAACGACGAGTAATAGGATAGTTTCCCTGCTGAAATGCGGTTTTATTCAGTTGATTGCGCTTTTGAGGGCATTGGGAAAGGGGAATAAAGGGTTCTTGGTAAGGCGGAACAAAAGTTTCAGGGGTACGGCCAATGGGTAGGGTTTTAATCGTACATTGAGGAACAACTTCTGGGGCTGAAGCGTAATAGATTCCGCCGAGATTTTCGGATACTTTTCGTAAACCTTGGGTTGTATCGTCAGTATATTGAATATTTTTACCAAATGAACCATCTCCTAGAATATTTTCGCGGAAAAATTCCACTGTGCCTCCGGCTTCAGGACGACGGGAATAGGGAATAATGGGGAGATTGGGGCCGCCGACTTGTTGCCAATTGGTCAGTTGTCCGCTATATATTTGCTTGAGTTGATCAACGGTTAAGCCTTTGATGGGTAAGTCGGGATGAACAGCGATCGCAATTCCATCAATGGCAACGGGAATTTGTTCGAGGGTAAATCCTCTTTGTTTGGCGGTTTCGTATTCTTGATCCTTGAGAGAACGGGAAGATTGGGAAAAAGCCAGTTGATCCTGCAATAACATCTTAATCCCTGTCCCTGAGCCGGGATTTCCTGTGGAGGGATTGGTGTAACGTAGTTTGAAAGTAGGATGCACCAGTTGCACGGCTTGATCAACTTCCTTGCGAATGGGTGCCCAAGTGGTACTTCCACCGTAACTAAATAAACCCGATGGCACATTTTTTACTTCTGCAAGGGTTTCGAGTGCATTGATAGAAGACGTTGTACCAGAAGGGGAAGAAGGAGGAAGGGGAGATGCTGATGGTGGGGGGGTCGGGATATTTGGGTCAATTCGCTTTACTATCAGCCATGAAATGCCTCCCACAATTCCTAGGGTCACTATGAGAGCGATTAGTAAGGGAATCGTTTCATTTTTCTGAGTCATAGGATAGGGACGCAGCAGCGACTTTAAGATTGATCACCTTAGTTTAACAGTCTAGAAAAGTTTTGATTTACGCCTTAATACCATGCTTGCCGTTTTATTGGTTTGTTTGTTACTAAATTATGATGTTTTTGGGTTAAGAACGGTTTAAGAAGTTCAGAAGTTCAGGATAAAAAGAGGGTGTTAATTGTTAAAGTAATTCAGCAAGCTATAGTTATTCATCGTCTGGGGGAGATAGGGACAACCCATCGAGAGATTGCTCAAATTTCATCCGTTGTTCAGCATTACGGATAAAATAACCGCTCATCATGGCTGAGGCTAACAAACGACCTAAATTTTCTCGACTGGTGCTAATTTGTGCGCCAAAATGTTCAGGGGGAAGGTTACCCAAAAGTCCTACAATACTGCGTTCCATCACTTGCAACACTTCTGGAGAATTGGGTTGAGAGAGTTGATTAACGACCTCTGGACTTAAGGATTGTACATAATTCCACAGGGCATCATCAATATCTTCTGGGTTAAAAAAGTTACGAGATGAGGGATCAGAAGTCACAGTTATACCTCCTATTTTATTGTAGGGACTTTTCATGAAACGTCCCCACAATGGTTTGTAAGGACAATTTGGAGAATCGGTATTAGTTACCACTCTCTTCCACTCTAACAAATCCTTCCTTTGATCTTAAGGGGTCTGAACACTCATGGAACATCCTACTCCATCCCCAGTAGGGAAGCGGTGGCGGGTTCAATTTATCAACATTTCAACTCAATCGCCTGTTAAACTACTTTAAGTATTATTTAAAGAATAGAGGGGATGCTTTAGGATTAAGTTATTGCAGTTAACCGTTATCAGTTAACGGTTAATAGTTATTAATACTTCATTTTTAACCCTTGTTTTAAAAGCGGATTTAGTCATTATGAAACCTGTTTTTAGTGATTTAACCCCAGAGACAATCATCATTTTTGATTTGTCCGCCGAGAATAGGAACTGCTTGAGTAAAATCCTAGAAAAGATCGGGTATCATTGCCAAACGGTTCTCAATATAGCTCAGTTTAAAAAAGTACTGGAAAATTATGTTCCTTCGCTCATTTTAATTAATATTCATTTGCCTACATTTGATGGCTACCAATTCTGTCAGTCTCTCAAGAAAAACGAGGGTATTCAAACTATTCCTATTATTTTACTGGGTGATTCTTTAACGGAGTTTGACCGAGAAAAAGCGTTTAGTTCAGGCTGTGCCGACTATCTAATTGCTCCTTTTATTGTCCAAGAAGTGGTTGAACGGGTCAAAACTCAAATTGCTCTGCACAAGCTGCGTAGCCAAGAAAAAAACTCGGTTGCTCGAATAGAAAGACGGATTAATAAACAACTTGAACAACTTAAGGCTGAAATTAATAAATATCGTCGCTTAGAAACCCAGTTACGTCAAGCCAACCAAAAATATCAAATAATTTTGGCAACCACCCTTGAAGGATTTGTTTTAGTAGATGGTAATAACGATGGAAAATTATTAAAAGTGAATGAGGCTTATTGTCAAATGATAGGCTATAGGGAAGAAGAATTATTAACCCTGTCAATTTTTGATTTAGAAGCCCAAGAAAATCCCAAAAAAGTGCGAGATCATCTGCAAGAAATTATTACCCAAGGAAGCGATCGCTTTGAGTCCATCCATCGTTGCAAAGATGGAAGACATATCTTTATTGAGGCCAGCGTTACCTATGTTGGTGAGTTGAATCTTTTCTTTGGGTTCTTCCGAGATATTAGCGATCGCAAACGGAAAGAATTGACCCTTGAGGCATCTCATAGTACCTTAGAAAAAGAAGTGACGCAACAAAAAGAAGTTCTTGAAACCGTTAATAAAACGCTTCAGGAACAAGCAGGGGAACGACAACAAATTAAGGCAGCTTTACGGTTGAATGAGGCTCGTTATCGCTACCTCTATCTTTATACCCCTGTTATGTTGCACTCCCTTGATCGAGCAGGAAGAATTATTAATGTCAGTGACTATTGGCTACAGAAGTTAGGGTATCAACGACAAGAAGTGATCAATCGATATTTAGGTGAATTTTTAACCCCTGATTCCCGTTCATACTTTGAAGAAATCGCCTTTCCTCAGTTTTTAGAAAAGGGAGAGGTATCGGATATTCCCTATCAATTGGTGTGTCATGATGGGACAATCATTGATATTTTACTAAGCGAAGTCGTACAAAAAACAGAACGAGGCGAGTTTTTAAGTTCTTTAACCGTCATGATCGATGTAACAGAACAACACAAAACAGAAATAGCTTTACGCCAAAGCGAAAAACAACTAGAAACCATTGTTAATAATACCACTGATGGATTATTAATTGTTGATAAGTTAGGTATTATACGCTTTGCGAATCCCAGTGCTGCTAAATTGCTCAATAAAAGTAAGAATGACTTAATTAACTATTATTTTGGTCTGCCAATTATTTCGGGGCAAACCACCGAAATTGATATTATTCATAACCGTAATGAAATTGGAGTTGGGGAAATGAGTATGGTTGATGTGGAGTGGAAAGAAAAAATGGTTCATGTTGTGTCAATTCGGGACATTACAGAGCGAAAATACACCGCTTTTGCCCTACAAGAGCAACAGGAGTTTCTCAAAGCCATTTTTGAGCAAGCAGCCGTCGGACTGGCGTTAATTAAAGCCCATGGTCAACTAAAACAAGTGAATCAACGACTCTGTGAGATTACTGGGTACAGCGAAGCCGAATTACTCAAGATGAATATTTGGGAGTTAACCTATCCTGAAGACCATAAGGAAGAAAGTAAAAAAATTAGAGGGCTATTTGCGGGAAAATTCCAAACTTTTGCTTATGAAAAACGAATTATTCACAAAAATGGACAATTACGCTGGGTGAATATGGCGGTTTCCCTTGCCTCTGATCTGATGAGATGTCCCTATTTAATCGGTGTGATTGAAGATACCCAGAAAAAAAAGGAATTTGCAGCCAATCTAAAGCAAAGTTTGATTCGAGAACGCACCACCGCCCGAATTATTGATCGGATGCGTCAGAGCTTAGACTTAGGCATGATTTTCGATAGTACCACCCAAGAGATACGAGAAGCCTTAAACTGCGATCGCATTGCCATTTACCGTTTTAATTCCAACTGGAGTGGCTACTTTGTGGCTGAATCTGTAGCCGAGGGGTGGGATTCTCTTTTAAAAGACGAATTACCGCTAATTGAGGACACTTATCTCCAAGAAACCCAAGGCGGACGCTATCAAAATCACGAATCCTTTGCTGTTGATAATATTTACACCATTGGTCATCAAGACTGTCATATTCAATTATTAGAACAATTTCAAGCGAAAGCCTATGCCATCACACCCGTTTTTTTGGGGGATAAACTATGGGGGCTGTTGGCGGCCTATCATAATCAGGGATCTCATCAATGGTTGGAAGAAGAAATACAATTATTAGAGCAAGTCAGCGATCAATTAGGCGTGGCAGTTCAACAGGCGAGCTTAGTCATCGAAATTAAAGAAAAATCTCAAGAATTGTTAGAAATGGCTGCTTCAGTGGAAACCGAAATTCGTCGTCAATGGCAACATCAAGCCAACACGGCTAAGGCCGTTGACAGGGTAGTCGATAAAATTCGCGAAGTATTAGACGTGGAAACCATCTTTAAAACTGCTACTACACAAGCCCGTTTACTCTTAAATGTGGATCGGGTGGTGGTTTATCGCTTTAGTCCCGACTGGAGTGGCAAATTTGTCGCTGAATCTCGACAAGATGATGTATTTTCTTTAATTAATGAGCAAGAACACCATACTTCGTTCCAAGATAATATCAGTGATTGCTACATGAAAACCTTTGCTCATAACTTTACCCCACCCCCTGCAACCCATTCACGGGATTTTAACGATACCTATTTGGGGACGGCTAAAGGAGAAGTAGAGCGTCAGAAAACCTGTTTTATTGCCAACGACATCTATAAAAGAGGATTTAGTGACTGTTATCTGCAAATATTAGAAAGTTTTGGCATCAGAGCCTATTTAATTGCCCCCGTCATCCAAGGAGGGAAACTTTGGGGACTTCTCGCTGCTTACGAATCCCATCATCCTCGTAGTTGGGAACAGTGGGAAATTGAAGCAATTACTCGTTTAGGAGATCAATTGGGAATCGCCTTACAACAGGCCAATTATGTCCAGCAAATTCAACAACAAACCCTAGAATTAGGGCAAGCAACCCAACTCCAATGGAAAATGCGTCAGGCCAAAGAAGCCGCCGATGCAGCCAATCAGGCCAAAAGCGAATTTTTAGCGAACATGAGCCATGAATTGCGGACACCTCTCAATGCGATTCTTGGATTTGCCCAATTAATGCGACAAGACGGCGCAATTTCCCCCCATCAAGCCGATTATCTCAATATTATTAGTCGCTCAGGGGAACATCTGTTAACCCTAATTAACGATATTTTGGAAATGTCCAAAATCGAAGCGGGACGAGTTTTCTTAAAAGAAAGAGATTTTAATCTTGATTACTTCTTAGCTAGTGTTTATGATATGTTTTCCCTCAAAGCCGTTGATAAGGGCTTAATTTTCACCATTGACTGTGCTGACGATTTACCCCCCACCATTCAAACGGATGAAATTAAATTGCGACAGGTACTGATCAACTTACTGGGTAACGCCATTAAATTTACTTCGGTGGGGGCTGTTACCTTACAAGTATCTTGGAAGGAAAAAGAAAATAAATCTGCCCTTCCTCGACTTTATTTTGCCGTTGAAGACACTGGCCCCGGTATTAGTCGCCAAGAAGCCGCCCTTCTCTTTGATCCGTTTAGTCAAACCCAGATTGGCCAACAAACTCAACAAGGAACCGGACTTGGCCTCCCCATTAGTCGTAAATTCGTCGAGTTGATGGGGGGCAATTTAACCTTTAATTCTCCCCTTGACGAAGCTTCAGGTACAGGAACACGGTTTCACTTTTCTATCCCCGTTAAACTGCCCCAAACCCCCGTTATTCCCCCTAGCGTATCCCCTCGTTGTGTGGTGGGTTTAGCCCCAGATCAGCCCCAATATCGCATTTTAGTGGTGGAAGATAATCCCGAAAATCGTCAACTGCTTGTTGAACTGTTAAGGTCAGTTGATTTTACGGTCAAAGCAGTCGAAAATGGAGAAGAGGCGATAGCAGTATGGCAATCATGGCAGCCTCATTTTATCTGGATGGACATTTCTATGCCTGTAATGGATGGTTATACCGCGACTCGCAAGATTCGTTCTTACCCCCAAGGACAAGAAACAATTATTGTTGCTTTAACCGCCAGTGCATTTGCGGAAGAACAGGAACGGATTTTAGCATCGGGATGTGACGACATTGTGCGTAAACCGCTAAAAGTTGCTGAAATATACGGGACAATGGCACGCTATTTAGGGATTGAGTATCAATATGCCCCAGAACCCTTAAATAATGCCCCTCATGCCTCGCCTACTTCTGTCCCTTATGAGGTCATTAACCCAACTGATTTGTTAAAAATGCCCCTATCATGGCTTCAGCAATTGCATCAGGCAGCGTGTGAGCTAGATGAGGATAATATCACCCAATTGTTAGCACAAATTCCCCCTGAAGACCAGCAATTAACCCAACAACTTCAGTCCCTTAGCCATAAGCTTCGGTTTGATCAACTCATGGAATTAATCCAGCCCTTAATCTAATGAATATCCCCGATTTATCTGAGTCAAAAGCCAATATTTTAATTGTTGATGATACCAAAGAAAATTTAGATGTCTTGGCGATTATGCTCAGACGGAATGGCTATAAAGTCCGTCAAGCTTTGAATGGAAAAATTGCTTTAATGGGGGTTAACAGTAGCCCACCTGATCTGATTTTATTAGATATTAAAATGCCCGAGATGGATGGTTATGAGGTGTGTGAAATCCTGAAAGCTTCCCCTAATACCCGTGATATTCCCGTGATTTTTTTAAGTGCTTTAGATGAAGTTTGGGATAAAGTAAAAGCGTTTAAAGTAGGCGGAGTCGATTATATTAGCAAGCCTTTTCAACTCGAAGAAGTCTTAGTTCGTCTCGAAACCCACCTCAAAGTCAGACAACTGCAAAAAGATTTACAACAGTTAAATCAAACCTTAGAAGAAAAGGTAAAAGAACGTACCGCAGCCTTAGAATATCAGGCCTTGCATGATGATTTAATGAATTTGCCGAATCGCACCTTATTTTTACGAGAACTCGAAGCCATTTTACAACTAGCGAAACAAACGCCTAATTATCAATTTGCTGTGCTGTTTTTAGACTGCGATCGCTTTCAAATTATCAATGAATCTTTAGGTCACTTAGAAGGAGATAAACTCTTAACAGCAGTTGCCCATCGCATTAATCAATGTTTAGAGGATAAGGATTTAATGGCTCGATTTGGCGGGGATGAATTTGCGATTTTAATGAGGAATATTGATCACGGTGACGGGGTTAGTCAACTTGCCCAAACCATTAATCAGGAACTAACCCAACCCTTTCTCCTACAAAACGAAGAAATTTTTCTAAGTGTTAGTATTGGCATTGTGTTAGGAAGTTCTATTTACAATAATCCTCAAGATTTACTCAGAGATGCTGATATTGCCTTACATCGAGCAAAACTAGCAGGAAAAGCCCGTTATGAATGGTTTGATCCCCAGATGTACATTCAAATTCAGCAGAAACTTCAGTTGGATATGGACTTACGCCGCGCCCTAAAACATCAGGAATTTTTACTCCATTATCAACCCATTATTTCCCTTCAAACTAATCAATTAGTTGGCTTTGAAGCCCTCATTCGTTGGCAACATCCCCAACGAGGCATGGTTTCTCCAGCAGAATTTATTCCTGCTACTGAGGAAACTGGATTAATCCTTCCCTTGGGATTATGGGTACTAGAAGAAGCTTGTCGTCAACTGCAAGACTGGCAACAAGAATTAATAAACTATCAGCCTAACTTAACTCATTTAACCATGGGAGTAAATTTATCTGTTCCCCAATTTTCCGACCCCAATTTAATCGAACAAATTGATCTGATTTTGCAAAAAACCCGCTTAAATAGTCAATATTTAAAATTAGAAATTACAGAAACAGCGATTATGGATAATGCTAAATCAGCCACCTATCTTTTAGAAGAACTACGAAAACGACACATACGCCTTTGTATAGATGATTTTGGCACAGGCTATTCTTCTTTAAGTTATTTACATCGCTTTCCCGTTGATACCTTAAAAGTTGATCGTTCTTTTATTAGTCGTTTGGGTAGTCAAGGAGAGAATGGAGAAATTATACAGGCAATTATTACCCTTGCTCAAACATTGGGAATGGAAGTCATTGCAGAAGGCATTGAAACCGAACAACAAAGGAAACAACTACACAGATTAGGCTGTCAATTAGGCCAAGGTTATTTCTTCGCCCGTCCCCTTCCTAAAGATGCTGCTTTACAATTTATTGAAGATAACTTAAGTCAATGATAAATTAATTAGGCGTTTAGAAGTCGGAAGTTTCCCTATCAAAACTCTTGTATAGTTAATTCAAATAACAGTGTAAATCTCCCCTGCCTTCTGCCTCCTTGCCTTCAGCCTTCCCTATCAGTCACTATGGTTATTCAAACGGATTTAATATGACTCCTGCACAAATCATTCTCTTCTCAATGAAAACAAGTGTTATTCTCTCTGTTTTTGCCCTCGGATTAGAGGCCACGGTTAGAGACATTACCTATTTGTTTCGTCATCCTCGACAATTTCTCCTATCATTTGCTTCCGTTTATCTTTTCGTTCCCCTAACCGCAGGAATTATTATATTTAGCTTTAGTGATATTCATCCCGCCGCAAAAATTGCGATTTTTTCCCTATCTGTTTCTCCTATTCCTCCTCTATTACCCAAAAAACATTTGAATGCAGGGGGAACATTATCTTATATTATTGGACTTTTGGTAACAATGTCTTTGTTAGCAATTGTTGTTGTTCCTGCGCTGGTTAAGCTATTTGCTCTCGCATTTGATCGCTCAGGTGGTATTCCTCATATCGCCGTTGCTAAGGTTGTTCTCACGGTAATTTTAATTCCCTTATCCATTGGTTTAATCGTTAGATATATCGTTCCTCGCTTCGCAGAAAAAGCAGCACAACCGATTCTTTCTATTGGATCTATTTTGTTACTATTGGGGAGCTTATTTATTTTATATAGTGCGATGCCCAATATTATTACACTCATGGGAAATGGAACAATGTTTGCGATTCTTTTGTTTGTTTTTGTGGCTTTGGGGATTGGTCATAGTTTAGGAGGACCCGATCCTTATGATAAAACAGCATTAGCTTTATCTACGGTTTCTCGTCATCCGGGGATGGCTTTGGCTATTGCAGGGATTAATTTTCCTAATCAAACACTCTCTTTAGCAGCCGTTATTCTTTATCTAATTATTAGCACGATTGTGACGACAACCTATTTGAAAATTCGTCAACGTTTATCAAATACTTGAGTGAATATATAGCCCTACACATCATCTATTTGTTCTATACTGAGGACGATATTTGTGCGCCATTTAACGGTTGAGGTAATTCTTGTAAAGCCTCACATTCCTCTTCTGTGTACATACGAGAACGAGTCAGAAAACGATAACCTGTGGGGGATTCTACAGAAAAGCCACTCCCTCTACCGGGGACAGCATCTATAATTAAATGAGTATGTTTCCAATACTCAAATTGGTCTCTACCGATAAAAAAGGAACAATCATCAATCTCCCCAAGATAAATATCTGATTCACCGACACGAAATTCTCCTCTGGGATAACACATGGGAGCAGAGCCATCGCAACAGCCTCCTGATTGATGAAACATCAGAGGGCCGTGGGTTTGTTTTAATTGAAGTATGAGTTGAGAAGCGGTGGGGGTGACGCTTACTCGTTTGACTGCATTTGTCATGTAATGTAAATGGAGAAAGAAAGGGGAAGAGGTTCTCACCCCATACCCTTCTTTATACCCTAATTTTTAGAAAAATCCCATAGGATTGGGATCGTAACTAACTAAAACGTTTTTGGTTTGTTGGTAATGGTGGAGCATCATAGCATGGTTTTCCCGGCCAAATCCAGATTGTTTGTAGCCGCCAAACGCAGCATGAGCAGGATAGAGGTGGTAACAGTTAGTCCATACACGGCCTGCTTTAATTTCTCGTCCAAAACGGAATGCTTTGTGTATATTTCTCGACCATATACCTGCTCCTAACCCATAGAGGGTATCATTGGCAATTTCTAGCGCATGATCGTCATCTTTAAAGGGGGTAACACAAACAACCGGCCCAAAAATCTCCTCTTGGAAAACCCGCATTTTGTTATCACCTTCAAAAACAGTCGGTTTAATATAATAGCCATTGGCTAGTTCCCCAGATAGTTTGTTAGCTTCTCCACCTGTAAGAATCTTGGCCCCTTCTTGCTTACCAATATCAAAGTAGGACATAATCTTTTCAAATTGGTCATTAGAAGCTTGGGCGCCTACCATCGTATCTGAGAGTAGGGGATTATCCTGCTTGATTCTTTCGACACGGGCGATCGCTTTTTCCATAAAGCTATCATATATGGATTCATGGACTAAAGCACGGGAAGGACAGGTACATACTTCACCTTGGTTAAGGGCAAACATGGCAAAGCCTTCTAAACATTTATCAAAGAAGGCATCATCTTGCTCCATAATGTCAGGAAAGAAGATATTAGGTGATTTCCCCCCCAATTCTAGGGTGATAGGAATCAGATTTTCTGAAGCGTATTGCATAATTAAACGCCCAGTGGTTGTTTCACCCGTAAAAGCTACTTTATTAATTCTTTTATTCGTCGCGAGTGGTTTACCGGCTTCAATTCCAAAACCATTGACTACATTTAGTACGCCTTCTGGTAGAAGATCACCGATTAGGTTCATCAGCACCATAATACTCATAGGGGTTTGTTCTGCGGGTTTAACCACCACCACATTCCCAGCCGCCAAAGCAGGGGCTAATTTCCAAGCAGCCATAAGTATCGGAAAGTTCCACGGGATAATTTGACCACAGACTCCAATCGGCTCATGATAATGGTAAGCCATCGTTTGATGATCAATTTCGGAGATTGTTCCTTCTTGGGCGCGGATACAACCAGCAAAATAACGAAAATGATCGACGACTAAGGGTAAGTCAGCTGCGGTTGTTTCTCTGATCGGTTTTCCGTTATCGCAACTTTCAACGAGTGCTAATAATGGTAAGTTTTCTTCAATGCGATCAGCGATTTTATTAAGTATAATTGCTCTTTCTGTTGTAGAGGTTTTGCTCCATTTATCTTTAGCTTTGTGAGCAGCATCAAGTGCTATTTCAATATCTTCAGGGGTAGATCTGCTGATTTCACAAATGGTTTTGCCATTAATGGGACTAGGATTTTCAAAATATTGACCTTTTACTGGTTTTACCCAATCTCCACCTATAAAGTTGTCATATTTTGATTGGATGGACAATTTGGAAGCAGCTTTATCTAAAGCTTCTTGGACAGTCATTCCCATAGTTGTCGTACCTACGTTTTAATTTCTCCGAAAAATATATCATTCCTCTATTAGTTTTGGCAAGTTACTGCTTCTAATGAGACTTGGTCCCAACAAATATACTCTCTCATGAGTGTTGATCACTCTCCGACAAGACAAAAAGACTCGTCATCAATCAGTAAGTTTTATAAGTAAGTCAGACTTGGTATGATAACTGATAACTGCTCACTGCTCACTGCAATAACTGATAACTGAAATGACTGATATTCAAAAATGGAAAACCCTAGACTCCCAATGGGTTATTAATAATCAATGGTGTCAAGTCCGTCAAGATAAAATCCAGTTAGGGAATGGAACAATTATTGATGATTTCTTTGTCAATGTTCGTCCTGATATTGTTATTGTTTTCGGATTAACACCCCAGAAGGATCTTATTTTTGTTCGTCAATATCGTCATGGAAGCGGACAAATTCTCTTAGAGTTACCAGCCGGACGATGTGATTCTAGCCAAGAACCCATTAAGAAAGCAGCAATACGAGAATTTAGGGAAGAAACTGGCTATAGTGCTAGTCAATTTATTTCTTTGGGAAGTATTTATGAAAATCCGATTAAAGATACCCAGAAAATTCATTTGTTTTTGGCTTTAGATGCAGTAAAAACAGGTGAGCAGCAGTTAGACATCACAGAAGAAATTGAAGTCGTTTTAATTCCTTTGGATGAGGTAGAGTCTAGCGTCTTTTCAGGGGAACTATGTGTTGCAGGAACTATTTCTACCATTTACCTAGGCTTAAATTATTTGAAGAAAGAAAAAGTATTTGATGAGGGATAACGTTAATATGAGGTACAGAGTCTTGGATTTTGAGGAGTCACCGAGTCAGAAATTAAGATTTGGGTGTATCTCATGAGACGGGAAAACGGTATAATACTGAACACTAATAACTGACTACTGTTAAATGACTTCTTCTTCTGTTCCCCCTGCTTCTTGGCAAGATTTGCCAATTCTTAAGAATCAAACCCTTCTTTATACCTTTCAACGGATTTTACAAGGACTTTTAACCCTATTTCTTGCTTCTTTATTAAGCTTTTTAATTATTCAACTCGCACCGGGAAATTTTCTGGATACCTTGCGCCAAAATCCTAATGTGTCTCCTGAAACCTTAGAGATTTGGATCAAACTTTATGGACTCGATCAACCTTGGTATATGCAATACTGGAAATGGTTAACAGGGATCTTAACCCGTTTTGATTTTGGGCTCAGTTTATTGTATATTAATCGCTCAGTAACTGGGTTATTACTAGAACGAATTCCTGCTACTTTGTTATTAGCGATCGCATCTATTATTCTCACTTGGTTAATTGCCTTACCATTAGGAATCATTAGTGCAGTTGCTGTCATTGATAACAATAAAAAGAACCTTTGGATTGATAAAATTCTTCGGGTCTTAAGTTATCTAGGGCAAGGATTTCCTAGCTTTATTACTGCTTTATTTTTGCTCCTATTAGCTCAATATTTAACGCCGCTTTTACCTGTGGGAAATATGACGAGTCTAAACTTTGCTGAATTAACCTCTGCTGGTAAAGTTTTAGATGTGCTTTGGCACATGATCTTACCGACAATTGCCTTAAGCATTACCAGTTTTGCTGGATTACAGCGACTCATGCGAGGTCAAATGTTAGATGTAATGCGTCAAGACTATATTAAAACAGCCAGAGCCAAAGGCTTACCTGAAAATAAAGTTATCATGGTTCATGCACTGCGTAATGCAATTAATCCGTTGATTACTATTTTAGGATTTGAATTTGCTAGCTTATTAAGTGGTTCATTTATTGCCGAATTTTTCTTTAATTGGCCGGGGTTAGGACGATTGACTTTACAGGCCGTACAAGGTCAAGATAAATATTTAGTAATGGGGAGTTTAGTAATGGGGGCAACCTTATTAATTCTTGGTAATTTACTTGCAGATTTATTACTTAAAGTCGTTGATCCTAGAATTCAATTAAGTAACGATTAAATGACAATAACTGTGTCAATTTGACACAAGCAATCTCTGAAACAAGTATCAGGGATTGCTGTTTAATTTTTAGTTGTGCATAGCACTATAGGTAGCCGAATTAGGGAGAAATTAGTCTAACAATGATCAAAGATTACGATTTAGTGATTATTGGCGATACGTCTTTAAGTCGATATACTGCTTTAACCGCTATTAATTTTAATTATAGAGTGGCTTTAGTGCAGCAACGTTTTAGCCATCAACGAGAAGGAATAGAAACCCTTTATCGTCAAAAATGGTCTTATTTATCCTGTTTGTCTCGACAAAATCAGAAGCTAAAAGATTGGGAAATTGTTTCGTCATGCAATCCATTTAATTTTACGTCTCCCACTTCTATACCATGGTGGCAAGAATCCTATCAAGCTATTTCTTTATCAGACTTATTAGAAAAAGGAGTCGATGTGATTCTCGAATCGGGTAAATTTGAGATACAACCTAACCTTACTTTTATCACAGAAACTCGTAATTTATTAGCTAAAAGTTATCTAATCGCCACAGGATACGGTTATTCAGATACTCAAATTCAAGGCTTAACGGAAGTTGGCTATTTAGATTTTATACAAGCTTCTCAGCAAGTCGCAACTTTACCCGAAAACCTTGCCATTATTGCTGAAACAAGTATGGGAATAGAATTAGCACAGGCATTAAATCGCTTAGGGAAAACGGTTACTTTAATTGTCGAAGATGCGTGTTTACTTCCTCAAGAAGAAAGAGATATTATTCCCTATCTTCAAGCACAATTAGAAGCAGAAGGAATCAAACTTTTTGTTAATACTCCTGTTACTCATGTTAAATTAATTGAGCAGAAAAAGTGGCTTGAAATTGGTGGTCATGCCATCGCATCTGACGAATTGATTATTACGTCCTATCCTCAGCCTAATTTCCAAGGGCTAAATATTGAAGAAATTGGGATTAAATTTGATAAAAGAGGGATTAAAGTGAATCACAAACAACAAACAACGTTATCTAATATTTATGCGATTGGAGGCGTAACGGGGAATTATCAAGATATAGCAAGAACCCAAGCTGAAGCAGCGATCGCTTTAAATAATATAATGGGAATTAGGAATCGCAAAAAAGAGCATGTACCTGATGTTAACATCATTTTAACCGATCCGAGATTTATCAGAATGGGTTTAACCGAACAACAAGCCCGACAACAATATGAGGATAAATTGATAATCATTAATTTAAACTTTCATCAATTGCCGCAGCGTCAATTGTTCGATGAAATGAATGGAAAACTCAAAATTATTACTCGCCTTAATGGACAAATTTTAGGCGCACATATTTTAGGCTATTATGCCGAAGAATACATGAATACGATCGCAATTGCTATGGAGCAAAAAATCCCTTTAGTTAAACTAAAAGCGAGTGCTTTAACCTCAGCTAGTTTTGCTTATATTATTTCTCAAGCTGCTTTACAATGGCAACAAAAGAAGTTAAAATCTTATCAGAAATGGCCAAGATTTCTGCAAAAATGGTTAATCAGTTTATAAATAATTTTGCTCTCTTAAACCTTGAACTAAAATGAACCATGATTCTTTACTGGAAAAGCTAAAAAGCCCTCTAACAATTGGTAATGTAACGGTTAATAGTCGGGTGTTACAGTCCCCACTTTCTGGGGTAACAGATTTGGTATTTCGGCGGTTAGTGCGTCGCTATGCACCCCATTCTATGATTTATACAGAAATGGTAAGTGCAACAGAAATTCATCATTTAAAACGACTTCCTAAGATTATGGAAATTGATCCCGATGAACAACCTATTAGTATTCAATTGTTTGATTGTCGTCCCGATTTTATGGCCGAAGCTGCTCAAAAAGCCGTCTTAGAAGGGGCAAAAACTATTGATATTAATATGGGATGTCCTGTTAATAAAATTACCAAAAAAGGGGGCGGATCTTCCCTGTTACGACAACCAGACGTTGCTGAAGCTATTGTTAAAACCGTAGTTAAAGCTGTAGATGTTCCCGTTACGGTAAAAACTCGCTTAGGCTGGAATGAGCAGGAAATTCCTATCTTAGACTTCGCTAAACGCCTTGAAGATGCCGGTGCATCCCTTTTAACCCTTCATGGCCGCACTCGTACTCAAGGTTACAAGGGAACAGCCAATTGGAATTGGATTGCTAAGGTAAAATCAGCCTTATCTATTCCTGTGATTGCAAATGGGGACATTTTCTCGGTAGAAGCTGCCCTTAACTGCCTAGAACAAACCCAAGCAGACGGAGTGATGTGTTCACGAGGAACGTTAGGCTATCCTTTTCTGGTGGGGGAAATTGATTATTATTTGAAAACAGGGGAGAAATTGCCCCAACCGACGGTAATTGAACGTTTAATGTGTGCTAAGGAACATCTAAGACAGTTATGGGAATATAAAGGAAAACGAGGGATTTATCAAGCTCGTAAACATCTATCTTGGTATTGTAAAGATTTTGAAGGAGCAGCCGCTTTAAGAGATAAGATGTTTCAGGTGGAAACGGTAGAAGAAGGGGAAAGGCTGTTAGATATAGTAATTAGTGAACAGTGAGCAGTTATCAGTTATAGTCGTTTTAAATAAGCGGTTTCATTCTTCCCTATGCTGATATTTTGAAAGGTACAGCTACCTAATTTTTATTGAAATTAACTATATTAACTGATTTAGCTAAAACTTACATTCCGCACGTCAGACAAGCGACTCACTCTAAATTCATCACATGAAGTCTGACGAAACAATCATCAGGTAAAAAGTGGAAGTAAAAATCATCAAGAATAGGTTTTTAGCAATAAAAGAC
>JBFRWB010000217.1:0-6852 GCA_051439375.1 Microcystaceae cyanobacterium
AACGGTTAGAACTTGATTATGAAATGGTAGCCTATCCTTCTGTTAGCGAAGCACTGGTTTCTTTGGAGACGGGGAACATTGATATAGTACTAGGGTCAGTAACCGTTACCTCAGAACGACTAGAAAAATTTGATTTTACCCAACCAATCGTACAAGAAGAATTAACCCTTCTCTTACCTTCTGCCCCTCCCACCTTATGGAGTTTTATTCGTCCTTTCTTGGGATGGGCTTTCATTTCTTCTGCTGGCTTAATTTATGTTTGTCTTTTTCTGATTGGTAATTTACTATGGTTAGCGGAACATAAAGAAAATCCTCAACAATTTTCTCCAAAGTATTTTAAAGGCGTTCGAGAGGGAATGTGGTGCGCCACTACTACTTTTACCACCGTTGGCTATGGAGATCGCTATCCAATTACCCCTTTAGGACGAATCATTGCTGGATGCTGGTCGATTATTTCTATTGTGATTATTAGTTCTTTAACAGCAGGAATTGCTACCACTTTAACCTTAGCTTTTTCTCCTCGTTCGGCGATGGAATTTTATCGACCCCAAGATTTAAAAAATGCTCGTATTGCTGTCATCAAAGGGTCAAATGCCATCAGATGGGCAAATCATTATCAAGCACGAGTGAGTCCAGTTAAAAACCTTTCAACTGCTCTGGCTCAGTTAGATAATCAACAAGTCGATGCTATTTTGTATTCTCGTTTAATTTTAGAAGACCATTTATACGAGAATCCTCAACTACCCTATCGAATCGCTAACTTTTCTCTTGGTAGAGAAAACTACAGTATTGCCCTGACTCAGAATAACCCTCTAACTAAGCAATTAAATAAGCAGTTATTAGATATTGATATGCAGATCAGATTTCAGAAAATTAGGGACAATTGGCTTGAGGTTAAATAAATTATAAAAAAGTTTTAGGTGTGAGGGGATAGGTTGTAGATACAAATAATAACCTCACACCTCATATTTAGGGGGTCAAGTTTTAACTAGACTCACGTTGACAAACGCTTGCGCCATCGGCTTTAGTAATTGAAGAAGCATCAAATTCTCTTCTTTCAAACCTCCCTGCTACTGTTACTTGATCTCCCGTCTTTAGGTATCGAGCCGTGTTATCTCCGCAAAGCTCCCAACTATCAACTGTGATGGAACGTTCGCTTGTCTTTAATCTGAATCCATCTTCCCAAACTTGTTGAACATTACCAGAAAAAGAATACTCTCGACTTTGAGCAATGACCGATCCTGTGTTTAAAAGAACAAGACCAATAAAACCAAAACTAGCAAGTTTTAACTTCATAATGTTAACCTCTTTAACTAAGATATAAAAGACACTCGTAAATCTTAACATATGCATCCAGCATAGCTGCCCCAATACTGTTCGGTTGAGATTAATTTCTGAATGTAGGAGAAATAGGAGAGTGATCGCTTTTATGGGATTTTACTCACCCGTAAACTCTAATGATGAGTGATGCAAAATAATACGCAATTGACCCGCATCATCTTTAATAAATGTCCAAGTCTTATCTACTGTTGTGACGTTACCATCTTTGTTGGTCAAACGAACCTTACCCATCGTATTAGCAGTCCTGCCCTTAATAAATACGGCTACAGTTTCATGTTCACACTTTGTCCAGTCATTCAGTGCAAAGCCATTGTCATCAGGATAGTTTGAGTCTCCCCCGACAAAATAAGCAAGTGCGCCAGCCCGTGTTAAGCGGAAAGTCTGTGGATTAACCGTGACTGTGGGTTTAAATAAAACAGCACCCAACTGGTAGCCGTAGGCGGAATCAATCACCTTTTCGGCAAGTGCTGCGGCGGCTTCTTGTCCGCTCTTGGCGTTAGTAGTGCTAATATCGACAAGTGCCTGACACCAAGCATCCTGAGCAGCTACTACCTCGGCTTCACTAATCCCTTTGTCAACAACGACGACATCAGCCAACACAGGTGAGACGGTAGCAGTAGCAAGGAGGGCTGCAACAGTGGTTGTGACAGCAATTTTCATAGCGTTCTCCAAAGTATTGATAAAAATTTTAGGTTTTTGGAAGTATAACAGCTAAACCGCCTAATGTTCTCAGTCGCTAGACACATAACGAACCTAAAAGCGATCGCCGACTAAAAAGTAAGTGGCATTTCCTCCTTGATCATTCCAACCGCTTTCTAGGCGAAACAAGCCAACAGGGGTAACAAAATGTACCCCTGCGCCATATCCGAGTCCCCACCCCGGTTTATTACGAACCACAGCAGGTTGTCCAATCACAGTGTATTTTGAGCCTAAATCCGTGCCATAGTCAAAAAAGGCAATTCCTCTGATATTTATCTCATTTTGCAACAAATCAAAGGATATGAAAGCAGGAGAGCGATATTCTATGGTAGTTTGCACAAAAGTCCGACCTGAAGTAATCTCAGAGCGGTTATAACCTCGAACTGAGTTACTTCCCCCTAAATTGTAACCGCCGTAGGGGGGAACATCTCCTAAAAACGTTCCTCCTTGGAGATTTAACACTAAAATGTCGGTTTTATCTCCACTGGCTAATCCATTAAGGGGAATAAAGCCAGATACATTACCTGCTAGTCGATTATAGACAATACTTCCTTGTCCAATGGGGATCGCTTGTTCTGAACCAAAACGCACTCTCAACCCCTCGGAAGGATAGCGAGGGCGATCAACATTTTCATATAATCCTGATAAGGATAAAGAGACTAAATCATCCTGTCCAATGGAACTAACGGTTAGTTGATTGCCTAACTCATCCTTGGGAATGACTCGATTAGAAAACATCCCGCTACGTGAAGAAATTCGTTCATAATTGGCAGCAACCGCCAAATTGAGGCGAGGTGTTATTAATTCTGTATATTCAATGCCACCTCCTGTACGAATCAACCAAGGTTCGCCATCGTTAGGTAACTTAACCTCTCGTTCACCCCCTTTAAAAGCCGTCGTTATGCCCCGTCTTGTGTTTAAATTAACCGATAACGCCCCATTCCAATCTTTAGGAACAACACTGTAACTTAAGTCCGTTCCCAAAAATTCTGAATCTCCCACCGTCTCTAATAAAAGTCTTTGGTTATCACCGAGTCTTCGTTGTAGAAAAAAGCCAATAGGAAAAGTTTCTTGATAGGTGATGCGCGGTAACGTAATATTACGACGAGTTGCTCCTCTTAAAGCCGTATTATCAGGAATTAATGAACCAAACCCAAAGCTAAAGGTAGGAGTAATACCATCGGCTGCGTTAAATAAAGGAACTCTTAGTTGACTTTCGTTAGGATTTAAAGGGGAAGTTTCGCCAGATTGGGTTTCAGTCTCCGATTCTTCTTCTTCTTCATTTTCTTGTGTTTCAGTTTCGATTAAATCTTCTTCAACCTCACTTTTAAGATCATGATTTTGGAGAGATTCAGGAGAATTCAGGGACTGTCCAAAGATAGGCTGTACATAAGTTAATAACAACCCTAAAAATACTATAAAAGTTGAAAGTTTAGCGAAAATAATCATGTTTTTGATATTGAGTTAATCTTGTAGTTTTTGACGACGGGGAATGGAAGGTGTGACTGGTTGTGAAAACTATACTTCTCAAGATGGAGACAGTTTATCAGATTGATCTAATGCATTAGAAGACATTGGGTTCAAATAAGCCACTTGAGTAGGATAAGCAAATTGGATATTGTGTTTATCAAAAGCCTCCTTTAAATTAAAGTTAATGTTTTGTTGAGCTTCTCGGAAGGAAAGATAACTATTATTTAACACATAATAAGTAATTTCAAAGTCTAGACTAAAATCATTATAGTTGGCAAAATGCGCTCGATCAAATATGACATTCTCAGTTGCTTCGATCGCTTTCTGAATCAAAGAGGGAATTATCTGCAAGGTATCTAAGTCTGTTTCATAAATTACACCAATCATAAAAACAACTCGACGACGTTCCATGCGCTTAAAGTTTTGAATTCTAGAGCTAGTTAAATCTGTATTAGCAAGAATTAATTCCTCTCCACTTAGCTCTTTAATGCGGGTAGTTTTAATGCCAACATATTCAATATGTCCGATATAATTATCAATTTGAACTAGATCTCCAATTTCAAAAGGACGATCAAACAGAATAGAAAAATAACTAAATAAGTCTTGTAAAATACCCTGAGAAGCTAATGCGATCGCTACTCCACCGATTCCTAAACTAGCTACCATTGCAGCAATGTTAAGTCCTAAATTATCCAATAAGAAAACAATTGCAACTGTCCAGATAAAGATACGAAGTGCAGGAATAAAAGCAGCCACTCCCTTTTCTAAGTTGGGATTATCCTTCAGTTTTTTCTTGGCATAAAAGAGTAGTCCATACTCAGATAATTCATTTAAAAAGCGAATGCCAAAAAAGGTAACAAGAAGAATCGATACATTTTTAGTAAAACTAGATAAGATAGGGTGTAAGGTAACTTGCTAGTTAGGATAAGTACAGATTTCATATAACGAGAAGCAACTCGTGGTCTAATCTATTGATACACAAAGGTTTTAGCCCTTTGTCACTTACATTGTAGCTGAGTGATTAATTTTATCCACTGTCCCCATATTAACGATAATTATAACTAATGAATTATAGAGGTTGACCGAATAAGCTTATACCGCACAACAGTCATCTTGCTTGTATCCCTATCTTTAAGATTAAATAGGATTGTCAAGCGATAGACAAACTTTTGACACAGGAGAGGATTAAATTAAAAAGAGAACTTCAGATAAAAACTTACACCAATTCTTCAAATAAAAACGACCGATGATTTAACTGAAACCCTTACCAATTCTATTTTTGACTTTTGCCTTTTAACTTTTGCCTTCCGTAAAGCGGTATTACTCCTATGAATCAACCAACATCCTCCCTCTCTCATTCCCTTAAACAGCAGCCCTCCCCTACCATTCACCATGATCCATTTGACATCAATTATGATGTTCTGATGTATGATAGCGACTGGCGATTATGGCTTCACGGAGATTATTATCTTCAGTCTCCTCTATTTTCTTATCATCAAGTCAGTTTGTCCAATATTCAAACTTTAAGTCCTAGTGAGGTAAAAATTTATCATCTCAGAGACACTATCAAAGCAGTCGGAAAAGAATTTGCGATCGCTCCAGAATTGATAGGTGCAATCATTTGGGATGAATTAGAAAGAAGAAGTATGGAAGATGATTTACAAGGATTATTATCTTTAGTACAACCAAATCTTGTCTATCAACACAATTGGTCAATTGGAATTGCACAGATTAAGCCTAAAACGGCTGAAAATGTTTATCAAGAAGTTTTGAAAGAGCAAAAATCATCTACTGAAATTGTCCAAGCATTAATCGATGACCACGAGTGCTGTCGTATTTGTGGGGGCTATTTAAAATATATAATCGAGTTATGGAAACCCCAATATAGCGAAGTTGAATTAACAAACTATGGTGAAGAAGGAGCTAAATTATTAGCTACTTTGTATTCAATTGGAGAAAGAGGAACAAGAGGTATTAATAGCAAACCCCAATTTAGTGCCAGAGGGGAAAAAATTGTAGAAATGATGCCCAGAATTAAAGGACTAATTGAACGTGAGTTCGACGACAATCTAAAAGGGAAAACATTATCCTTGTAGGGGCAGGTTTTGACCGTCAATTTTCGTCGGGTAGGTCTGGGGGATTGCTCCCCCGTTCCCCCCTAAGAACCTTGCGTACAACTTTCAAAGTACACGGCACGGCTCAAGCAATTTCACCACGGGAGGCTGTTCCGTTTCATCTAGTCAACTACTTCGGGTCGGGTATTGTCCTATCCAATTGTTAACAATTTGCTCTCTAAGGCAGATTCTGTCATTGGCATTTTTCTGGCTAAGATCAATTTTTGGTCAAAGTGAGAATTGCTGGCTAATTACCATAATTTTAGGTCTTTTCCCTTTTGTCCACCCTACGATTTATCAGCCTTAACTTGCGTGATTGGCAAAGCCTATCCTACGATTCACAATTGACCTGAATGAAAATAGGCACTAATTAACAGCAACAGGTGGATTAGATGCCGAAGGACGACGATTGATCACTTGGTCGATTAAGCCATACTCTTTGGCTTCCTCGGCTGACATGAAGAAATCCCGTTCCGTATCATCAGCAATTTTATCTAAGGGTTGCCCCGTCCGATCAGCTAAATGATGGTTTAATAATCCTTTGAGATAGAGGATCTCTTTGGCCTGAATTTCAATGTCTGTGGCCTGTCCCTGTGCACCACCTAAAGGCTGGTGAATCATAATCCGAGAGTTGGGCAAACTCATACGTTTCCCCGCAGCCCCCGCATTGAGCAAAAATGCTCCCATACTGGCTGCTAAACCAATACAGATGGTGCAAACATCGGGGCGAATTTGGTTCATGGTATCAAAAATTCCCAGTCCAGCAGAGACTGAACCACCGGGGGAATTGATATATAGATATATGTCCTTTTCAGGGTCTTCTGCTTCCAAAAAGAGGAGTTGTGCCACGATTAAGTTGGCACTCTCATCTTTCACTTCTGTCCCTAAAAACACAATGCGCTCTCTTAACAGTCTCGAATAGATGTCAAAAGCTCGTTCACCACGGCCAGAGGATTCAATAACGGTAGGAATCATATTCTTAATCAGTTTTTAGCAATATTTTCTCTTAATTATAGCGGTTATTTAAGGAGATGGGAACGCAGGATTGGCCAAGATCACCTGTTCGAGTTGAGTTAGGGTTTTAGAAAGGTCATCATTAATAATTTGACAGTCAAATTCGCCACTAGCAGCGATCTCCTCTTTCGCTTTCCCTAATCGACGAGCGATCGCCTCTGGGCTGTCTTGATTGCGTTCCCGCAAACGCCGTTCGAGTTCTGCAACTGAAGGC
>JBFRWB010000218.1:0-5223 GCA_051439375.1 Microcystaceae cyanobacterium
CCATTGCCAAAGTGATCAACGATAACTTTGGTTTAGCGGAAGGGTTAATGACTACAGTACACGCCATGACAGCCACTCAGCCCACCGTAGATGGGCCTAGCAAGAAAGATTTACGGGGGGGACGAGGGGCAGCCCAAAATATCATTCCCGCCTCCACAGGAGCAGCTAAAGCGGTAACTCTAGTGATCCCTGAATTGAAGGGCAAGTTAACCGGCATGGCTTTACGAGTTCCCACTCCCGATGTTTCTGTGGTTGATCTTACCTTTAAAACCGAAAAAGCAACCAGTTACGAAGCGATTTGTGAAGCCATGAAAGCAGCCGCTTTGGGTGAGTTGAAAGGGGTATTAGGTTACACCGATGAAGATGTGGTTTCGATGGACTTTAATGGAGATTATCACTCTAGTATTTTTGATGCTAAAGCTGGTATGGAATTAAATTCTAACTTCTTTAAAGTGATTTCTTGGTACGACAATGAATGGGGTTATTCTTGTCGGATGCTAGATTTAATGAAAGTGATGCAAGCCAAAGAATCAGAGGTGATGGCCCCTGTATAATTCAACCCCTCTGGCGAGAAATCCCTCGCCCTTTCCGAAAGTGACGGAAGAGGGATATCGCCCATAACTTAATCAATCACACGAATGGGACCTTTGACGCTAGCAGTAAAAAACTGTCTGACAACAGGATTAAGGGTTGTGTCGATTTGATCAACGGTTCCTTCCCACTGAATTTTTCCTCCATACAAAAAAATAATGCGATCCGCCGTGCGACGAATGGTACTATCTTGGTGAGATACCATGACATAACTATCACAACCACCAGGGGCTTTTTGTAAGTTCCTAACTAAGTCCTCAATAACCGTCGAAGAAATAGGGTCCAGTCCGGCGGTTGGTTCATCATAAAGAACAATTTCTGGGTTATCTAAAGGATTATCCGGGTCAGCAATTAGGGCGCGGGCAAAACTCACTCGTTTACGCATTCCCCCTGAGAGTTGGGAAGGGTAGCGATCGCTCATTCCCTGTAACCCCACCATCGCTAATTTAGCCTCCACTAATTCTCGAATGCGATGACGGGGTAGTTTGGAGTGTTCGTAGAGGAAAAAGCCCACATTTTCATCCACGGTAAGAGAGTCAAACAAGGCGGCCTGTTGAAACACTAAGGCAATACGCATGGGTTGATGACCGTCTTCAATAATACCTTTGCGTCGCTTTCCTTCGATATAAATTTCTCCAGCATCTAGAGGTAATAATCCAGCAATTAAACGCAGAATTGTCGATTTTCCTGTGCCTGATGGACCAATGATAACTAATGCTTCTCCTCGATAAATGGTTAAGTCGATTTTATCTAAGATAGTATGGCCGCCAAAGGCTTTAGAAACGCCTCTGAGTTCAATTAGTGCTTCTTTTCCCATGAGTCAAGGATTCTGTAATAGTGATTTTAGAGCAGTTTTCGATTATCTTACTAGATATATATTGCGCCTGTTAAGAAGGAACGATTAAAATGTTCGCTATTTTTCCCTTAATAACGTTATTACTACTTTTCTTAATCTTGTATAAACCTAAGCAAGATTGGCGGATTTCTTATTTATTTTGCCAAGATTTATCGAATCGTTTGTGTTGCTGTACCTCCCCATTTCACCACACAAGATTGTTCAGTTTGTGACACAAGAGTTCAAGTTGTCTCATTGAGCAAGGAATTTCTAACAGTGATGTGGAAAGAATCCCCCACTATAATCTGTGATTTAGTGGGGGAGTATGTCAATGACCGTTGAATATTTTAAGATTCGTCATAAAATTTCTCTGTCATGATTGGAGTTTATAATTTTTTCCTATATGAAATCAATAATTAAACACAACTTTTCTCTTTGGCGTAACCGTTTAATCTGTATTGTATTAACTGTATTAATTTTATGTTTTTTGTTAGTTTATGAAACCATTTTTTCATCATCAGGAAAATTGATTGCTTCCCCTACATTTGAGGAAAGAAGAGGCGTTTGGTTAACCAATGTAGCGAGTGCTGTTTTATTCGTTCCAGGGAGTATTCATCGTACAATTCAACAACTTGCAGAGCATCATTTTAATACGCTGTACCCTGTTGTTTGGAACCGAGGTTATACGTTTTATCCCAGTGCTTTAGCTAAGGAAATGATTGGAAAATCTCAAGAACCTTTATTAAATTGGACTAGGGGAAATGTTGATGTATTAGGGGTTATTATAGAAGAAAGTCGTCAACGGGGTTTAGAAGTGATTCCTTGGTTTGAATATGGATTAATGATTCCTAAAAGTTCCTTATTAGCTAGGAAACATCCTGACTGGTTAACCCAAGGTCAAGGGGGGCGACTCAATACTTTTTATCAAGATGAATTAGAAGCGAATAAGCAATATAAAACAAACAATTTGATTCAACGTTGGCGAAAAAAAGCTTATCAAAGACAGGTCAGTCAGTTAGTTTGGTTAAATCCTTTACATCCTGAAGTACAACAATTAATTAAGGGATTAATGTTAGAAGTTATCATGAAATATCAGGTCAATGGCGTGCAATTAGATGATCATTTTGGGATGCCAGTGGAATTAGGTTATGATCCGTTAACCATAAAAATTTATCAACAAGAACATTGGGGTAAAAATCCCCCGAACAATCCCCATAATCCTCAATGGATGGCTTGGCGGGCTGCAAAATTAACGGCATTTATGGCTGATTTAGTAAAGACAATAAAAACAGTTAATCCTAACATATTAATTTCTTTATCTCCTAATTCTCATTCCTTTTCTTATCAAAATTATTTACAAGATTGGAAAACCTGGGTCAAACGGGGATTAATTGATGAATTAGTCTTACAAGTTTATCGAGACGATCTTAATAGTTTTAATAGAGAATTACAACAATCTGCGGTTAAATTGGCTCGTAAAAAAATACCAGTTAGTATTGGTATTCTCTCAGGAACGTTAAATAGTACAGTGAAGATAAAACAGATTAAACAACAAGTAGAAACCGTTAGAAAACAAGGTTTTGATGGGGTTGCTTTTTTTTATTGGGAGTCTCTTTGGAGTTACTTAACCCCTGAGTCTCCTTATAAACGTCGTCGGGTGTTTGATGAAATGTTTGATTAGTTATGAACTTTTAATTCGTGACAGATTTTTTAGTTATACAGGGTAGATAAATTGTAAATAAACTACCTTGATACACTTGACTTTTAACAGCAATAGAACCCTGATGATAATAGGCAATTGCTTGGGCAATGGCTAACCCTAACCCAATTCCTCCTGTTTTTCTGGCGCGATCACTATCCACACGGTAAAATCGCTCAAAAATGTGTTTTTGTTCTTCTTTAGGAATGCCAATTCCTGTATCTTTAATGTAAATCAATGCAGTGGTTTCTTTCCTGTTTAAACTAACCACAACTTGACCACCAACTGGCGTATATTGAATAGCATTAGCGATTAAATTTGACACTAGACGGTACAGTTGAGACTCGTCTCCTAAAACATAAATTTCCTGATCAGGAATTTGTTCAATCAGATTAATATTAGCAAGAGTCGCAAGTTCAGAAAATTCTTCGATCAAGTCACTAACTAGATCATTTAAACAACAAGATTGAAACTCCTTAGAAAAGGATAGTCCTTCAAGACTGGTTAAGAATAATAAATCAGTCACTAAGTTGCTTAACCGTCTTCCCTGTCTTTCTAAACTATGTAGCATTTTGCTTAAATCTTCCAGTTGGGAAGGGGGTAGTCTTAAAATCGCTTCTATGGTGGCTAAAAGACTGGCTAAAGGCGATAGTAGTTCATGGGCAGCATTTGCGGTAAACTGTTTTTGTTGTTGATAGGATTGATAAATAGGCTGCATAGCTAACCCAGAAAGCCACCAACTTGATACGATAACTAGGCTTAAAACGAGGGGAAACCCAAGCATTAAAATGATTTTTATCTGTTGTACCTCAGCATCAAAAGGTTCTAAATTACGTCCTATTTGTAAATAACCCCACGATGAATTTCCCCCTAAATTATGATGTTCAGAACCGTGTAAAATAATGGTAAATTGATGATAACGAATGCCGTTACTTTTAATCGTTTTCCAGGGTTCAGGGTTTAAAATTTGAGATAAATTATCTGGTTTATTAGGAGAAAAAGCTAACAGTTTCCCTTGATGATTAAATAGACGAAGATAGTAAGTATTGCGATCGCTAATTCCAGTGGTATGTCTCTCGATTAAACTAGGATTAAGGTTACAGGGTTGTCCGACTAAACATAATTCTGGCAAAATACGCTTTAATACGTTTGTTGGCTCTTCTGAAGCAGGTAACATGGGTTCTAAGCTGTCGTGGAGTGTCCCGGCAATAGATTCCTTTTCCCTCTCCATTGCTTTCCAATTAGATTGAACGAGGGAACGATAGATCCCAAACCCAGATAAACTTAAAATTACCCCCATCACCAAAGCATACCAAAAAGCTAAACGAAGACGACTATGACGAAATAATTGGGAGGTTGTCATCAATTGGGTTCTTTTTCGTTACGCTTGATTTTTGTATTCTGCCAACTGTTTGTTAAATCGATAGCCCTGACCTCGGATGGTTTCAATGGGACAAATACAGTTATAACTGGCTAATTTTCGTCTGATTAAGCGCATTTGTGCAGCAACTACGTTACTCATGGGTTCTGCATCGAGATCCCATAGTTGATTACGAATTTTACTCCCTGAAATAATGCGCTCTGGATGCTTCATTAGATAGGCAAAAATTTGGAATTCTTTGACGGTTAAGGGAATAGTTTGAGGGGATTGGGTTAAGTTCACACAAAGGACATTGTTGGCATCATCTAGGGTAAATTTGCCTATGGTTAGGGTTTGAGGTTGAAATTGGGGCGATCTCCGTTGTAATGCCCGCAGTCGTGCTAGTAACTCCTCCATGATAAAGGGTTTTACTAAATAATCGTCGGCTCCTGCATCTAAACCTGTCACGCGGTTTTCTGGCTGACCCAAGGCAGTGAGCATCAGCACGGGTAAGGGATTCTGGTGCGCTCTAAGTCGCTGGCATAGCTCCAGCCCCGATAATTCCGGAAGTAGCCAATCAATAATCGCTACGGTGTAATCCGTCCACTGATATTCCAAGCAGTCCCAGGCTTGAATCCCATCTGACACCCAATCCACCACATATTTCTCGCCGATTAGAACTTGTTTAATTGCTAGTGCCAAATCTTTTTCATCTTCCACCAGTAGAACTCGCATCGC
>JBFRWB010000219.1:0-6642 GCA_051439375.1 Microcystaceae cyanobacterium
TTCATCCTTTTTTTGACTCCATAGCTGAAGCTAGGGGAATCCTGTACCTTAATTGATCAATTAAAATCACTTTTTTATATTATTTTGAATTTTGAATTTTGAATTTTGAATTACCCGAAGGGGTCAAAGTCCCCCTTTTTAAGGGGGATTTAGGGGGATCTAATCAGGAAATATCGTCTTAAGGTTTATTAGGGGTAAATATGGCTGAATTAAAAAACTGGTATCTCATCTGCTATGATATTCGCTGTCAGAAACGGTGGCGCAAAGCTTACAAATTGTTAGAAGGTTACGGAGAGCGAATTCAATACTCGATTTTTCGCTGTTGGCTCAGTCAACGGATGCGAGAGAAATTAAGATGGGAATTGGAGCAGATTCTAACGAAAGAAGATGATTTAATCCTAATTCGTCTCTCTCATCAATGCGTTCGTGACTTACCTAAGTACAATCGCCCGAATACTTGGCTATTAGATGAGAAGGGATTTAAGGTTTTCTGAAAAATGCAAGCACCTCTGAGTGTTTGATAAAAATGAGGGTTCAAAATCGCTGAAATCTTTATCTCGTAAAGCTTAGAGGGTCTTTTGATTAGCTGATAGGTGCTTGCAAAACCTCACACCCCTTACTCTGTCTGGCTTCTGGACGCTGAAAATTTTAATCCGAAGCCCCAAATTTCTGTATTATTACGGTTGCAAAGGAGGTACGTGCAAAATAGACTAGGACAGTAGGCTAGATAAGGCTTTCAGCCGTCGCTGTGATTTAACCTTAGATGCCGTTAGGCGTTGATCACGAGATAGGTGGGCAATAAAACCACCACCAGAATAATTGTGATTTAACCTTAGATGCCGTTAGGCGTTGATCACAATTGTTGAAAAAATTTTAGGGCAAAAGCTATAGGTGATTTAACCTTAGATGCCGTTAGGCGTTGATCACTAAAGAAAAAAAGGGTCACTATTAAGTGACCCCCCTTAAGTGATTTAACCTTAGATGCCGTTAGGCGTTGATCACAATCTAAAATCCTACACATTGAACCCCTAGCTTCAGTGATTTAACCTTAGATGCCGTTAGGCGTTGATCACAGGGATAGAGAAAAAGGCGAGTTTGAGGACGCATGGGAGTGATTTAACCTTAGATGCCGTTAGGCGTTGATCACGAGTTAATGGAACATCGGGACTAGACGGAACAGACGGAGCAGTGATTTAACCTTAGATGCCGTTAGGCGTTGATCACGGGATCGAATCAGTTTGTATGGAATTAAGCTGATAGTGATTTAACCTTAGATGCCGTTAGGCGTTGATCACATTCAATCTTAGATTCTAACGCTTGAACTTTAGCTTGTGATTTAACCTTAGATGCCGTTAGGCGTTGATCACACTACAATTGCAATTGCTCCTATTGGAATTGGTGCAAGTGATTTAACCTTAGATGCCGTTAGGCGTTCGTACAGAGATCAGGAATGTTCTAACTTTAATGCGTAGGACTCTATTAAGACTATCTACTCAAGACACGAATACGGGGGATAAGATTATGAGTATAAGTTTAATGATCATTGGACTAATTGGATTAATTTTAGGGGCAATTTTCGGTAAACATTTAGCCAAAAAAGGGGTAACTGCTGATAATGCCCTTAGTAACCACCAAGGAATTGTGAGAGTTATTTTCTTTGGACTTGTTATTATTGTTGCCATCTTAGTAGGAATTGAAAAATTACATTTTTATTATCAATTGCCGAAAATGATTCCTGTTATCTTCACACTTTGGTTACAAGCTAATATTGACAAATTATTGTTTGGGTTTAGTAGTTTTGTGTTTGGCTTCCTATTATGCTTAGAATTGTCAGGTTGGTCATCCCGTCAACGACGTAACCAATTATTAGTGGGATTGTCGATTATTACCCTAGGACTTGTCACCCTTTCTTATCTATTTTCTCCGATTATTGAACAAATCCAACCGTTAAAACTTACTCAAGGGATCGTTCGACAAACAACACCCGTTTCTTGTGCGCCAGCGAGTATTGCCACCTTAGCAAGATTAAGTGGAAAACATCCCACCATTGGAGAAAAAGAAGTAGCTCTTTTAACAAAAACAAATCGTTTAGGAACAAGCACCTTACGAGAAATTGCCGCCTTAAAAAAACTCGACTTAAACCCAGAATATCATCATACTTTAATAATAGAAGACTTAATGAAACGCAATCAAATGGCCTTACTTCATGTCCGAGAACGGTTGCCCAATAATAAGAAATTGCCCCACGCAGTTGCCTTATTAGCGATTCAATCGAATCCACCAACACTGATAATAGGAAATCCGCTTTTTGGAATCGATAAACGACCCATTGAAAAGATGAAAGGTTATTGGTTTGGGGAAGCAATTTTTATTAATTCAGAAGTAATTTCTATTGACTCAGTTGCGTCTGATGCTCAATTCGGTTTAGATAGTAAGGAGATTAATAAAACTTCCTGATAGTAACGTGACAACTCCCACCTATTGGCCACAAGCAACAGCAACCCTTTCCGCACAGGATAAAATCTTAGAGAGATTAATTGCAACCTATCCCAATGAAACCCTGATTAATCATCAAAATCCCTTTTATACCTTGGTCAAAGCGATTATTGGACAACAAATTTCCGTCAAAGCAGCAGAAGCCATTTGGAATCGTTTAAATGCACAATTAATCTCTATTTCACCCCAAGCTTATTTAAAATTATCAGAAACAGATTTACGAGAATGTGGTTTATCTCGACAAAAAATTGCTTATATAACTACGATTGCTCAAGCATTTGAGTCAGGAACACTAAACCCCCAAGAGTGGGATAATATGGATGATGAGACGATTCTAAAACAACTCATGTCTCTGCGAGGAATTGGAATCTGGACAGCGCAAATGTTTCTTATTTTTTATCTTCATCGGCCAGATATTTTTCCATTAGCTGATTTGGGATTAGTGAATGCAATTCATCATCATTATAGTCAGGACAAAACCCTCTCAAAAACCGAAATGATCGACTTATCCCAACAATGGAAACCTTATCGAACAGTTGCAACTTGGTATTTATGGCGTAGTTTAGATCCCGTTGTTATTCAATATTAGGAATTATACGGCAACGCACAATTAACAATTATAGTTAATTCAAATAAGAATGAAACACCCTACATCTATACCAATCTTTAGTATAGCGAGCAAGATGCTCGCACTCCTGCTCCTATCTCTCAAACTTATTTGAAACCACTATAACAAGTAATTTTTGACACTCTTTTGGGGACTTAGGAATATCCTAAGTCCCCTTTGTCCGAAAAGCCTAATTCTGAATTTAATTCTTTATCATGGATTTCTCGGAGTCGAGACAGTGTAGGGAGGAGGGGGTGAAGAGTCAACCGTGCTTGATGAAGAGTATAAAGCGATCGCAGAAAGGGGTAAGGTTACGGTAAGGACTGCAACCATTGTTCCCAAAATCCTAGCCCACCTATAATTAGGAGGTTCAGATGCCTGACTCGACGGGCTACTCGATTCCATGTTATTAGTTTAGTTTTCTTGAACTCAATAAAAAGGGAAGAAGTTTTAAGTCAACTTAAAACTTTCGCTCCTCTATTGTACCTACTTTTCTTAAAAAGCGGCCGAATTCATCCATAATTGTTAACGAATCTTAGCCAGCAAAGATGACCAATAATCCATAATGGCCGACCATTGACCATTAAGACTGAACCAAAGTATGATGACCATTCCTAAGAGAATGGTTAGCACATAATATTGGGATTGACCCGATACGTTATACTTCAAGGCATTACCGCTAAAAATCGTCACTAAACTGACCAAATTAACGGCTCCATCTACAATATAGCGATCAACCCACCCAGCAAGGCGAGAAATGCCAGAAACAGCAGCGACTACCGTTACATCATAGATTCTATCTAGATAAAAGTCGTAAGCAAAAAGGTCTTGGAAAAAGCGTAGGGGAAATTGAATATATCTATACCAGTAACGATGAACAGGAATTAAAATGCCCACGATACAACCAATGAGACCTGATAAGATTAACAGAGGAATCGACCACTGTATCCACCATGAGCCATCATTAAGGGGTTGAGGAATAGGAGACAGCCCAAACGGCCATCTTAGCGGTGCAAGGGGGGCTAACAGGGTAATAATGATCAACGATACCATAGGAACTGCCATGGGCCACGCCACTTCAGGGGTCCGACGAGTTTTCATTTGAGGTTCGCCGAGAAAGACCGAACGGAAGACCCTTGTAAAGTTAAAGGCGGATAAACCATTAGCCAGCAGGATAATGACTAATAACCATGGAGGAGTGGCTAATGTGCCATTTAGCCATCGCTGAAATGTCCAAAATATGCCCATTGGCAACAGTGCAATGAGTCCGGCTGACCCTACGACAAATGAAGAGGTGGTAGCGGGCATTTTTGACCATAAACCGCCCATTTCCGTAATATTTTGGTTGCTTGTCGTCATGATAACCGCACCAGCACTCATAAAAAGAAGAGCTTTTGCGATCGCATGGGTAAATAGGATTAAAAAGGCAATATTCACATTACCTAAGCCGACAGCGATGAAAACTAACCCTAAATAGACACTGGTGGAGTGAGATAGGGCGCGTTTAATATCAATTTGAGCTAAGGCCATCAGTGCTGTTCCAATCACGGTGACAGAACCTAAAATGATGAGGGTATCGGCGGAAACAGGAGAAAGGGTAAAAACAGGCTCTAATTTAATTAATACATAAGCCCCAGCAGAGACAACGATTGAATTTCGCATAATCCCCGCCGGATTCGGTCCTTCCATGGCTTCGTCTAACCAGAGATTAAAGGGAAATTGAGCGCATTTTCCAGTGGGGCCAGCAATGAGAGATAATCCGAGTAAGGTGGCTGTTAAAGGGGGAACAGGGGAGCTACTTGCCCAATTTTCTAGCTCAGAGAAGGTCAATCCTTCTCCGTAACTGGAAAGAGCGACTAATCCCATTAAAAGAATAATATCGCCGACTCGTTTGGTGAGAAACGCATCCCGTGCGGCGGTAACCACCAAGGGTTGAGCATACCAAAAACCGACTAAGAGATAGGTGGAAAGGGTTAGCATTTCCAATAAGCCATAACTGAGCAATAAGGAGTCACTCAGGGCAATTCCGCTTAATGCCGCCTCAAAAAAACCTAATAATCCATAAAAACGAGCGATTGACCAATCTTTTTCTAAATATCCTAAGGCGTAAATTTGTGCTAAAAGACTGATTCCTGTTACCACTTCCAATGCACCTAAACTGATAGGAGACAGGTCAATTACAAGGGTAAGGTTTAAATCGGCGATAGTTAGCCAATCAAAGGTTAATTGATAGGCGTTATAATTCCAAGCAGCCGTAAAGGCAAAAGAGCCATGAATAAACGCCACAATGGTCATTAAGATGTTGATATAGGCTGCCGGACGAGGCCCTGTTCTACGAATAATACCGACAGACCAAGGGAAGGTCAATAATGATCCCATCAACCCATAAAAGGGAATTAACCAGCTACTTTGTAGTAAAAAATTGCTCATTTAATTGATCATTAATAATTAGGGCTTAAGTAATAAGTAATAAATAATAAGAACAGCACAAACTTTAATCTAAAAAATCCGCCCCCACTGATTACTTATTACTTATTCTTGGTGAAGAATTCTGCTTGTCACCAATAAGCCTAACTTGTTTTAATTACTCAGGAAGGGTAGGGGGAATTGTCGGCGCAGAGGGTGGCACATCCGTCGCAGGTGCGGTAGGCGTAACAGGAGAAGGCGGGACAGGAGAGAGGGTTGAGGGAGGATTTAGCCAACCCGCACTTAAAACAACAGTCAAACCGATAAAAACTGTGGCCAACGTCCAAGTTATTTGATTAAGGGTTTTTTCAGCACTTTTAGCACTGGTAAATAGTTGAGCTTGGCCGCCAATTCCACCGAGGCCATCGCCTTTGGGGGAATGTAGAAGTACCAATACAACTAAGAGAGCAGCCGAAACTGCCCAAATAATTTGCATTAATGTTGTGAGTGTCATGTTTAGTTTAGTGATTCATTGAGTTAGGATCTAGAATAGCACTAAAGTGATAATAATCAATTAAAACCCAAAATTCTGCTCTTGATGCTCCATCAAAGAAGGAAGATTAAAGAGTTTAGCTAAAGCGATCGCTTGACTTCTATTGATTTGTCCATAGGAAAACACCCAAGGAATTTCATCATCTATTTGTTCAAGAAACCACTCTTTAATGTAGGGACTGCCATAAATAATTAACCCTTGAATTACTTTTTTTTGAATTAAAGATTGATAAATTGCTTTAGTCTCTGAGGTTAACCCTGCTTGGCCTCGGAAGGGGTTTCCTCGCAAAAATATTTGTAGTAAAGTCGGTATTTTGTCTTTAATAATTAACGGTAAGGTTTGATAATCAATTAAATGCAACTCATAGTCATACTGCTTAGGTATTGTAATTGATGGACTTTGACGGTCTAAAAAAGATAAATTTAATAAATCATCCACAACAATTAAATTACGACTTTGTTGTTTATCCAAGCGAGATAAAGGAAGATTTCCACCATAACTAATAGAAGATTCAATAATATTATTAACGACTGTTGTGGAATAAGCATCTGATAAAGTAGATAAATCAGCAGAATAAGGT
>JBFRWB010000220.1:0-2762 GCA_051439375.1 Microcystaceae cyanobacterium
TCGGAGACTGCAACCCCTGTCAAACCCTTATCAGATAAGGAGTCTAGCGATTCCCCAAATTATTATCATATTTTTCTCAACTCTCTCTCAGAGTCGCAGCGAGAGAGATTTTTGAAATTTGTAAAAGACAAGATTAAACATTTTCCTACCCCCATCAATGATCTTGAGGGATGGTTAGCAAGGAAAAATGAAGCTGGCCAACCTCGCTTTCAGGTTTATTACAACTTATTTACCAATGGGGACAAAGCAGACAACCCCATTAAAAGGGACTGGGAAAACCACCCCCAACGAGAGGAATGGATATTACAAATTCGCTTAGGAAAACCCCAATTTATCGCCCGTGGGGGGACACCAGAAGAACAACCCGTTAGGAAAGCCTTTGCAGATTGGGCAATCAGTCATAATTTAGTCTAAGGGGGTAAAAATGGCGCAATTTTCCTTTAAAAAGTTGTCTCGTTTACCTATGCGTCCCCAAGAGGAAAAAGCTGATAAAGAACTTTGGCAACCGAAATGGCGGTGTTTTGGCTGTCATGATACGGGTTTAGTGATTTCTCGCCTTGCAGCCTTGGTTATTGAGGGATTTGACCCTAACTCTGATAAACTCCCTCGTTGTCAAAATTTAGGCTGTGATGCAGGAGAACAGTATGATTTACCAAATTTAACCCATTGCATCGATTATCGCTTAAATTCAGAAATTTGCCGTCAACTTGACCAATTAGAACGGGATGACTGGCGAAACACCCTGTTATCGTGGCAAAAAGAGGGAAAGGTTTTCATTGATTATGGGTCAACCGTTAAGAGTTTGCGACGGGGGAAGCGTTCAAAAGAAGAGGATTATGAAGCCAAACGAAGACATGAAGATATTAGAAAATTCCACTAATTTTTAAGCTTCTCTAATTTTCGGGCATTCTAACCATATACCTAACCCTAACACCCATCATGAAATGGTTAATCCTGCTCTCCTCTACCCTACTTATCACCCTTGCACCCTATCATTTATCCGCACAGCAAAGCCTAACCCAGAATAATAACTTAGAACCCCCCACTACCCCCACAAGCACCCAGAAACGCCATAAAATAACTGTTAACGTCACCTCAATGGCTGACCTAAAAGTGGTTGAAAAACAGCGCATTGAACAAGGGGAGATTATCAGCGATCGCACAACCCAACGCCAAAAACTACAGGCTAAAAAGCGACAATTAGAAATCTCTTTATCTCAACTCTCCCTCCTTATTCGGGAAGGGTGCGAAGAATTAAGATTTGCTGGTACGGTGTTTACTCAATCTGCACTGCCGAAGGCACGCTCCCTTGGCGACCTGCATTCTCCAATCTCCAATCTTCGCGGTCAGACAGGGGTGGGATTATGGAAGAATAGTAAAGCGATTCCCCCTTGGGAGTATCGGAAACAGAAGCCTTAACAAACAATAATTAGCATGAAGAAAAGTATCATTTTTCTCACATTTAAGCAACTAGATTTAAATAAATGTTTTAATGGTAATGGAAAAAGTCTAATAATAAAACTAAAAATGAACAAAAAAATTGGATTAATTACCATTCACGGTATGGGAGAAACTGACCGCGCTTATTATTCTGGACTAGAATCTTCTATTGAGGATCGTTTAGGAAATAAAGTTTGGGATGAAGTGCACCTTGAGCCAATTTATTATCAAAATTTTATGCAGGATAATGAATATCAAGTGTGGCGTAATATGCAAAGCGAACGTCTCTCATGGAAAAAGCTGAGACAATTTATGTTATTTGGATTTGCGGATGCTGCCACTTTAGAACATAAGCCTGATAAACCCGGAAGTGTTTATCATGAAACTCAGTTAGAAATCGTTAAGGCATTAAAAAAGACCCGTATTGCATTGGGTAATCAAGATAGAGACATCATCATAGTAGCTCAATCTTTGGGATGTCAAGTAATGAATAATTATATTTGGGACTTTCAAAATCCAGCAGGAGCAGGAATCTGGAAGCCTGATAATCTTGATTTTCCTGACTTTACCCCAGATGAAAAGGATTTTTTATATCTCAAAACTTTGCGTTATCTCTTAACAACTGGATGTAATATTCCGTTGTTTGTGGCTGGTTTTAATCCAATAATTGCTATTGAACAGCCGAATGAGAAATTTCAATGGCATAATTATTATGATAAAGATGATGTACTTGGTTGGCCATTAAAACCCTTGAGTGATTCTTATAATAATGTAGTTAATCAAGATATCGAAATTAACTCAGGTGGGTTGCTAGAAAGATGGAATCCTGCAAGTCATACAGGTTATTGGACAGATAGAGATTTTATCGAACCACTATGCGATATCATCAAATCTTTGCTCTGATCAACCTAAACAATCAGACATCCTTAAATACCAAGAATGAATGAGTTCTTGAGTTCTTGCCAGCGATTTCTCGATCTTGAGTATCGAAAGCGGTAATCACTATCCCTTGTGAAAAATTATTACATAAGGGATATAGTGCTACGCACAATTAAAAATGCAAAATTGCGAGTGCGTAATTCTGGGGTTTCCCCAGAATGTAAGACGCACTTAAGACAAAAAATTAAAAAGCAATCTCTGACTGCAAGAATATCATAATTCATAAGTCTTTGTAACTCAGTGTTTATACTTATTAACTTACATTCCGCACGTCAGACAAGCGACTCACTCTAAATTCATCACATGAAGTCTGACGAAACAATCATCAGGTAAAAAGTGGAAGTAAAAATCATCAAGAATAGGTTTTTAGCAATAAAAGACCA
>JBFRWB010000221.1:0-5031 GCA_051439375.1 Microcystaceae cyanobacterium
TTTCCTTTAGACAATCTCCTCAATCTTCTTCACAACAGGCCAACTTAGGAGATCCAAATTCCATTGATGAACAGTTACAATCTACCATCAAAGGCTACGAAATCGTTCTTGAACGAGAACCAGATAATCTTACTGCTAAACAAGGATTAGAAGAAGCTCTAAAAATCTTAGTAGCGACTCAAATACAAGCACAAAACTTAGAGCAAGCCATTCCTCCTATGGAAAAATTGGCCGCTTTAGTCCCCGAAAACGAGCAATATCAAACCGTGCTACAACAAATGAAACAAGCTCAACAGACAGCGGCCTCTTCTCCCCCTGAAACGCAACCCGAAGCCAGTAACCCTGACTCAAATGAACCCCTTCCCCTGATTATTCCTGAAGCTGAACCCAATCCTTTATTAGATACCGAATCTGAACCCAATTCTAATCCTTTCTAACCTGATTTGAATAAGAATAGACTATAGTTTATTTGAACTATATATGAGTTAGAATGTAGAAGCATTAAAGGCTCTTATCTAGCCAATCAAAGATTGACATACTCCCCCGTTAAAACTCCGTTTTAACGGGGGATTTTCTCCACATCACTGATAGAGATTCCTTGTTCAACGAGACGGCTTAAATTCTCAATGTTGCCATTGAGAACCCAGAGGTCGGACAATACTGCGTAGGTTTTGCTCGAAACGCTCCAGTTGAGGGAGGCAGTGGTTCGACTTAGCTCACCAACCGGAGGAAGTCCAATTTTCTCCCTCTGCTGCCCCTGCATCCCCTGCTGAAGAAAGCTTGTCTCAGCAGACAATTTTCCTTAACCGAGCAGTATTGGCAGAGTAGTCTTCAAACTGTAATGACTTGGGAAGTTTAATGGTTTGTATTTTTTTCCAGTAATTTTCTTTTTTCTGAAGAACTTGAATTCTGCCTCCACCAGGTTTGCGACCTTTTTTTCCTCCTTGACATTTATTGCCCTCGCACATGGCTAATAGATATTCTTTTCCATTTTTCTCGATACACTCTAATCCCTTAAAACCTTTGTTTTCGCTCTCAAAAGTAAAATCTACACCATTAGTTTCTAAGAAATTGAAGTGGCGATCATATTCTTCTATTTGAGCTTGATAAATCCCCTTTTTTGCCTCTGAGGCTTCGACCAGTAAATAAAATTTTTGCTTTTGATAATTGTAGGTAATATCTTCAAAACCATCTTCAAGCTCTTCTTGTTTGACCGAAACTAAACAATTATCTTGAAGGTCAGCTAAGTTATTTTTGAGTTTGGCGATTTGTCTCAAATTGTCAAAAATAACATAAAAGAAACCCTCTAGAAAAAATACGCCACTAGCCTCTAGTCTCTCCGGCACATTCTCGACAGTTAATAAATTACCTACCTTATTTTCTGCCACTAACTCTAGCCGTTGAGGATTTTTTCCCATTCTATTTTCCTTGAACTTTGGACAAAAATGAACTTAGGTTCATCTTGAGGTCAAGATATCTGAAACCAAAACTTAACATAACCTAATTTAAGGAATTTAACAGCCTAATTTAAGGAATTTAAGGGTTCCGTCGCCAAAGCTTTCCCTGCCTTGGATTGATGGTTTTTGTCCCCGCGCCAGAAAAAATAGACAAAATAAAGACTTTAAAACTTAGCATCTTAAAATCCTAAACTTAGGTTGTTTTGGGTATGTTAATTATTTAAAATCAACATATGAATAAAGCAGAGACTTTAAAAATTCTGCCAGTCTCTAGCGAGGATTCTATTTAACTTAGGAGGATACCCCAAATGATGACCTGTGAAAAGTTTTGGCAACTGGCTGATGATTCTCGTTTAGCCACCGAATATTTAGCTGATGACAAACTGAAATATCTTCAAACAGCTTCTTTAGAAGAATTACAAAAAATCTTTTTACAATATCGGTATTTCACTAAGCAATATCCAAATAATGTTGGGATTCTCATTGCTAAAACTCCTCATGGAAAATTCAAAACCTTAATGGCAGAAATTTTGTCAGAAGAACTGGGAAACGGTAGTTTAAGCGAATCTCACTTAAAGCTTTGGGATGATTTTTTAATTAGTTTAGGGATTGAGCCTGAGCGTTTAGAAAATTCTGCTTACGGGGAAAATTTACAAATTCTAGAGCAACGGTATCAGTTAACCTTTACTAAGCCCCTAAGTTATGTGATTGGATTATGGGGAATGGGCGGTGAATGTCTATGTCAAGTTTATCTGACTGCTGTCTACAAAAATTTGCTAAAAAATTCTTATATCAAAGAAAATAAGAATAAAATTGATTGGGAATTTTGGAATATTCATACAGGGGATGCAGATATTCGTCACAGAATCTTAGTCCGAAAAGCAATTAATGAAATTCTAGAAGCTAATCCCGATAGTGTTGAAGAATTAGCCGAAGGATATCAAAATGCTAAAAATTTATGGGATACTTTTTGGGGAAATATCTTTGCAGGTGCTAAAAAACCTGAAGTGGTATGTGGGTAAATTCAAATTGATTCAGCATTCAGGCAAATGTCTGGCACGATTCCCCTTGAATTGTTAGACAGTCAAAAAAAAGCGGTTTTAAGTAGGTAAAACCTTAATCGTTTTTATCTACTAACCGCCTTCAAATCTATAAAACTTTATACTTGAGAGTATAGCGGGATGAATCTCAATCAACAAGTTATTCCTATCACCCACCCTTTAATCAGGGTCAAAACCTTTGTAAAATTATTAAAAACCTCCGTAAGAGCCATTGAAGCTGACTTGAAAGCGATCGCTCAAAAAGATCCGGCGGCTGGGTCTTACAAAGAAACCTTAACCTGTTACCCTGGATTTCATGCCCTAATTATCTACCGAATTTCCCATTTACTGTATCATTTAGGTTGGATTTGGGTTGCCCGTTTTTTATCCTATCTGTGTCGTTGTTGGACAGGCATTGAGATTCATCCAGCCGCTCAATTAGGTCAAGGTATTTTAATTGATCATGGAATGGGAGTAGTGATTGGCGCAACCGCCATTGTCGGAGATGGGGTTACTCTTTATCAAGGGGTCACCCTTGGGGGAACGGGAAAGCAACAAGGGAAACGTCACCCAACCCTCGGTGATAACGTCATTGTGGGTGCAGGGGCAAAAGTTTTAGGTAATATTGAAATTGGGAATAATACCCGTATTGGCGCTGGTTCTGTCACCTTACAATCTATTCCTAACAATGCTACAGCCGTGGGAATCCCTGCCCGCGTTGTGTGTCAAAATGGTCAACGAGTTGGGACAACAGAATACTGTTTTAGCTGTGATGCGACGGGAAAGGTGATTAATCGTCTAACTGAACGGATTGAAATTTTAGAATCAGAGTTGCATTATCAGTTAGAATATGTTAGAGGTAGCGTGCGACACAACAAAACCCTCGAAAAAGCTATTGATTGAAGTTTGAGAAAAATTTGTCATTTTGTCCTGTCATTGTCAGGAGGAACTTAACAATGAATATTCCCCGAAAAAAAGGCTGGTTTTTATATTTTTGCCTCACTATTTGTCTGTGTCTTATTTTAAATTTCGGATGGCTAAAAGCAGTTAGCGGATTTCAGCTAACCCAACCCGATCGCCAAGTTCCCCTCCTAGAAAACTTAGGGAACCATCACCATGAAATTACCACGAAGTCCCCTCAAGCTCAACAATATTTTGATCAAGGATTAACCTTTATTTTTGGGTTTAATCATGCGGAGGCGTTACGGTCATTTCAACAAGGGGCCAACCTTGATCCTGACTGTGCTATGTGTTACTGGGGAATTGCTTTAGCCCTAGGCCCCCATATTAATGCACCGATGGGGAAAGCGTCTATGCCAGCGGCCTATCAAGCCATCCAAAAAGCCAATCAACTCAAGGACAAGGTGAGTCCCCGTGAACAAGTTTATATTAAGGCTTTGACGAATCGATATTCCCCTAATCCTATTGATGATAGAACGTCTTTTGATCAAGCTTATGCACAAGGGATGGAACAGTTATCCTCAAAGTATCCCGATGATTTAGACGCAGCGACCTTGTATGCTGAAGCCTTAATGGATTTGATGCCTTGGAATTATTGGACAGAAGGGGGAGAACCCCGACCCGAAACCCAAACGGTTTTGAATACTTTAGAGTCCGTTTTAGCGAAAAATCCCAAACATCCAGGGGCAACTCATTATTACATCCACGCGGTAGAAGCTTCAAACCATCCTGAAAAAGCAGAAGCGGCGGCGGATAACTTACGAAACCTTGTTCCAGGGTCAGGTCATTTAGTGCATATGCCTTCCCATATTTATCTGCGGGTGGGTCGTTATCATGATGCAGCAGAGGTCAATACCAAAGCGATCGCTGTTGATGAAACTTATTTAGCCCGTTCTCAAGAACAAGGGTTATATTTAAACCTTTATTATCCCCATAATATTCACTTTTTCTGGTCGGCGGCTAGCATGGAAGGTCGAAGCCGAGAGGCGATCTCCGCAGCGAGAAAACTAGTCTCAAAGGTTTCCCTAGCGCAAGTCGAAGAGTTTCCCATGGCAGAAGTTTTCTTGCCAACTCCCTATTTCTCTTTGGTACAGTTTCAACAATGGGATGAAATGTTAACCGAACCCAAACCGCTCTCTACGTTGCCTTATACCTTAGCAATGTGGCATTATGGACGGGGGATAGCTTGGGTCGCTAAAGGAAATTTGGCTCAGGCAAAGCAAGAAAAACAACAATTAGCGGAGATTTTACAACAAGATAATCTTCCTAATCTGGAAAATGCTGGAATGCCTGGGGAATCTTTAGTTAAGATTGCAGATGAGTTATTAGCGGCTAAAATTGCGAGTGTGACTCAAGAACCATCAGAGGCGATCGCTCATTATCAAACCGCAATTAACGAACAGGATAACTTACCTTATATGGAACCACCTTATTGGTATTATCCGAGCCGTCAGTCTCTGGGTGTAGAATTGCTTGAGCAAGGAAAAGCATCAGAAGCTGAAACCGTCTATCGAACAGATTTAAAACAGCATCCTCATAATGGTTGGTCATTATTCGGGTTAGCAAAAAGTTTG
>JBFRWB010000222.1:0-2538 GCA_051439375.1 Microcystaceae cyanobacterium
TGACTACGAAAGGAATCCTCGTTTGAACCATCATGACCGATGCCCTGCTAAATGGACTGTAGGCAGGGAGCAAAATATGCTCATACCTAATGTACCAGCAGCTTGTCGTCGCTGAACTGGAAACACCCACATAGGTCAGTGGAAAGAGAAAGTCTAAGGTTAATAAACGGATATTGGGACCGAAGTAACCCCGTCATGGCTCTTAAGGGAGGTCGAATCCTTAAGTAGTAACCAGCGTAAGCCTTTACGGGGCTGGATTGTGTAAGAAGCGAATGCCTTACCCTGAATTAACAGGGAACGCTCCGACAAAGGGAGATGAGTAATGTCAAGGATATGCTGACGTACACACTTTGATAAACATAAATAACTGCGTAAATGTAAATTAAATTTCAATGGACACTGTGAAAAATCAGAAGTATGAATGGAAAAACTGGAATCAAATCAACTGGAAAGTTGTGGAAATTGCGGTTTACCGTTTGCAGAAACGAATTTATAGAGCGAGTCAACGTGGTGATATTGAAGCAGTTCACAAATTACAGCGATTATTAACAACTTCTTACTTTGGTAGGCTCATAGCAACCAGAAGAGTAACCCAAGATAATCAAGGAAAGAAAACCGCAGGTATTGATGGTGTCAAAGCACTATCACAACCACAACGCCTAGTAATGGCAAAAAACCTTGAATTAAATGGTAAAAGCAAACCCACAAGAAGAGTTTGGATACCCAAACCCAACGGGGAGCAAAGACCACTTGGGATACCTACTATGTTCGATAGAGCTAAACAGGCTTTAGCTAAACTAGCATTAGAGCCACAATGGGAATCTCATTTTGAGGGGAATAGTTATGGTTTTCGTCCAGGCATGTCATGTCACGATGCAATCGAAGCAATATTCAACTCTATCAGGTATCAACCTAAATATGTCTTAGATGCTGACATTGCAAAATGTTTTGACAAAATCAATCATAATAAACTCCTCGCAAAACTCGAAACTCACCCAACTCTCAAGAGGCAGATTAAATCTTGGCTCTTGAGTGGAGTTATAGACAAATCTTGGTCTGCCACCGAAGAGGGAACACCTCAAGGTGGAGTCGTTTCCCCACTATTAGCTAATATAGCTTTACATGGAATGGAACTAGAAATCAAAAAATTTGCTAGAACATGGGAAGGTCGTAAAGAACATAACGAACAATCTATAAGTCTAATTAGATACGCAGATGATTTTGTTGTTCTACATAAAGACTTAAAGGTTGTACTTAAATGTAAGGAGATTATTGAGAATTGGTTATCTGATATTGGACTTGAACTCAAACCAAGTAAAACCAGAATCTCTCATACTTTAAATGAATATGAGGGAAATAGCGGTTTTGATTTCCTCGGATTTACCATTTCTCAATTTCCTGTAGGAAAAGACCATAGTGGTAAAAACACAAACAAGGAATTACTTGGTTTCAAAACTATCATAAAACCCTCAAAAGACAAAATTAAAACCCACATTAAAAAATTGGGAGAAGTAATCGATCAGCACAAAAGTAGTCCACAAATAGCTCTAATTAAGGAATTAAATCCTATTATTAGAGGGTGGTCAAACTACTATCGTACGGTTTGCAGTAAAGAAATATTTTCTCATTGTGACCATATACTTTACCAACAACTTAAAAGGTGGGCGGAGCGAAGACACCCCAATAAGAACAAACATTGGGTTAAAAACAAATACTGGCACACATCTGGTGACAGAAATTGGGTCTTCGCATCCAAATCATTTGGTAAGATTAATTTTGAACTTTTTGAACACCAAAAAACCCCCATTGTTAGACACACCAAAGTGAAAAGTGGAAAAAGTCTATTTGATGGCGACCTAATTTACTGGTCAACTCGAATGGGCAGACACCCAGAAATGCCTCTGACCAAAGCAACATTGCTTAAGCGTCAAAAGGGTAAATGTAATCATTGTGGACTTCACTTTAAAGAAGGAGATTTATTGGAAATTGACCATATTATTCCGAAATCCAAAGGAGGAAAGAATGAATATAAAAACTTCCAACTACTTCATCGTCATTGCCATGATAATAAGACTGTTACAGATGGAAGTCTAGAAAACATACCCATAGACAAAATCCCCTCAAAACAACTGCAACAAATAGCAGAACATCTTTTTAAAGACAGGATTGAAGAAGGAGATGGGAAGCTATCGGCATGGGAGTTCCAAATATTAAACAAAGCAGGATTATTAAAGATTCGTACCCATGACAAGGGGTTTATCAGAGAGGAGCCGTATGAGGCGAAAGTCTCACGTACGGTTTTGAAGACGAGTGGAAACGGCGACGTTTCTACTTAGTTTACCGAAAAAATCATTAAATATGAGACTCCCAAAGGCAAAGGTACACCATTTATCTATATAAATATCCCCTACCGTGTCATTAAAGAAATTGCCAAAAAATATAAAATCGAAAATCTGCCCATTGACGATATTGCCGCCAAATGGCGATGGATTCATGATCATCCCGAGATCCCCGTCACCATCACCGAAGGGCTTAAAA
>JBFRWB010000223.1:0-2897 GCA_051439375.1 Microcystaceae cyanobacterium
CCATAGTCCATAATACCTGGGATGGTTTCTTTTTTTTTAAGTAACGTTACAAAAATATATAAACTTTTATTACAATCCCCATTGTGATGATTCCATAAGACTATGCTGCCTCTTCTTCATCAATAGACACATCAATCTTCTCCAAATGACGGCTACTCTTTGGAGGTGTGGGCAGTTTGTGTCCACTATGAAAATCTTGCTGGACTTTATAGGTTAAACGGGGAGAAATCTGACGAACGATTTGAGTTAACAAGCGATCGCCTGTTTTTTGAATCATAGACAGGGGCAACTTACGGATAAATTGAGGAAACTGAACCGCCACGTCCATAGCTAAATCCCATTCAACTTTGGTTATTTTTTGGGGAATTTGAGCAACATTATGTTTTGTGAAAGCTTTTTCTAATCCTGTCCCCCCCAAACAAGCAGGGATTTCTTTTATCGTCATAGAGGCTTGATAATCAACCTCATAGCCCAAATAGGGTTCATCAGGAATAGGAATACTGTGCATCCAATAAACTCCATTAACTGGCAGTTCTAAAACAACAGCCAATTTAGGCTCGACTTCGTAACCAAAAGAACCAAACCTTCCCACTCTCAAAATATAACCATTCTCGCCGATAGGTTCTGTTTTCATGGGGGCAGCGCAACGACAAAACCAACCTTGATGAGCATTGAGATAATTAGCCACAGTTTTAGTGTCGCTATACATCTCCATGTAGCCCACAAATTGGGTCTTAAAATGCACTGGAGCGGTTTCTAACGGTTCTGATAGCTGCTTATCTTCAAGGTGGGTAACAGATACCTTAGAGAGCTTCTGAGGATGATTATTGAGCCATTGACAATGCATAATGATCTCTTACAAAGTAAGTTTACAGGGATTCAGGGATTGGTTTCAACCGATCAAACTCATAAAATTTCACGAAAGTTACGAAACTTCATACAATAAAGAAATGTTACAGCATTTATTCTAAATCAAGTCCAAGGAGTGTGACCATGAAAGCATTAGTAGCAGGGGCAACAGGGGAAACTGGCCGCCGAATTGTCCAAGAATTGGTCAAGCGTCAAATTGCTGTCAGAGCATTAGTCCGTGATCTTGAGACAGGGAAAAAAGTATTACCCCCCGAAGCTGAGTTAATGGTGGGAGATGTTCTTGATCTCAACAGTTTGACGAAAGCAGTAGCCGACTGTACCGTATTGCTTTGTGCGACGGGTGCGAGACCGAGTCTTGATCCTAGCGGCCCTTACCAGGTGGACTATCAAGGGACAAAAAACCTAGTAAACATTGCTAAAGCCCAAGGAATAGAACAATTTGTCCTTGTTTCTTCTCTATGTGTGTCCCAATTTTTTCATCCCTTAAATCTTTTCTGGTTAGTTTTATATTGGAAAAAACAAGCCGAAACTTATTTAGAAAACAGTGGATTGAAATACACTATTGTTCGTCCGGGTGGCCTTAAAAACGAGGATAACTCAGAGCCGATTTTGATGTCATCCGCAGATACCCTGTTTGAAGGGAGTATTCCCCGCACAAAAGTTGCTCAGGTTTGCGTAGATTCTCTGTTCAAAGATGAATATAAACAACGCATTCTCGAAATAATTACGCAACCGACTCAAGCTTAAACCCATCAAAAAGTTCCCAGATTAAACTGTTTAATACCCACAAATTAATTATCATGGAATATCGAAGATTTGGTCGTACCGAATTAGCCATACCTGTCTTTTCCTGTGGAGGAATGCGTTATCAATATAAGTGGAAAGATGTGCCTGAATCGGAAATTCCTTCGGAGAATCAACGGAATTTAGAAGCCACCATTAACCGTTCTTTAGAAGTAGGGATCAATCATATTGAAACCGCTAGAGGGTACGGCTCATCGGAGATGCAGTTGGGGAAAGTTCTGCCGAAATTCCCAAGAGAAAAATTGATTATTCAGACAAAAGTTTCACCTAAAGAAGATCCCAAAGAATTTCGTCGTCAATTTAATCAATCTTTGAAATTTTTACAATTGGATTATGTTGATTTATTAGGGTTACATGGAATTAATACTGATGAAATTTTAGATTATTGCGTCCGTCCAGGGGGATGTTTAGATGAAGCTCGCAAATTACAAGAACAGGGAAAAGTTCGTTTTATTGGCTTCTCGACTCACGGTCCAACCGAAGTTATTAAAAAGACCATAGAAACGGACTGTTTTGATTATGTTAATCTTCATTGGTACTATATTAATCAAACGAATTGGCCAGCGATAGAAGCAGCGAATAAACATGATATGGGAGTATTTATTATTAGCCCTTCTGATAAAGGTGGAAAACTGTATGATCCTTCCGAAAAATTAGTAAAATTATGTCAGCCCTTAAGTCCGATGGTATTTAATGATCTTTTTTGTTTATGCCATCCGCAAGTTCATACCCTCAGCTTAGGCGCTGCTCGTCCTAGGGATTTTGATGAACATTTAAAGACACTTTCTCTACTCGACGATCCCCAAACTGTTTTAGAACCTATTGTAACTAAATTAGAAGAAGAAGCCAGAAAAACCTTAGGAGAAGATTGGTTTGAAACTTGGGATAATGGTTTGCCCGATCATCAAGACACCCCAGGCAATATTAATATTAAAACAATTTTGTGGTTACGGAATTTAGTCTTAGCCTATGACATGATTGAATACGGAAAAATGAGATATAATCTATTAGGAAATGGAGGTCATTGGTTTCCTGGGCAAAATGCTGAGAAGGTTAGCAAATTAGATTTATCTCAAGCTTTAATCCATAGTCCTCATCGAGATAAAATTCCTGATTTTCTAGTAGATGCTCATAACTTATTAGGAGGAGAATCAGTACAAAGATTGTCTGAAAGTTAATTAACATCTTCACCGCCCTAATAATACTAAGTCCGCTTATTATAA
>JBFRWB010000224.1:0-40113 GCA_051439375.1 Microcystaceae cyanobacterium
TTAATGATTTCGGCTGCAAGGAGGGCTTTTGCTTGTCTGACATCTGCATCACTTTCTCCCATATCCCGATAGACATTACCGCTACCGTTTACTAACTCAAACTGTTCTTCTGTCATGATAATTCCTCCTGTAATCGTTTCAGTCGTTTTTTAATCACTTCTATCTCTTGTTTAGGGGTTTTAATGCCTGTTTTTGACTTTTTTTGAAAGGCATGAATCACCCAAATCGCTTCTCCTAACTGAACAGCATAAATGGTTCGATAAGCATCCCCCTTAAAAGGTAGCGCAATTTCAAAGATACCAGACCCTACTCCCTTAAATGGCTTGGCTAGGGATGATTTTGCCCCTTCCGCAGCAATAGTTAAAGCATCCAGAAAGATATCTTGGGCTTCCTTTGGGAATTTTCTAAAATCCTTTTGTGCTGCTTTAATCCAAGAAATAGGTCGGGTGTTACGCATACCTGAAATCGTTGCATATTTACCACTACTTGTCAATTATCAAATCGCTTCAATCCTCACAAAACAATGATAAGTGGCGGTTTATTGTTAAGCAAACGAGTTAAGGGTTAGATTCCCCTAAATCTCTCTTAAAAAGCAGCCTGAAGGCTGAAGCTACACAGACAAAGCCTCCCTTCGGAGGCTTTTTTTAATTAATATTTAACTCTAAGCGAATAATGTCACCTCTTTCGGGTATTTTATCATCGATTTTTACCAATTTTCTTCTCCTATGGCTTCTCCCCAATCGGCTTCTTCATGTTGTTGTTGAGGGGTTGCTTCTTTCAATAAATCCTCAAGACAATATTTCGGTTTAGTAGCAGAAATAACAATAGAATTATCTTCCATTGAGAGAGTAACTTTGATACCTTCTTGCCATCCCAACTGCTTAATAATCTCTTGAGGAAGTCTAATTCCCAGAGAATTCCCCCATTTTGTGATTGTTTGAATGGTCATTCTTTTTTTTGTTTAAGTTTATACATTGAATATACCATTAAAAACCTACACTTCCATTTAATTGCTAATTAAATGAGCGGGCGTTTTCCGTTTAGGGGATGAAGAGACGGGATTTTCTTCTTCAATCACTCATCAAGTTAATTATAGGCTATGTACGTTAAAACATTACAGTTAACAAAAATTACCAAACTTGGGATCTCAAAAATACTTACAATAATTGGGTTAACACTAAAATTAAGCTATTTGATTAATACCTATGACTGTCGCTCAAACCACCCGTGAACCCAACTTAATTTCCCGTTTAGTGAATGGAGTGTTGTCTATTAAACCTATCTGGAATGTGGCTAAATATCAAGCCCGTAAAATGATGATTACTCGCGCTGAAAAAATGGGTGTTCCTTGGCGAGAGAATGTTAAACAGTTACAAGCTTATCCTCATTGGTCAGAATTACTATCAAAGGTTGAAAATAACGCTTTAACGTACCCTGATTATTACCTTACTTCCTTTCATGCCTACGATCAAGGAAATTTATGTTGGGAAGCAGCCTTAGAAGTCGAATCAGCCGCAAAAGCGGTTCATTCTACCCTTTGGAAAGAGACAGATGGAATTGATGTAGGCGGAGACGCTAAAATGCGGCAACGATATCATCATGCGCTCAAAGGGCAATTACAAATCAAACCCCAACAAATTGTTGACCTTGGTTGTAGCACGGGAATGAGTACCTTTCCTCTACAAGATACCTATCCCGATGCTCAAGTCACAGGGGTTGATTTATCGCCTTATTCCCTAGCGGTTGCTCAATATCATAGTCAAGAACCCCATAGTAAGATTAATTGGCTTCATGCTGCTGCTGAAGCTACGGGACTTTCTGATAATTCTTATGATCTGGTATCAGCTTTTCTTATCTTCCATGAACTTCCCCAAAGTGCAGCCAAGGAAATTTTGGCAGAAGCACGGCGATTATTAAAGAAAGACGGTTATTTTGCCATGATGGACATAAATCCTCGTTCAGAAGCCTATCAAAAGATGCCTCCCTACGTTTTAACCCTACTTAAAAGTACCGAACCCTATCTGGATCAATATTTTACCCTAGATGTGGTAACCGCCTTAGAAGCAGTAGGATTTGAAAAACCGACTATTACTCCTATTAGCCCCCGACATCGGGCGATTATCGCTAAAGTTAGTTAATCGGTGTGAGGTACGAGGTGAGAGGTAGAATTTTGTAGAAAGATTCATGGTTGAATTTTTCTGGTTGCGGCTGTTTTCTATGTTTGTTAATGAGTAACAATTTTTACCTAACACCTCAAACCTTGTTTTCATGGAAAATTTTAGATATCCAGTATAAACTTGAGAGATAATACTTATCGAGATGACGCTGGTGTAATGATTTATACAACCCAACAGCTAATCAATATTTTAGAGCAGGAAATGCGGGCAACTTGGCGCGGGGAAAGAGTTCTTTTGTCCTCAAAAAATCGCATTAGTAATCCTGTTATTGCCAAGGCGATTAATTTAGATAAAGCCAATCAAGTCTTTGCTTATCAGGATTTTCGCCAGCAAATTCATGAATATCAACGAAAATATCATGTTTCTGGCTTAATCGTTCGCTCCTGTACCTATCAAGGTGTCTCAATCGATTTTCCTGAGTTACATAATCAATTGGTCCCCGTCGAAGGAGATAAAGAAAGGTTGATTGCGGCTAAAGCCAAGGTCATTCGTTTTTGGAAGAAAAACACAGAAAGGATGAATTATTGGTTAGTTGCTCACCGTCGTAGGCCGATTAATCAAGATTCTCTCGAAGAATTAATCGAACAATGCGAATGGGCAGAAGTAGATGCGGCTCGCACCGAGGTATATTTAAGATTATGTTGGGGAAATCCCCAAGACTATCAATATCAGTGGGCAAAACCTCATTCTGGCTGTCATAGTATCATTGCTGCCGTTAATGAACCTAGTTCTATCAAAGTATAGGTCTTTCTAATAAGACTTCAATTTTTGCCAAACAGGTGGGTATTTTAGACATAATGTTGACTTGAAGGACTCGGTTATGCAAAATCCTCTACCTCAACCATGGATAACATGGTTCAATTCCCTAATAAAACGACAAACAACGGGTTCAATTGTCTGTCCTAATTGCGGTCAATTAATTAGTGTTCAAGCCAATATTTGCCCCCATTGTCAATATAATAATCCCAGTTTATTCGGTTTTTCAGGAACATTAAAAAAGTTAGCACAACAAAATGTCTTTCTTTCTATTGTCGTTTGGGGCTGTGGTTTTATCTATTTAGCAACCTTAGCTGCGGATATTAAGGGAGTGAGAACGGATATGGATAGTTTGAGTATTCTTTCTCCAAGCAATTTAAGTTTAATTATTTTTGGTTCAACGGGGGCAATTCCTGTCTTTCAATTCGGCCGCTGGTGGACAATTTTTACCGCAGGTTGGCTACACGGAAATCTCTTACATATCGCTTTCAATTTAGCTTGGTTATCTTATTTAGTTCCTTCTGTACAACAGTTATTTGGGGTAGGAAGACTTACTATAATTTATATTATTTCTGGTGTGGTTGGCTCACTACTCACCAGCATAGCAGGGCAATATTGGGGCGATATTCCCTTGTTAGGGGGGGCAAGCTTCTCTGTTGGGGCATCTGGGGCAGTATTTGGCTTATTTGGCGCATTAGCTGCCTACGGACAGGTCACGAAAGATGGTTTTCTGCGACAACGATATTGGACTTATGCTATTGTTTTTCTATTATTAGGAATGATGAGACCGGGGGTTGATAATTGGGGACATTTAGGCGGATTTATCGGAGGCTATGGTGTTAGCTGGCTCTTGTTACAACAATCGATTAAGGGAGAAAAAATACAACATCTATTAATTGGGTTAGGACTGTTATTAATGACCGTTTTTAGCTTTATGTTGTCCATTTTACACGGACTGTTTCTGATTTTTAGTAGAAGTGTCTAATGGTTCAATGGGTTAAAAAAGTAGCAGAAAACACAGAAAGTTTTCATTTTTGTGCTATCCTGTTCAAGACCTTAATTTAACCAATTGACCATGACATCAACGGCTCAATTTTCCTACTTTGAAGGAAATTCCTTTTCTGACTTATTCGCATCAGATATTCAGGATGCTTCCTATGGCTTTATTTTAAATTATCCAGCAACAGCCAGTTGGGCAGTTTATCCAAATACCCAAAAATATTATATACAAGATGGTAGTAATGAAGCCACTAAAACATCTTATGATCGCATTTGTCAAAAAGAACCATGGAAAAATTTAGCCGTTTTAGGTGAAGAAATTGCGGGGCTTGCTATTTGTTCTCCTCGTAATTTACTCTTAGACTATTGGCGAGAAACTTTTGGCTTTACTTATCAAAATTTAGATGTATTGCAGCGTTCTGTTTATTTAGATTATCTCAATCAAACTGATCAATATAATAAGGTAATAACCTTATTTCCCTTTGATCGCCTTAACCCAGAAAAACACGCAGTTAACCCGGATAGTCATTATGCTTTGTTGAGTAAAACCTGTCTTGCTGATATTGGTATTGAAACCCCTAGTTATCAGATTCATGATTTAACTAAAATCAATTTAGAAGAGGTTAAACTTCCTGAAGCGTTCCCTTATTTAATTAAAACAACCCATGGTTTATCTGGGGAAGGAACATATATTATTAAAGAAAAAAGTGACTTAGATTATTGCTGGCGAGAATTACAGAACTATCTAGAAATTAAGTTAATTCGGGAAATTATTGTTTCTGATTTTGTCAAAGATACCATTCAAAATTATTGTGTTCAGTTTTATGTTAGCAAATCGGGTAAAATCACCTTAATTGGGGCAACCAGCCAGTTAGTTAATGAATTTGGTCAATTTTTAGGGGGGATTATTCACTATAAAGAAACAGATATGAGTCGCTTTTTTTCAGAGATTCAAACCATTAGTAACTATGCCCATCAAAACGGATATTTTGGTGTAATTGGGGCAGATATTCTCGAAGATCAACAAGGACAACTTCATGTGATTGATATTAACTTTAGAGTCAATGGCTCGACTCCTCTGTGTTTGCAACGTCACACTTTGCTAAAATTAGGAAAAGAAGTCGCTAAATATTCAGGTGACTACCAAATGCAAGGAACACTCGATCATGTTTTAAAAACCTTAAAAGTTGAACTTCAGCAAAAAGATTTCATGATTCTTTCTGCCCTCGAAAAAGTCAATTATGGTAAAATCTATTGTGATATTTATGGCATTATTTCAGGAGAAACTGTTGAAAAAATGCAAGAAACAGAACAAAAATTACAGCAAAAAGGATTACAATCTAATTAAATCCTTGACTTCTCTAATTCATGTTAACCTCAACCCTAACTTATCCAATTACAGAAACTTTTCACTCTCTCCAAGGCGAAGGTGCATGGACGGGGGTAAATGCCTTTTTTATTCGCTTAGGCGGATGTGATGTTCATTGTCCTTGGTGTGACCAAAAAGAAACGTGGAAATTGCAAGGCTATCCTCAACAATCGAGTGAAGAATTAGCCCAAATCGCTCAAGAAAAGAATCCCAAAATTGTTATTATTACGGGGGGAGAACCCTTACTACACAATCTTGAAAACTTGACCCAAGCTTTGCATCAAAAAGGGTTGACTATCCATTTAGAAACATCTGGTGCTTATCCTTTAACGGGTAATTTTGACTGGATCACTTTATCTCCTAAACCTTATAAAGTTCCTCATTCTGATATTTATTCCTATGCTAATGAATTAAAATTTGTTATTGCTAATAGGGATGATTTATTATGGGCGGAAGCTGAAGTAAAAAAAGTATCTTCAAAGACTTTAATCTATCTACAACCTGAATGGACTTCTCCTAATAGTCAACAGTTAGTTTTTGATTATGTGTTACAAAATCCTCGGTGGCGAGTCAGTTTGCAAACCCATAAGTGGTTAGGGGTTAGGTAAGAATATAGTGTTTCCCTCCTGTTGTGAGGTACAGAATTAACCGCTTTGAGGCAGGTGTTAAGATTTAGGGGTGTACCTCATTACTTTGGAAATTACTATATATAATGGATGATTAATAGTTTATTCATATCTAAAATTTGTCTTTTCCTTAAACTAATATGGAGAACTTCAATTTATGTTTGCTCTAACTAATTTCTATCAAAATAAATCTAAAAGTTGGTTGTCTATAATTAAAACCTTACTGATTTTTATAATAACCATAACATTAATCTTAGTCTCTACAAATTCCCCTGCACTGGCTCAAGAAACCCAGACTGGATTTAATCTTCAAATATGGTTTAAAAATGCTCTAGTTTGGATTCAAAACTTAGGGACAGTGGGAAGTTTGGCTTTTATATGTTTATATGTTTTGGCAACCGTTGCCTTTTTACCGGGGTCAATTCTTACCTTGGGTGCAGGTGTTATTTTTGGTGTTATTTGGGGATCAATTTATGTTTTTATTGGGGCAACATTAGGGGCAACGGCTGCTTTTTTGGTGGGACGTTATTTAGCCCGTAATTGGATAGCAAAAAAAATTGAAGGCAATACTAAGTTCTCTGCAATTGATAAAGCGGTAGCTACAGAAGGTTTTAAAATCGTTTTGTTGACTCGTCTTTCTCCTGTTTTTCCTTTTAATTTACTCAACTATTCTTTTGGAATCACAGGCGTTTCTTTACGAGATTATGTATTGGGTTCAATTGGCATGATTCCGGGGACGATTATGTATGTTTATATCGGTTCTTTGGCGGGTAACTTAGCATTAATTGGAACGGGTACACAACCTGATAATCCTATTTTACAGTGGACAATTCGGATAGTTGGTTTTTTAGCAACGTTGGCTGTCACTGTTTATGTCACTCGTTTAGCGAGAAAGGCTTTAAACCAAGACATCTCTTGAACTTCTTGCATATCACTTCAATGGGCTTTGGGAGAAACTTGTCAATTATGGTAAAAAGCACTATAATTAAAAAAACAGTCCTCAAGGCTCATCTTAATGATCAAAACTATAGCCCTTTTTGGTACGAGTGCTGACCCACCAACGGCTGGACATCAAGCAATTTTAAAATGGTTAGCTCAACGTTATGATTGGGTAGGGGTTTGGGCATCAGATAACCCCTATAAAAATCATCAAACTGATCTTAAGCACCGCATGGCTATGTTGCGGTTATTAATCGAAGATATTGATCTTCCCTATTCTAATCTAAAAGTCTATCAAGAATTAAGTTATCTTCGGAGCTTAATGAGTGTTTATCAGGCGATGGAAATATGGGGAAAAGAGAAGGATTATGATCTCGTTATTGGTTCAGATTTAGTGAGTCAAGTCCCTAAATGGTACGAGGTGAAAGCCTTGTTAGAAAGCGTTCACCTTCTGATTATTCCTCGTCCTAATTATCCGATTAATTCTCAACAGTTGAAAACCTTAGAAAACTTAGGGGGAAAGTGGCACATTGCTGATTTAAACGCCCCAGCAGTGTCTTCTACTGCTTATCGTCAACAACAAGATCATAAGGTGGTTACTCAGCCTATCCAAAACTATATTTATCGTCAAAAATTATATTCATGAAAATGACTCAAACGAGTTCACCCCTTGCTGATTTTAAAGTGGGAGTCGATAGTGTAATTTTTTCCGTTGATACTCAACAGCATCGTCTCTTAGTTCTTTTGTTGAAACGTAAAGATGATCCTTTTGTTAATCAATGGAGTTTACCGGGGACGTTAGTGCGAAAAGGGGAATCATTAGAAGCGGCTGCTCATCGGATTTTATCAGAAAAAATTCGAGTTGAAAATCTTTATTTGGAGCAGTTATACACCTTTGGTGGCCCCCATCGAGATCCTAGGGAATCACCGCAAAGCTTTGGGGTACGCTATCTGTCTGTCAGTTATTTTGCCCTAGTTCGTTATGAAGATGCCAACTTAATTAAACAGTTACCCCACGATATTAGTTGGATTGACCTAAAGAAAGTACCTAAGCTTGCTTTTGATCACAATGAAATTTTAGAATATGGTTGTCGAAGACTGCGGAATAAATTAGAGTATAGCCCCATTGCTTTTGAGGTTTTACCTGAACTGTTTACCCTCAATGATATTTATCAGCTTTATTGTACTATTTTAGGGGAAAACTTTTCAGATTATTCTAATTTTCGCTCCCGTTTATTGAAGTTGAAAATTGTTGTTGATAGTGGAATTAAAGTCAGTCGAGGGGCGGGAAGACCTGCGAGTTTGTACCGTTTTGATGCAGAAGCCTTTGCTCCGCTTAAAGATAAACCTTTAGTTTTCGTTTGAGTTTTTGTTTAAGTTTTTATTTAATTCTGAGGTAAGCCAATGAAAATTGCGATCGCACAACTTAACCCGATTATTGGAGACATTGATGGTAACAGTCAGCAGATTTTACAAGCTGCTAAGAAAGCTATTTCATTAGGGGCGAATTTAATGCTAACGCCGGAGTTAGCCCTTTGTGGTTATCCGCCTAGGGATTTATTGTTGAATCTTGATTTTATTGCAAGGATGAAGCAAACACTCATCAAATTATCCCAACAGTTACCGCCCCAATTATCGGTTTTAGTGGGAACGGTTACCCTTAATGAGCAAGCTGCATCGAGGGGAGAAAAGCCGCTTTATAATAGTATTGTTTGGTTATCTGGGGGGGAAATTAAACAGTATTTTCATAAGCGGTTATTGCCTACTTATGATGTGTTTGACGAAGAACGTTATTTTGAAGCAGGGGAAAGCAGTAATTATTTTATGTTAGAAAATATTAAAATTGGGGTGACGGTTTGTGAGGATTTATGGAATGATGAGGACTTTTGGGGAAAACGTCAATATGAGGTCAATCCTGTGGAGGAGTTGGTACAAGAAAAGGTGGATGTTATTATTAATCTATCTGCGTCTCCCTATCAGGTGGAAAAGCAACAGTTACGAGAATCGATGTTAAGTTATAGTGGGAAAAGGCATCAAATTCCGATGATTTATACTAATCAGGTTGGGGGGAATGATGACTTAATTTTTGATGGGCATAGTTTTGCGGTGAATTCCCAAGGTGTGGTCGTTTTTAGGGAACAAGGTTTTCAGGAAAGATTAGGAATTTTAACCTTTGATAAGGCACAAAAAATGTTAACCTCTGATTGTCTTTTTCCTTTACCACAAAGTTGGGAATCAGAGATGTTTGATGCACTGGTTTTGGGGGTAAAAGATTATGCTAAAAAATGCGGATTTTCTCAAGCGATTTTGGGGTTGAGTGGGGGAATTGATTCGTCTTTGGTGGCTGTTATTGCAGCAAAAGCTTTAGGAAAAGAGAACGTTTTCGGGGTATTAATGCCTTCTCCCTATAGTTCGGATCATTCGATTACGGATGCGGAAGATTTGGTTAAGAATATTGGAATTAATAGCACAAAATTGCCGATTGAACAGCCGATGAAGGCGTTTGATACTGTTTTAGATCCCCTGTTTAAAGAGACGGAATTCGGGGTAGCTGAGGAGAATTTACAATCTCGGATTCGGGGGAATTTATTAATGGCTATTGCTAATAAATTTGGTTATTTACTCTTATCAACGGGGAATAAATCAGAAATGGCGGTGGGATATTGTACCCTTTATGGTGATATGAATGGTGGATTAGCGGTGATTGCAGATATTCCGAAGACTTCGGTTTTTTCTCTGTGTCATTGGTTAAATCGGGAACAGGAAGTTATTCCCCATCATGTATTAGTTAAACCCCCTAGTGCAGAATTAAAACCGAATCAGGTTGATCAAGATTCTTTACCGTCCTATGAGATATTAGATGCTATTTTAGACTATCTCATTTGTCAACATCAATCGGTGGAAGATATTGTTGCTTTGGGATATGATCTAGAGATAGTTAAGAAGGTGAAAAACCTAGTAACTCGTGCTGAGTTTAAGCGGAAACAAGCTCCCCCCGGACTTAAAGTGACGGATAGAGCATTTGGTACGGGTTGGCGAATGCCTATTGCTAAACGCAGTTATATTTAATGCTGTTCAGCATCGCGCATTGGTATGTGAAGACTGCAAGGGAGTAGGGAGTAGGTTTTTTACAACTAACGAAAAAGTGAGGAGTAGGGAGAGAGTTTGAGGATTTGTACTAAAATATCAAAGACCCAGTTTAAATGCGTCTTAGCTTAACAACTTCATACTCCCGACTTCTTTAAAAAGATGGACGGGGTTAATTGATCGTTCATGATTTATAATTTATAATTCATCGTTCATCATTCAAAAGATGAACTTCTTTAAAAAACTCTGGAATTGGTTAAAGCATCTTTTTAGCGGACAAACCCCACCCCCAGAGACTCCATTAACTTTCGTTGTTGTCAAGCGTGCGACAAGGGGACGCACAAGGCAAAAGTCAAAAGGCAAAAGTAAGCTATGATGGGACTTCAAGCTTTATCTGTCATTTCTCTCTTCAAGACCTGTAATCATCTTTTACCATTCTTTCATAGTCCTCATTTAATCAAAAAAATCATAGTTCAGACAATGAATTGGCTAAAACGTCTCTTTAACCGACAACCTTCACCCTCAGAGGTGCAACTTTCGAGTTCAAACCATGACAACCTGACTTTTAACCCTGAAGACATGGAAAGTCAAGGTAAACCCTCTCAAGATAACCTTGATACCTCATCAGACAAGGGGACGGTTACCCATCCGACGGTTAATGCGTCTCCCCCTAACCCTCAACCCTCAAACCCATCCTCTCAAAATGAGAGGTTTGAACAACAATTGACAGAGATACTAGAAGATAGAGAATACAATACCTATCTATCTTGGACAGATGAAATTAGACAAGCAAAAAGACAACAGCTAGAAACCTTAATTCATCAACCGCAACAAACCAATGAATATAAATCAGAGTTGTATCGTGAGATAGGAAGACTTTATGCAGGGAGTAAAGACCTTGAGAATGGGTTAAAATATTATGAAGCAGCGATTCAGTTGAATCCATCTAATGCTAAAGCATGGACTAACCGAGGTTATGCGTTCTTGAATTTAGGAAGAAATGAAGAAGCCATCTTATCCTACGACAAAGCCATTGAATTTAAACCAGATTATCATCTAGCATGGTTTAGCCGAGGTTATGCGTTAGGAATTATAGGAAGATTAGAAGAAGCCATCTTATCCTACGACAAAGCCATTGAATTTAAACCAGATTATCATGAAGTATGGGTTAATCGAGGGAATGAGTTACAAAATTTAGGAAGAAATGAAGAAGCTATTTCCTCTTTTGACAAAGCCATTGAATTTAAACCAGATGATCATCTAGCATGGTTTAGCCGAGGTTATGCGTTAGGAATTATAGGAAGATTAGAAGAAGCCATCTTATCCTTCGACAAAGCCATTGAATTTAAACCAGATTTACATCAAGCATGGTATAACCGAGGGAGTACGTTAGCGAATTTAGGAAGAAAAGAAGAAGCCATCTTATCCTTCGACAAAGCCATTGAATTTAAACCAGATTATCATGAAGCATGGAATAACCGAGGGATTGCGTTAGAGAATTTAGGAAGAAAAGAAGAAGCCATCTTATCCTACGACAAAGCCATTGAATTTAAACCAGATTATCATGAAGCATGGAATAACCGAGGGATTGCGTTAGAGAATTTAGGAAGAAATGAAGAAGCCATCTTATCCTACGACAAAGCCATTGAATTTAAACCAGATTATCATGACGCATGGCATAACCGAGGGATTGCGTTAGAGAATTTAGGAAGAAATGAAGAAGCCATCTTATCCTACGACAAAGCCATTGAATTTAAACCAGATTATCATGAAGCATGGAATAACCGAGGGAATGCGTTATTTAATTTAGGAAGAATAGAAGAAGCCATCTTATCCTACGACAAAGCCATTGAATTTAAACCACATAAAGATGAAGCATGGTAAACCGAGGGATTGCGTTAAATAATTTAGGAAGAAATGAAGAAGCCATCTTATCCTTCGACAAAGCCATTGAAATTAAACCTGATGTACATCAAGCATGGAATAACCGAGGGATTGCAGCGAGTCAAGCAATCACCCGTGAAAGAGAAAGATTAGACAAACAAAGTCGCTTTGTTGAGTTATTTTTTATGGAGTTAACCAACGCAACCAGACAGTTAGTTGAGTATTTTGATCCCCCCCAACCCCCCTTAAAAAGGGGGGAGTCTTCCATTGTTTCTCCTGTTTCTCAATTTGATCCTAATCCCTCCCAACCTCCCTTAAAAAGGGGAGAGTATGCAACAGGTTTACCCTCTTATCAAGGGGTGAGTAAGGGGAGATCACAACACAGTTTCCCCCCTTCCCAAGAAGAGATTAAGAGACGATTAAAATTAATTCAATTCTTACAAAATCCCTCATCATACCCTCGCATTGATTCCCCCTATACCGTTTCCCAGTCTCCTGTTTATAACCTCATCCATCAACCTAATCATCCCTTAAATAAACGAGGAGAAGAATCAACCACAGAAAAAGCCCCCCTTAAAAAGGGGGGTTTGGGGGGATCAAATCCTATTCTTAATGAAGAAGAGGGGGGATCAAACCTCCAAGACTGGATTGAACAATGGGATACCGACTATCAAGAATATCGCAGCAAAAAGACACAAAGCGGTGATAATAAAAAAGACCATTCATGGCGAACCAATATAAGCGATCGCTTACAAACCTTAAAACAACTCCTTGATATTCCCACCCTAGAAACCGACTTAACAGATGTCAAAGAATTAATCTTTGTCCCCCATCGAGACTTACACCGTTTCCCCTTACATTCCCTATTCACCGCTAAAGATTGGACAATTTCTTATACACCCAGTTTGCAAATTGCCATTAATCTTAAAGATAACTCAGTAAAGGGCGCAAACCTTGCGCCCCTAAAGGATGGTGTGCATGATGTACAATTAGAATGGCGATTATTAAGTATCGAAAACCCCGTTAACGACTTACCCTTCGCCGAAATAGAATCAACCATTGTTAACACCTATTTCCCCAACATTACCCCATCTATTACCACGATTGAGGACTTTAAAAATGCTATTCCTAACCCTACTCATGTTCATTATACCGGCCACGGTTATTATAATTTTACTCATCCCGAAAGATCAGCTTTAAGCTTCGCCAATCATACCCCACTCACCGCTTATGAAATCAGCCATCTTAACTTTACATCCTACCAATTAATAACCCTTGCCGCTTGCGAAACCGCCTTAAGCGGAAACCAACTTATTGAAAGCGAATATGTCGGGTTAGTCAGCGCATTTCTCAAAAGCGGTGTAAACTGCGTTATTAGTACCTTATGGACAGTGTCTTCCATTAATCATAGAAGTTATCGTCTATGGAATCTTTTTTCAAGGACTATCAAATGCGACAGAAAGCGCAGGAATCACCCCTATTAATATTATTATTCCTCTCAATGTTTTTAATGATTTTTTCTCAGACCATTTAAACAAAACTCAAAGAGTTAAGACAGGCGTTTTCTGGGACAATCTCGAAAAAGCATTAAATAACCTTAATCCATCAAATCGCCAAGAGGGAATGAACTTTTTAAAAAGACAATACTTTACCCAACCGTATCTTAACTCCCAAGAATACGAATACTTCCAGCGAAAATTAGAAGAAATTGCACAAGAATCAGATCCCGAAACCCAATGCAATAAATTAGTAATAACCGGCTTTAAAGGAATTATTCCTCGTCAAGATTTACCTAGCATTTTAAATCAGTTCTATCTTAACTTTGAAAATTTAGTACAAGACACACTAGATAACTTACAACACAGTGCGAGGGGCTGATCACCGATCACTGGGAACTGATTACTGAAATCACATACTACCAGAAGACTTATCATAACAACCGTAAAGAGAAACCAAAAAAAACGAGCCTTCCTTGTAAACTGTGCTAAGACGGAGAGAATAAACCTTGCCTACAATGGATAATCAAACCATGAAAATTGCTCAAGATATTACTGAACTCATCGGTCACACTCCCCTCGTTCAACTCAATCGCATTCCCCAATCAGAAAGTTGTGTGGGACAAATCGTGGTTAAACTGGAAGGAATGAACCCTGCTGCCTCCGTTAAAGACCGTATTGGCGTAAATATGATTAATACGGCTGAAAAAGAAGGATTGATAGCCCCCGATAAAACCGTTTTAGTTGAACCGACCTCTGGAAATACAGGAATTGCCCTTGCCATGGCCGCCGCCGCAAAAGGCTATCAATTAGTCCTAACCATGCCAGAAACGATGAGTATGGAAAGACGGGCAATGTTACGGGCGTTTGGGGCGCAATTAGAACTCACCCCCGGCCCCAATGGCATGAAAGGGGCGATTCAACGGGCAGAAGAAATTACCCAACAAGTCCCCAATGCTTATATGTTGCAGCAGTTTCGCAACCCTGCCAACCCAGAAATTCACCGTCAAACCACGGCCGCCGAAATATTAGAAGATACAGACGGAAAAATAGACATCTTAATCTCTGGTGTGGGAACCGGAGGAACAATTACAGGAACTGGAGAAACCTTAAAAGCCCACAACCCTAACATTAAAGTTATTGCCGTTGAACCTGAAAATAGTCCCGTTTTATCGGGTGGAAAACCCGGTCCCCACAAAATTCAGGGAATTGGGGCAGGATTCGTCCCTGATGTTTTAAATACTGATTTAATCGATGAAGTCGTTACCGTTAGCGATGACGAATCCATGTTCTATGGTCGTCGTTTAGCCCGCGAAGAAGGCTTATTATCCGGCATTTCCTCCGGGGCTGCCCTCGCTGCCGCCATTAAAGTAGCGAAGCGTCCTGAAAACGAAGGCAAATTAATTGTGATGATTCAGCCCAGTTTTGGCGAACGCTACCTCAGTTCCCCCTTATTCAAAGAATTAGACCCTCCTCAAATTGCTTTAGTTAAGTAATTGAGGTTCTAAGCTGTTCAGCATCGCACATTGGTATGTGAAGACGGCAAGGGAGTAGGGAGAGGGGAGTAGGGAGAGAGTTTGAGGATTTGTACTAAAATATCAAAGACCCAGTTTAAATGCGTCTTAGCTTATAGCAGTGAATAGTTAGCAGTTAACAGTCGGAAACCTTATGGTTAAAACAAGGACTCTTACTGGGTTCTTATTGTCCTAACTAACCCTTTCTCTGCTATAGAGGTTTAAACCCGAAACCCGAAACCCGAAACCCGAAACCCGAAACCCGAAACCTGAAACCCAAAACCCGAAACCCGAAACCCGACACCCGACACCCGACACCCGAAACCCGACACCCGACACCCGAAACCCGACACCCGAAACCCAAAACCCGAAACCCGAAACCCGAAACCCGAAACCTGAAACCCAAAACCCAAAACCCGACACCCGAAACCCAAAACCCAAAACCCAAAACCCAAAACCCGACACCCGAAACCCAAAACCCAAAACCCAAAACCCGACACCCGAAACCCGACACCCGAAACCTGAAACCTGAAACCTGAAACCCGAAACCCGACACCCAATTGTAAAGAAATATTGCTTTTTTTGAAAATCTTTGTTACATTTATTGTAAAGTCATTGACTTAAACGCACTCATTGTAATAAAGGAGTTCAATCCCATGGAAACCAACGAAAACAAATTTGGCTTTACTTCCTTTGCAGAAAACTGGAACGGTCGTCTTGCAATGTTAGGATTCATAATCGGTATTGCAACCGAATATTTAACTGGACAAGGTATTCTATCCCAATTAGGCTTAATGTAAGCTTGTCCCGCTTTTATTCTCTCCATTAATTGCCAGTAAGTAGCCATAACTGCTAAGACTCCCTGCTTCATGTAAGTAGGGAGTTTTTATAGATTCCGTCAACTTTTTTGGGAAATAATCTCCCATCACCGAACGCAATTTGTTACAATAGCAGACGGTCATTTATGAAATTTAGTCATCGAGAGAATCTTTGAGTCAAACCATTGATATTTCCAATTTAGATACCTTAGCGCAAGAACTAGCTGCAATTCAGCAAACGGGTTCTAAACGCATCGCCTTACTAGGATCTCGTCATGTTCCCATTACTCATCAGCAATTGATAGAAATGATGAGTTATGCCCTAGTATTGGCGGGGAATCGCCTAATGACATCAGGAGCAGGGGGAACAAATGCCGCAGCGATAAAAGGGGCAATGCGAGGTGATCCCAATCTTTTAACCGTGATTTTACCCCAAAGTTTAGATCGGCAACCGCGAGAATCCCAAGAACAACTACAACAGGTCATTCATTTGGTGGAAAATCCCGAAAATGACCATTTACCCCTCGGAGAAGCCAGTGCAATCTGTAACCGCGAGATTATTTCCCGTTGCCAACATTTAATCTGTTTTGCCTTCCATAATAGTCACACCTTATTACAAACCTGTGAAGAAGCAGAGGAACAACGTAAATTAGTTACATTGTTCTATTTTGATTAATATAGCCAAGCTTGAGTTTGTAGTTTGTAGTAATTTGTAGGGTGGGCAATAAAGAAGTCGGAAGTGTGAAGTCGGAGGTCAGAAGTTGTTTTTTGTAACGGGGATTTAAGCCCCGCTCCGACAACTTTTCGCCTTTTGAATTCATAATTTTGAATGGGAGCGAAGTGACTGACAAGGATAGGAAAAATTAGTCACTCACTAAAGGTTTTTTGAGCAATTGAGGCAATAATTGTAGCCTTTGCAGGTTTTGCTGCATATTTGCCCGTTGATTAATCAGATAAATACTGACTAACGTTAAGCCGACTCCAAACCATTGTAAAGGAGACAACACTTCAGAGAGGAATAAATTGCCAAACGTAAGGGCAAAAACGGGGGTTAAGAAAGTTAAAGCGGTAAAACTGGTCAAATTTCCCTGAGAAGCGATATAAAAGAACAGTCCATAGGCGATCGCACTACCGAAAACAGCAGCATAACTGAGAGATAGCCAGCCGTAAGCATTTAAGTCTTGCCACTGTTGAGATTCGGTGAAAAAAGACAAAATAACAATAGGAATTCCCCCTAAAACCATGTGCCATCCCGTCGCAACCACTGGGTTAGCATGACGACTGACATAACGAATGACAACCGTTCCTGTAGCCATCGATAAAGAAGCGAGTAACATCCACCATTCTCCACTTTCCCAAAGAGTATTCCATCCCCATCTTGTCATCTCTGTAGAACTATCAAAAGCGTGTAATAACCATTCTTGGGGTAGTCCAATGCAACTTATGCCTATAATTCCAATTATTAAGCCTAACCATCCCCATAACCCAATAATTTCGCCAAATAACCAACTAGACATCAAAGCAACCGCTAAGGGCTGAGAGTCAATGATAACTGATCCTAACCCTGCATCTGTCCGTTGTAACCCTTCCGCTAAAAACCCCTGAAACATTGTTCCATCCAACAGTGCAAATAACCCTATCCATAACCATGCTTTAACCGTTTTCGGTTGAGGAAGTTTCCAGAAAGCAGCAACGATTAACACTAAAATTCCAGCAGGAATGAGGCGCATATTGGCGACAAAAAGAGGACTGGTGGAGTCCATTACCCCTTTCATGGCAACCATCGAAGTTCCCCACAGAAAAAAAGGAGAAATCAAGACAAGGGGATACAGTAAAGGGGAATTCTTTTGGGTACTGAGGAACATAGAGGTAAAAACAGCTTAAGTTAATTTACTCTATGTTAACCAAAACGTATAGTTTTGTTAACTTAATTTTTGGTACATCTTCCTTACCTACCATATAATTAGGAGAATTCAACTAAATGCACAATACTCGTCTCAGTACATGGACTTTGTTAATCGAACCATAGAAACAACAAAATATAAAGATTTTTTAGATAATCCTCAGAAAAGGGCTTGTCGTATCTTAGGAATAGCAGGGATTGGCAAAGAAACATTTGTTTCTGAAATGCTAAGGGAATATGCAAAGCTTGATCAACAAGAGATTCATAAAATTGAGTTGTACACTGAATGTACATCTAAAGACATCTTAAGAGATTTGTGTGATGGACTTGACTGTCAACACTTAAAAAGTAACCTTACTCAACTAAAGTTGGATAAAAAGTATCAACACGTTAAAAGACACCATAACGAGCTTTTAAGTGATTTATTTACAGCCTTTGATAGTTGTCCACAGGCAATTGTCTTTTATAATATTGATTCTATTTATGATGAATTATCAGATAAGTTTAAGTGTTCAGATATTTATCATTTACTATATATTTTATTGAATCGCCCTACCTATTCTAATTATAAAAATCGTATTTACTTTGTTTCTAAGGTTGAATTTTCATTTAAAGCTGACAATCAACGTGACATTAGAGTAGCATTTGAAAAACTGACTGAAATAATCAAACTTGAGGAAATGGAAGCACCAGCTATTAGAGCAATTATGATCAATCATTGTAATAATTATAGTGACAATGACTTAAGGTATGCTACTGTGGCTCAAGGTCTTAAAGAACTGGGGAATACCAATTTGAATAAACTTTTTCAAGGGCATCCAGAGATTGCTGAAATATGTATTGAGCCAATGGTCAAATTTGGATTAGATCAAATTCTTCAGGATAAAAACCTAAAGCGAAAATATTTTGATAAACAAGAAAAAGTTCGTTATATTTTAGAGGTAATTTGTTTTAATCTAGAACAAGAAAGTGATAAGATACTTAAAAATATTCTGGAGTACTTGGTACTTCTTCATGCCCAATTTGATCTAGATGTTGTACAAGCCTTAGTATTAGCAATTGATTGTGAAATCAAAGATTATCACTATTCTGATATTTTTAAAGCCTTACAAAGCAAATTTTTAATCAGTCCTGAGCAGGCTGGATATAGTGTGTCTCAATTAAGATATAGTGTGCCTCAATTAATCAAAGAAGCCGTTGAATTTAACATTGCAGAGGATGATAAATTAAGAATGCACGAACAATTAGGGGATATTTTTGTGCAGCAAGGACAAAAAATGTCAGAAAACAGCTACAGATACTATCGTTCGGCCTATTATCATTACGAAAAATGTAATAATAATTATAAGCTAAGAACGCTGGTTGCAGAAATACCGGGTAAATTTCTCGATTCAGCAAACAAATGCTATCAAGAAGCTCGTGAAAATAAAAATGGAGATAGGAACAACCAACGTACAATCAACCTGTGGCAGAAGGCTTATAATGAATATAGATTAGTTTATGATTTAGGATTCGATCAACAATTTGTTGGCGAATTTGAGGATAAAAATCATATCCATAATTTTTTAAATTGCTGCATTGAGCTTTTTAAGCTTTTTAAGAGAATCAGAAGAGATTGTCCAATTTCTAGACAGGACATTTACCAAATTGGACAAAAGGCTATTGATTGTCATCCCGATGGCCTAATAATTATAACGACTTACGGCAATTTTTTGTTCTTTACTCGAGAGTATGATCTAGCCAGAAAACTAATAGAGCCATTTCCTAAAAAAGATAGACCCCTCAATAATCTGTATGCTAAAATCTTATTTTATGGAAATCATAATCCCGAAAAAGCCCAAAAAATACTCAAACAACAGATTGAAGAAAAATATCCTAAAAAACCTGAAGACTTTGGTGAAAAAGATATTAAGCAACTTGAAAATGATTGTATGGTATATTACGGTTTTTTTAACCATCATCAAGTGTTTACAGAAACTATACAAAGCCTTATTCTAGACATAGAAAATTTGCAAAAAGCGTATCACTTTTATTTCCCCTACGATAGTACTCAGATCATTAACAATTTAAAAGTTTCTGAAGCAGTGGCAGAAAAAATACAAAGCAATTATGACACGATGTTACAACAACAATCGAATGATCGTCAAGGTGAAGAGGCAAATAACAATTTTCAGGCAAGACAATCAAATGGATTAGAATTAAATTTGAGTGATTGGTTACAGAAGAATTCGTCTATTTCTACTACATTAAACCAAAAATTAAGTGAAATGATAGATAGCATTGAGCTATGTCAAAAGATATTTGAAGAATGTAGTGAACCCATTCTTAAAAGAGAAAAATATAATCCTACTAATCCTAGGTTCTTATATACCTTGAATAACGTACTCATATATGAAGATTGCCTTAAACAAGTTAAGTTGATGATTCAATTATTAATTGTACAAAATTGGTTAAGGGAAACAAAAAACAATTTAAAAAAGGAAAAAGAATTAAAAGAATTACAAGACTTGATAGAGACTATGAAAGAGATGATAGCAGCTACTAATCCAAACTTCCCTTTTGATCCTGAAGTATATCTAAATAAATGCCGTACTTTTATGGACGATCTAGCCAAAAAATATTTAATCACCGAACAAATACTACCTTATGATCAGCCATACACTGTGCTAGCGGGAACAGAGAAAGAGGCAATTTACGATAAAGATGATAAAGGTAATAGTAAACTGGGTAAAGATAGAACAAAAAATCGTATTTTTTGTTCTATTGACTTAAAGTTACGCCAAAAAAATCAAGCGCAAGATGGTGAAGAAAGTCAAGTTCAAGACTATACAAAGCAATATGCTCAATTGGTTAAAAAAGTTAAAGACTTATATAGCGTATTTAATTCCTCTTCCCATAAATTAAAATCTCAGACTAGAAATGAGGCAATTAATTATATAATGGAGACATTTCGATTGATAGCTACCCTTATCCAATTCTCTCTTTTATAATTAGGTTTAATTCATAATAAATGTAGTGGTTAAGTTCGCAACTGCCCTAAGTCTTGTTGCTTCTGATATTCCGCTTCAGTATATAAATCATCTTCACTTTCCAAACGATCTAGAAAGACTAAACCATTCAGATGATCCAGTTCATGCTGAAAAATCCGCGCCACAAAATCGGTTAAAATCTGTTGCTGTGGCTGTCCATAGCGATCGCAATATTCCACAGTTATTTCAGTATAACGGGGAACTAAGCCTCGTTGATTGGGAACACTTAAACATCCCTCCCAACCTTTTACCTTTTCTTGGTTATGTGCGATTATTTTAGGGTTAATCATCGCAGTCGGAGACATTAATGGCGCATTAGGATAACGAGAATTAGGACGAGAAGCAATAATAAATAGACGAAGAGAGTGAGACACTTGAGGGGCTGCAATTCCCACACCTTCAGACTGATGACAAGTTAACAATAGGTGATCAATTAAGGTTTGTAATTCATCTTCTTGAATATTATCAATGGATTTTGCAACGTCTCTAAGAATTGGTTCACCTAATTGAGCGATTGTTAGTAACATAATTAACGAAGTCGGAAGTACGAAGTCGGAAGTCGGAAGTGGTTTTTATAACTTTTAATCTGTGCCGTAACCCATCGCAGGGTGTTTGTATATTATGATACACTCTTCAACCATATATCAAGAGAACCGATAACTGTTAACTGTTAACTGTTAACTGTAATAAAGTGCATTCCCAAACTAAACGAGGTTGAACATAGCTTAACAAAGACTTACGTGCCTTTTCCAATGCCTCTAATGTAGCTAAATTATCCCTTGTTGGTTGCTTTTGCCAATAAAACTGTTGTAAATAATCAATTAACCACAGTTGAGCCTCCGAGTCTAAGGTTTGAGCAATGGTTTTTCCTAAACTAAAAGCCGTTAAAGGTTGGGAAATCGGCTTTTGTAACGCTTCTCGTAGGGTATCGGGTAATTGTTGCCATTTAGCAAACGCACGAATCGCTTCTCCCGGTGAGCCTTGAGCGATCGCTAAAATCTCTGGTCGATCAAGAATCTCGGAATAACCTTGTTGCTGCAAAATTTGGCTCATTTCCTCAAGGGAAAGACGATAAAAGGGAATGCGTTGACAACGAGAAATAAGCGTCGGTAGCAACAGATCCCCACTGGGAGAAAGTAAGATTAAAGTCGCTTTCCCCGGTTCTTCAAGGGTTTTCAGCAATCCATTGGCTGCTGACTCATTCATCGTCTGGGATGCTTCCATTACCACTACAGAACGGCCAGCTTCAAGGGGAGGACGGCTTAAAAACTGACTAATTTGGCGTACTTGTTCAAGACGAACTTGAGGCGGCGTTTTACGGGTTAATCCTTTCTCAGTCGCCTCCTTTGCCGTTAAAAGCTGTCCTTGATGCTGATAGGTGGGTTCAACCCACAGTAAATCAGGATGATTCCCATCTAAGGCTTTTTGGGCTGCGATCGCTTGTTTATCTGGGGCTAGTCCAAGGGATAACAGTAATTTCGCAAATTCCCTAGCCGCTAACCCTTTACCGATACCATTCACCCCAACAAATAAATAAGCCGGTGCAATACGTCTTTGTTGGATGGCTTGTGTCAGTAAAGCGATCGCTTGAGGTTGTCCTAATAGCTGGCTAAAATCGGTCAATTTCGGCGTAATAATGTAAAAAGATATGGGCGCAAGCCTTGCGCCCCTACAAATAGATTATAATTTGCGCTGCTGATTAGGCTTCTTCGTTAACGAATGGCAATAAAGCGATCGCTCTCGCCTGTTTAACGGCTCTCGTTAAGTTACGCTGTTGTTTAGCGGTTAAGCCAGTAATGCGACGGGGCAGTATTTTACCTCGTTCGGTGATAAACTTGCGTAGGAGATCGGTGTCTTTATAATCAATCGGTTGATTGGGAGAGATGGGAGAAAGACGCTTGCGATAGTAAGCCATGATAATTTCCTTTAAATGAGTGAATCGATGAGTTATTTGATTTCTTTATGGATAGTATGCTTGTTACAGTGAGTACAGAACTTTTTCAGTTCCATTCTACCAGTTGTGTTACGACGATTTTTCATGGTGGTATAGCGAGACACCCCATTTGATCGCTTACTGTTATTGGTTCGACACTCTGTGCATTCTAGAGTGATAATGATACGGACACCTTTCTTGCTGGCCATAATTTTAGTAAAAGCAACATCTTTTCAAATTTACACGCAACCGCTTATTATCTCACATTTTAAGATAATATTGCAATGGTCATCTCAGTGAACAGTTAACAAAATCTTTTCTTTGAACAAATATAGGGACGTTGTATCAACGTCCCTGAAAGTATGTTTTCTTGAGAATATGTTTTAGTCTTCTGCTTCCGCATCAGAAGAAGGTTCGGTAGAAACCGCAAAATCTAATGAACCTAATTCTAATTTTTCTCGAACTTGTTGTTCAATAGTCTCTGCTATCTTCGGGTTTTCTTGAAGGTACTTAACCGCATTATCCCGTCCTTGAGAAATGTTTTCTCCATCATAGCTATACCATGCCCCTTTACGGTTAACGACGCTCGTTTTCTCTGCTAAATCCACTAAGCATCCCATATTAGAGATCCCTTGACCAAAAATAATGTCAAATTCGGCAATGCGGAAAGGCGGCGCAACCTTGTTTTTAGCAACCTTCACCTTAGCGCGAATCCCATATTCTCCTTCGCTTCCCTTTTTCAAGGTTTGAATACGACGAATATCTAATCGCACTGAGGAATAGAATTTTAAAGCAGTTCCTCCAGTGGTGACTTCTGGACTCCCATAACTAATACCAATTTTTTGACGTAATTGGTTTAAAAAGATGACGACACAGCCAGATTTACCAATATTTCCCGCAATTTTCCGCAACGCTTTACTCATTAGCCGTGCCTGTAACCCTACTTGGGTATCCCCCATTTCTCCCTCAATTTCGGCTCTGGGGGTCAAAGCAGCGACAGAATCCACGACTACTATATCAACGGCTGCTGATCGCACCAACTGATCCACAATTTCTAGGGCAGATTCTCCTGTATCTGGTTGCGCTACTAATAGATTTTCAATATCGACTCCCAAGGCTTCAGAGTATAAAGGATCTAAAGCGTGTTCAGCATCAACAAAGGCGGCGACTCCTCCTGCTTTTTGTACTTCTGCGATCGCATGAAGGGCGAGGGTTGTTTTCCCTGAACTTTCAGGGCCGTAAATTTCAATCACCCGGCCTTTGGGTAGTCCGCCTCCCAAGGCTAAATCAAGGGTTAAAGCACCACTGGGAATGGTTTCCACCCGCATTTGTGCTGCATCTCCCAATCGCATAATTGAGCCTTTGCCGAAGTTACGCTCAATTTGGGTTAGTACGAGGTTGAGTGCCTTTTCTTTATCAGGGTTATTGGTAATAGTAGCCATTAATCTTTCTAATATGCTATTGACAGAGTTGTTCAGTACAAGGGTTTCGCTATTGTAACGTTTTTTTGGAGAAATAGGTTTGAATGTATCGATTTTGTTACCTTAAATCTGGCACTCAATCTCAACTAGGTGTTAAGCATCAGGGGTAGTCCGTTCCCCATCCTGTCTCATTAAATAGTCCATCACACACTCGATGCGATCAATGGCTGCCCGATTTGAGGCAATTTGTTCGCCCATCATTTTAATCACTTGGGTTAATTGAGCTTGAGATTCCATCATCTGGCGCATACTGTGGGCTAAATCTGCCTGATTTTGGATGGATAATCCTTGGGTATGAATGAGCTTTTCTTGTTGTTGTCCCATTTGTTCGACAACTTTTAATACCCCTTCTTGACAATTGAGTAACTTTTCTTGTTGTTGGGTGATGTGGTTTAAGGTCGGGTTGAGGGGGGAGATTGAATGATTAGAGTCCATAAAAATAATAGTGACTTTGAGTACAGTTAATTGAGATTGTACACTTGAATGATGATTTGAGCCAATCCTTCTGTTATATGTAATTCATTGATAAGTAGTGATAACTATTTATCAAAACTACCTATTAAACACTACCTAATTTTGTCCCTCATCATTATGAGAATTGCTATAAAATGACCAATCAGGTTGGGAAAGTAATTGAAAACTAGCCACATCTGTTAAATTGTAATGCAGGGGGGTAATGGTAATACAATTCTGTTGAATTCCTTGTACATCTGTTGGAATATCCGAAGATAAACTACTATGTTCAGGTTGTTCTAAATCCTTAACAACTTCCCCTGCTAACCAATAGTAACTTTTTCCCCGTGGATCTAAGCGTTGTTCAAAACTTTCTTCATAGCGACGTAACCCTTGTCGTGTCAGAAGAACCCCTGCAATTTCTGACTCAGCAACAGGGGGGACATTAACATTAAATAAAGTGGAATGGGGAAACGGTTTCTTTTGCCATTTTTGTAGAAAAGAACGGGCAAAATTAGCAGCCGGTTGAAAATTTCTGGCGGTGAAACTCGCTAAACTAATTGCCATACTGGGAATTCCTTCTATCATTCCCTCCATTGCTGCGGATACGGTTCCCGAATAAAGAATATCTGTGCCTAAATTTGAGCCATGATTAATCCCTGCGATGATAAAATGGGGACGTTGGCCTTTTAAGACCGAATGAAGGGCAAATTTCACACTATCGGCAGGTGTTCCTGAACAAGACCATGCAGTAACCTTGGGATGAAAGATATCCGCCACAGGTTCACCTCGAATGGGATGATGAAGGGTTAATCCATGACCCGTCGCAGAACGTTCCCCATCAGGACAGACAACGGTAACATGATGGCCAGCTTCAGTTAAAGTATTCGCAAGGGTTCGTACCCCAAGAGAAGAAATACCATCATCGTTGCTAATTAATAAATTTAGAGGAGAAGAGGATGCCATAATAGGAATTAGTTAAGAGTTGATAGTTAATATTTTAAATCTTATTGTCTCAACTTGCGATCGCTTTTTTTGCTAAACTTTCTAATTTTAATCTGAGAACAGTTATGAACAGTATCATGCACTGTCGCATTTCGCAAAAATCTTGGGGTGGACAACTAGAAGATTACTATCCAATTCATGATTTTATTGATAGCACGAAAATTCTTTGCAGTGATAGTCGTCATCGCATTTTACATACCCTATGGGGAGTGAAAACGGTGGTTATTCCTATTTTTGGGCATACTTTAATTAATAGTGAGGGTAAAGAAATTGATATTAAGGATATGTGCGAACGAGACCATTTATTAGTAGATTATCATCATCAATTTATCCCTACTTTAAATGATTTTGTCGTGGCTTTAGATAACATAGAAATAACCAAGTTATCTCAAAAAATCGAGCAATTTCATCGTGATTATGTACAAGATCCCCGTCTTTCTGAAATTATGTTATCTCCTTTAGCAGTGACAGGACAACTCAAATCTTTATTATTTACCCATAATAGCTGGTTTATCAATACAATCATCCCTAAAATAACCCATAAAACCCCTGTGATTACCAATTTTAGTCTTGCGCCTGCTGACTTTTTTAATATAATGAAATTTGAGCATTGGATGGATAATGGGTCTGCTTATCCGCCGAGTGCTAAACAGCTTGAAAAATTAAAGTTCTCAAGGCAATAAATCAATGATATACTATAAGTACAAATGATTTAATTCTGTTGCTTTCTACCTAACACTATCTAGACCTATGACTCATCCAACTTATGTGATTAAAAACTATCAATTTGGCTACAACGACGAATATTTTTATGTTTGTGGTAGTAATATTCACAGTACATTTACCAACTTAGAAGAAGCCCAAAAAAACTATCGACAACTTGAAGTTAAAGCGGCTCGTTCCATGAATTACCTAGACGAATTTGAGAGTATTTTTGACGGCTCTGAAGAATTTGTTAAAAAAATAACTGACTTTATTTTTGAAAAAACAGGTGAACCCTTTGATCTCTATGATAGAGTTGATTTACCTTCTGCTTTATCAGACGAAGATGTTTTTACCTTGGTAGAAATGGCAAATATCCACAGCTATCAATTGCTTATTTTTGAAGATGAACCGAAATTTTATGCTTTGTGGTTACCACAAGCAAATCAATATTATATAGAGAGCGATGAATATTCTTCTAGTTTGGTTTATTATCCTTCTCAAGATGAATTATTAGGAAGTTTAGAGTATTTAACTTATGATTGGCAAAAGCAGAAAATTCAAGGTGAATTGAACGAACTTAGTGAAACGCCTTTATTATTAGAGCAGTTGATTAATACCAATAAATCGATTAAGTATGATTCTAACCAAAAAAACTTAACCATTCATAGTTCAAAAGTGACTCCATACATTGAATTGAATGCTTTATTAAAACACCCTTTTTATGAAATCAGAGAACTTAATTTACAGGAAGTCCTTGATATAGAAAAAGAACTAGCTGCTCAGTATCAAGATTATTACGATGAAGAATAAGAATAAAGTCAGCCGAGGCTATGGCGATTATAAGAAATAATTAGTGGTAGGCTCTGCCTACCCTACAATAAGCTGTTCATCATCTAAATTGCTAGGTGTATGAAGACCTTAGCTTATCCGTTGCAAAATCAGTGTGAGTAAGTCAAAATGAGATGGGCTAAATGCTATGTTCTCCCCCTTATCTCAATCTAAGTGGTCAGTATGTCCAAAGATCCAGTAAAAAACAGTAACATTCAGCTAGATGTGATTCCACATGGAGCGAATGGTAATGGAACAGCCATAGATATCCCAATTAACCCGCTTTCTCCATCTGACGCTCAAATTCACCAAATTGTTCAACAGCTTAAAAACACCCTCGAAAACCATCAAGACGAACATCATATCATTGTCATCCAAGATTTTCCCGATCCTGATGCGCTGTCTAGTGCTTGGGCTTATCGACTGATTGCCGATCGCTACCAAATAAAATGTGATATTGTTTACTCTGGCACATTATCTCATCAAGAAAATATTGCCCTTGTTAAGTTAACCAATCTTCCCGCCAAAAGATGGGGAGTAAATACCCTAAAAGATAGAGATTTATCAATTTATCAAGGATTTATCCTCATTGATAACCAAGGAAATACCAGTCAATTAACAGAGTGGGTACGTCAGGCTGAAATTCCCCTCATTGCAGTGATCGATCATCATGCTAAACAAAAGGAGATTGAAGCAGAATTTATCGATTTACGGCCTCATATTCGAGCAACGGCTACTATATTAACCCAATACTTACAAGCTGGCCTGATAGAATTGTCTAATAGTAATAATACCCATGTTAAATGTGCCACTGCTTTGATGCACGGCTTGAGATCCGATACAAATGGATTACTTCAGGCGCAAGAACCTGAATTAATGGCAGCCGCCTATCTCAGTCGCTTGTATGACTCACAGTTGCTAAATGCAGTACTGCAATCTGCCCGATCCCGTCGAGTGATGGATGTGATCGAGCGATCGCTACAAAATCGCCTCATTCAAAATAGTTTTTCCCTTGCTGGGGTCGGTTATCTTCGTTATGATGACCGAGACGCTATCCCTCAAGCAGCCGATTTTTTAGTTACGGAAGAAAATATACATACAGCAGTTGTTTATGGCATTGTCCATGATGAAGGTAATGAAATTGAAGTGGTAATCGGTTCGTTAAGAACTAATAAATTAACCCTTGATCCCGATGAATTCCTTAAAGAAGCGTTGGGACATGACATAAATGGGCGTTTTTTTGGAGGAGGAAGAGATATGGCTGGCGGTTTTGAAATTCCTATCGGATTTCTCGGTGGATCGAACGATAACAGTGATTATACAAAATTAAAATGGGAAGTGTTTGATCGTCAAATTAAGCAAAAACTCTTACAACTCATTAATCCCGATGCCAATGTGATTCACACTTAAGTATTTTCTCGGAGAAACCGTAGGATTATTTAGGAGATTTTAAGAAAAATTAACGTTAAATCCCGTAGTTTCACGGATGATAGGGGAGCGTAAATTTCCCTATAGTGATCATAGAATCACTTACATATAGATAGGAAATTTAATTATGAGGAACAGTCAACTCAACGCCATTTACAATCACGATCAAGATAATTCAGTTTCTCCATTTTTCAGCGAAGACAGCTATTTTCTTCATCGAATGAGCGAACTTTGGGGAGAGGAGCTTTGGGAAGAGGTTAATCTCGAAAAATCAGATTTTCTCACAACTAAACAACAACAAACTCCCGCTTCTTTATGCTATCTATCTGCCTAACCAGAAAACAGCTAACTTGATGGAGGGGAAATTAACTCGCGTAAATTCCCCTATCTGTCTTGAATAGGCTAAAACTAAAATCCTGTAAAACTGCGAAAAATATAACCAATAATAAAACCAATAATTAATGCCCAGACTTGTCCTGTTTCGATAAATTTTCGCCATGAAGCTTGCATTTTTTCCAAAACTTGAGGATCTTCTATTTTTTGCCCTAAGATAGTCCCTATTTCTAGAGATTGATCCCTCAAGGCATATACGGTGTCGTGCCACGAAACATGAACTAATCCATCAAGGGGTAAAGAAGTAATCTCTAATAGCATCATAGTTAAGACTCCGAATTAAGACGTTACTCCGCAATTTTAGCGAATTTATTGCTTTAGAATCCCTAATTTTCTTTTTTGTTTCCGTAAGATAATCTCTTACAATGAAAGAAAGAAATAAGATTGGTTAGATATGAAAATTTTGATTATTTACCTAATTAAAGGCTATAGAATCTTTATATCGCCTTTATTTCCTCCTAGCTGTCGATTTACCCCTACTTGTTCTCAATATGCCCTAGAAGCTGTGAATCGATTTGGTGCAGTTAAGGGGAGTTGGCTGGCGATCAAACGAATTTTACGCTGTCATCCTTTTCATCCGGGGGGATATGATCCCGTCCCCTCTTGTTGTGACACTGATACTGTAGATAGTTAAAAGTAAACTTAACTCAGTTAATATATAGCAAAGAAACATTTAAGAACAGTTAAGGAGTGAACAATGATGAACGGATTATTTATCGGTTTAATTGGATTTCTTGGTATATTTTCGGGAAATTCCCCAGATATGACCCCTATTTCTCCGACTGATTGGCAAACCGCTAAGATATTTGATGTTCCGACTGAACCCGATCCCACCGTAGAAGCAATTGTACAACGCTATTTAACCCGTTTAAGCCAGTTAGGGTTTGATCCGTCCCGTCAAGGGGTGTGGGTACAGAGTGAATGGGCGCAATTAGGAGCAAATGAAGCAAATATTCCTTTATCAGCCGCTTCCTTAACTAAAATTGCCACATCCCTTGCTGCTTTGCAAAAATGGGGAACTGAGCATCGTTTTGAGACTCGCTTTTATACAACAGGAACCTTAGAAAATGGTGTCGTTTCAGGGGATTTAATCGTTGAAGGGGGAGATGATCCCTTATTTGTTTGGGAAGAAGCGATCGCAGTGGGTAATGCTTTAAATCGGTTAGGAATCAAAGAAATTGAGGGGAATTTGATTTATGTTAATAACTTTGATATGAATTTCCAAGATGATCCCCAAAAATCTACAGAATTATTACAACTTGCCCTTAATTCTAACCGTTGGACTCCTTTAATTGAAGATGCTTATCAAAATTTACCCCCCGAAACCCCTCGTCCTCAAGTCTTGATTAAAGGAACAGTAAAATCAACTTTTTCCCTACCAGATGATGCAATATTAAGTCTGCGTCATCAATCCCTAACTTTAGCAGAACTTCTCAAACAAATGAACATTTACAGTAATAATGTCATGTCTGAACAGTTAGCACAAGCGGTTGGTGGGGCGAAAGTAGTGGCTCGTACCGCAGCCGAAGCGGCCAAGGTTTCCCCCGATGAAATACAATTGATTAATGGATCAGGATTAGGGGTAGAAAATCGCATTTCTCCCCATGGGGCTACTCAGATGTTAATGGCCTTAGAGGAAAAATTAAAAGATAATCCTATGTCTGTGGCGGATTTATTTCCCGTAGCAGGAAGAGATAAGAAGGGAACAATGCAATGGCGAGGGATTCCTCAAGGTGTTGCTGTAAAAACGGGGACATTAAACGAAGTCAGCGCATTAGCAGGGGTCATTCCCACCGAAGAACGAGGAGATGTTTGGTTTGCACTGATTAATTCAGGGAGTGGTTTGTTACGATTTCGAGCAGAACAAGACCGTTTTTTACAAGAATTAGCGAATCACTGGGAACTAACCCCCGAAGAAAACTTAAAGAGTCCAACCAGTGAGATTTTCTTAGGTGATCCTCAGCGTAATGGAGATGTAATTAGTCAAGCTGAATCCAATTAATTGAGGTGTTAGGTTGTATAGCCCTACGCAAAAACGTGTTTGACAGTTGAAAATTCTGAAACGCAGTCAGGGATTGCTTTTTAATTTTTTGTCTTGAGTGCGTCTTACATTCTGGGGAAACCCCAGAATTACGCACTCGCAATTTTGCATTTTTAATTGTGCGTAGCACTATACCTCCTGCCTTCTGCCCCCTACCTTCTGCGTAGCGGGGCTAAGTTTTAGTATTTGATTTCGGTTTATAAGTCGATTTAACCTGTAACTCTTTCAATTGCTGATTATCTACCGTAGAAGGTGCATCAGTTAACAAACAACTCGCTTGTTGTGTCTTAGGAAAAGCAATCACATCTCGTATTGAATCTTCCCCTGCGAGTAACATTACTAAGCGATCGAGTCCATAAGCAATTCCACCGTGGGGAGGTGTTCCATATTCAAATGCTTCGAGGAGAAAGCCAAACTTACTATTCGCTTCTTCCGTTGATAGCCCAATGGTAGCAAACACTTGCTCTTGAATCTCTTTTTGATAAATCCGCCGACTTCCCCCCCCGATTTCAATCCCGTTATATACCAAATCGTAAGCAAGGGCGCGGGCAGTGGCTAAATCGTCTAAATCTTCAGGATTAGGGGCTGTAAAAGGATGGTGTAACGCTTCTAGACGTTTCTCGTCTGCATTCCACTCAAACATCGGAAAATCTGTAATCCACAGCAAATTAATCTGATGAGGATCAATTAACCCTAACTCTTCTCCCAAGACTAAGCGTAATCTTGACAGGGATTTATTAACCGTGTCCGTGTCTCCTGCACCGAATAAAAGCAAATCGCCCGCTTTAGCCCCCGTTAACTTTAACAATTGCTCTTTTTGCTCCTCATTCAAGTTATCTTTAATCGCACCAATAGTATCTAATTCCAGATTTTCCTTCACCCTAATATAAGCAATTCCCTTAGCCCCTGCTTCGGTGGCTTCTCGGAATAAATCTCCCCCCGGTTTAATGCGAACATTGGAAATAAGGTCATTTCCTTGGGGAATGGGTAGCACTTTGACCACACCCCCACTTTTAACCGCACCAGAGAAGACCTTAAAGCCACAATCTTTAACAATCTCCGACACAGTCACCAATTCTAAGCCGAAGCGAGTATCGGGTCGATCCACCCCATAGCGATCCATGGATTCTGCGTAGGTTAAACGGGGGAAAGGACGGGTCAGTTCAATATTTTTGACTGATTTGAAGATATGACAGACTAACGCTTCATTAAGCTCTAAAATTTCCTCTAAGGACAGGAAACTCATCTCCATATCCAACTGAGTAAATTCAGGTTGTCTATCAGCCCGTAAATCTTCATCACGGAAACACCGTGCAATTTGATAGTAGCGATCAACCCCTGACACCATCAACAATTGCTTAAAGAGTTGGGGAGACTGGGGAAGCGCATACCATTGTCCCGCATTGGCACGGGAAGGAACAAGATAATCCCTTGCGCCTTCTGGGGTAGAACGGGTTAAAATCGGCGTTTCCACCTCCATAAACCCCTGTTCATCTTCTAAAAAGCGGCGTATGGCTTTAACAACCTCATGACGTAGGGTGAGGTTAGCCATCATTTTATTCCGTCTCAGGTCAAGATAACGGTACTTTAAACGAATATCTTCCCTTACTAACCCTGCATCCTCACTAGATATCACAAAGGGTAACTGCTTACTTACCCCATTAAGCAATTCAATAGAATCAGCATAAATTTCGATTTCACCCGTAGAAACTTTAGGATTAATAGAATCAAGGGGTCTTTTACTAACTTTGCCCGTAATTTTAATCACATATTCACTGCGAAGCTTATCAGCAAGGGGATAAGATTGAGGCGTTTGTTGGGGATCACTAACAATTTGCACCACACCATAGCGATCGCGCAAATCAATAAAAATCACGCCACCGAGATCCCGTTGACGATCCACCCAACCACACAAGGTAACGATTTCTCCAATTTGAGACGGACTAAGTTCTCCGCAGTAATAAGTTCCCATAGGTTTGACAAAACAAGAGATGCTGTATTATTTACAGTAATATTTTTTGCAGGGATTATCTCCCTAACAGACGCACTGCCCATTATGCCTTATTTTTTATTCTCCACAAACGAAAATCTTTGTAAACTTATTGACCTTTCCCTAGTATTAATGATTTAATATTAGTCTTAGTATTTGTGTTCTAAAAATGAGACAGATGATCTATTGTCTGTATATCTTATGGAAAGTTTAACCAAAGCCCAACAAGAACTCTATGACTGGTTAGTTAATTATATCGATACTAATCAGTATGCACCATCGATTCGTCAGATGATGAAAGCGATGAATTTGCGATCGCCAGCCCCCATTCAAAGCCGTTTAGAACGATTACGCTCTAAAGGATATATTAACTGGGCGGAGGGGAAAGCGCGAACCATTCGCATTTTACACCGTTCTCCCGTGGGTGTTCCCGTACATGGTGCAATTGCGGCGGGAGGATTAGTCGAACCCTTTAGCGATATTGAGGAACGGCTTGATTTAACCCCGATTATGAAGCAATCTGACTGTTTTGCTCTAAGAGTGACGGGAGATAGCATGATTGAGGATCTCATCACCGAAGGGGATTTTGTCATTATGCGAGAAAAAAACCCAGATGAAGAGGTTAAAGAAGGAGAAATTGTGGCGGCCAGAGTCCCAAATCATGGAACAACCCTGAAACGGTTTTATCTAGATGGAGAAACGGTGATTCTTAAACCCTCTAACCCAGCTTATGATCCCATTAAAGTAAGTGTTGAACAAGTAGAGATTCAGGGAATCTTAATTGGAGTTTGGCGCGGATACGCAGCTTAAACATTACGATGAGGTGGGGTCGTCCCACCCTCATTAGTTTACTTAAATTCCTGTAGAGATTTATGTAGATGTTAGAATGAGACGCTGCTCCTCTAAAAAAATGTAATAGAATTGATAGGCTGTGATTAAAGGAGGAATGATCGGTCTTGACAGCAGAGAATCTGACAACCAGTCAATCTACCTCTCGTAGTGAATTGCGGCAGCTAGTCAGATCGCAATTACAGCTACTTTTGGAGCAAAATAACCTGCAAGGAGCAAAATCCCTTCTTGTTCCCGTTCAAGCAGTAGATATTGCCGAGGCCATCGAAGGATTACCTGAATCAATGCAAGCGATCGCTTTTCGTCTCTTGGCTAAATCTGAAGCGATTGAAGTCTATGAATATATTGATGCAACGGTACAACAGTCTTTAATTGAGAAATTTAAACAGCAAGAAATTCGCGAAATTGTTGATCAAATGTCCCCTGATGATCGAGTAAGATTGTTTGATGAGTTACCAGCGACCGTTGTGAGTCGATTACTCGAACAACTCAGTCCAGAGGAACGACAGGCGACCAATTTGTTGCTAGGATACGATGAGGACACAGCCGGGCGCATTATGACCCCGGAATATATTTCTGTCAAAGAAAACTTAACAGTTACTCAGACTTTGACCCAAATTCGTCATCAAGCTAAAGCATCTGAAGTCTTTTACTATCTTTATGTCACCGACATATCCCGTCACTTAACAGGGGTTATTTCCTTGCGACATTTGGTTTTAGCCGATCCAGATACGGTATTAAGCGAGATTATGACCCGTGATGTGATTTGGGTTAATACCGATATGGATCAAGAAGAAGTTGCACGTCTTATTCAACGCTATGATTTATTAGCCCTTCCTGTCGTCGATCGCGAACAGCGTTTAGTCGGGGTGGTAACGGTGGATGATATGATTGATATTTTGCAAGAAGAAGCCACAGAAGATATCTATGCTTTAAGTGGGGTACAATCGGATAAAGATAATTATTTTCAAACCAATTTATTAACAGTTGCCCGTCGTCGAGTCGTTTGGTTATTAGTGTTATTGTTCACCAATACAGTGACAGGAACGATTATTAAAACCCAAGAAACTTTATTAGAACAGGTCGCCATTTTAGCCGCTTTTATTCCTTTGTTAATTGGGACAGGGGGGAATGTAGGGGCGCAATCTTCAACAGTGGTAATTCGGGGCTTAAACACAGATGAGATTAGGGACTTAGGAGTTAATAAAGTAGTGTTTCGGGAGTTATTAGCCGGGTTATTATTAGGGTTAATTTTAGGGATTATTGCCACTGTTTGGGCATCTTTTTTACAGGGGAATTTTTCAGTTGCGATCGCTGTTGGGATTAGTTTAGTGGCTATTTCGACTTTAGCTTCCATGAGTGGGGCCGCAGTACCGTTTCTCTTTCGTTCTTTTGGCTTAGATCCTGCTTTAATGTCAGCCCCTTTTATCACAACCGTGGTGGATGTGTTAGGGGTTTTGATTTATTTCTATATTGCGCGGTTAGTTTTAAATGTTTGATATTTTCTTCTTCTTTTTTATTAGACACTACTAAAGAAGTGAGGTAACTTGGGGACTGGTAACTTCACTGGGTAAAGGACAAGAAGCTTGTTCTAAGTAGATCGCTAAATCAAACCAAAACGTTGTTCCAACCCCAGTTTCACTAATTAAATGAATTTGACTATGATGTTTCTGAATAATATTTCTGACAATAGAAAGGCCAAGTCCTGTTCCCTCTAAGGTATGAACCCGATTTTCAACTCGGAAAAAGCGATCGAAAATAGCGGCTTGATCTTCAGCATCAATTCCGATTCCTGTATCAGAAATTTCCACCCGTACAAGGGGATGGGAATAGGGATCATTATTATCTCCATTTAATTTGTAGGCGCGGATGGCAACTTTTCCCCCCGGTTCAGTAAATTTCAGCGCATTCCCCAACAAGTTAGTCATAACTTGTAAAAGTAAATCATAGTGGCCTAAAACAAGGGGTAAATTGCTTTCGATATCTTGAATTAATTCTAGACTTTTATCTTTTGCGTTGAGTTGATAGGTTCTCAGAATTTGCTCAATTAGTTGACTTAAATCTACCCCATCTAAATGATAGATTTTTGAAGATTCTAAACGGGATAAGTCCAACACATCATTGACTAAGCGACTGAGGCGATCTGTTTCATGATTAGCTGTTTCTAAAAATTCTTTACGTTCAACTTCCGTTAAATCGTCCCCAAATTCTGAAAGGGTTTCAATAAAGGATTTAATATTAAATAAAGGCGTTCTTAACTCATGGGAAACATTGCTAATAAATTGGCTTTTTGCTTCATTCAATTCTGCTTCACGGGTAATATCTTGCAGCGTCATAGCAATTCCTTTGGGGGTTTCCCTATGTTGATCCAAAACTTGGGTTAACATGATTCGCACAATACGCGAACTTGGTTGCTTGAGATGAATTCGGAACTCTCCTGAATGAAGAGCATCCTTTTCTTCCTCACTTTCTAACTCAATCGAGGGTTGTTTTGCTGTTTCTTCTTCATCTTCGTCTTCACTTGCTGCCATTTTCCGAAGTGATTTGCCGATTTTAAGTGACAGTTCTTGAGGAAGATAATCTAAAATACTATTACTAATAACCTCTTGATTTTCCCAGCTTAGAATTCGTCTTGCCGTTGGATTCACTAACAATAAATTTAACTCCGTATCTAATAAAATAGCCCCATCTGCAATGGTAGAAACTAAGGTTTCTAATTTGGCTTTTTCCGCCGTCATTTCTTCGATATTTTGTGCTTCATAATTCGCCAGTCGCTCTGCCATTTCATTAAACCGCACAATCAATTCACCCAATTCTCCACCAAAGGGCAAATCGATTCGTTGTTGAAAGTTTCTTGCTGCAATGTTTTTGACTCCAACTAATAGTTCCTTAATCGGTTTAGTAATCGTTAAAGCATTAAAAACTGCCCCTAAAATGACCATTGCCCAAATAGAAATGAAGACTGCAATGGTGACATCACGGGTTAAATTAGAAGAAGCAACAACGGTCGGATTAGGATTGATTCCAATCGCTAAAATTCCTAAATCTTTACTGTTGTATTTAAGTGGAACAAATACATCAGTCACTTCTCCGTCAGGGCTTTGATGTTGACGGACGATAGGGAGATGAGGGTGAGAATGGGCAGAATTCGCTTCAGGGATTTCGATTCGTCGTTCTAACGCCAGAGAACTATGCACTTCTTCTTGAGAATAGGGAATACCAAAGAAAATTTTTCCCTCTGGGTCAGCATAAATCATGTAGCGTACACTAGAAGTACTTTGAAAAAAGCGACTAGAAAATTGGGCAACTTCAGTTAAATTACCCTCTGCAAGAAGGGGAGTTACGTTAGAAGCTAATAATAACCCTAAATCTCGACCAAAACGGGTATCACTAATACGGGCATCCTGTTGGATGGTATTTACCGCCCAAAAGGTTAAACCACTCATTAGCAAAGAGACAGCTAGGGTGGCCGCTGCCATTAGTTTTGTTTGCAGCGTAAATTCTGACCACCAGCGCACTAAGGCTTCTTGTATTGATTGCAACAAGGTCACTTAGGTTAATCCTACTACAATGTATTTATCAGATTGAACGATGGATTTCTTTCCCATAAACTGTTTTCCATATTAACTCAATATCCCCCCTTAATTTAGGCGTTTTGTATCATACATATGAACTATCAAGGACGATTTGCGATCGCCTAAGATAGTTTGCCCCCAAACTCACCGCAAAATATTGGGGATCAAGTATCAGAATCAAATAGAACAAGAGCATTAACTCTAGCTTATTAAGTTTTGTAAGGTTTAATCGAGTTGGGTTTAAGGAGCATCACGAATCTTGATATAAGTAAATATGTAGGCATAAAAATGAACGGATTACGCTGTTAAGGCGCAATTAATTGTTAACAGGAGACAACAGATGACCAATGAACTTGTTTATGGAATGGCTGGAATAATCGGTCTATTAGGCGGATCATTAACCTTTGGGTTATTACGAATGAGCGTTTCTCAGCGAGAAGATCAACTATTAGCTCAACAAAAAGAGTTAGAAAATACACAAACTGAATTAAAAGAAGAAATTAATCAAACTAAAGATAATTTACTTCAGTTAGAAGGTAACTTGCAACAAACAAAGCTAAAAATTAGCGAGCTAGAAATGGAAAAAGAGCAACTCTCCCAGAATCTTAAACAAGGACAGGAAAAGATCAAAACCTTAGAACAGGAGTTAGAAAGAACTCTGCAATCTTCTCAACAAGAGGTTAAGGGATTAACTGAGCGTATCCAAACCTTACAAACCCTAGAAGCTGATTTAAGCAATCAACTAAAAGCTGCAAAAGAACAGGCTAAACAATTAAAAACTGAGAAAGAAGCAATTGAAAAGAATCTACAGAAAGACTTAAAAGCATCTCAAACTTCTGCCACTGAGTTACAAAATCAGATTAACACTTTAGAACAAGAAAAAGGGGAAATAAGCCAGAATGCAGCCACCATTGAAGCGCAATTAAAACAAGTCGAAGAAGAGTTAAAAAACTCCCAAACGTCTGCCACTGAGTTACAAAGTCAGATTAATACTTTAGAACAAGAAAAAGGAGAAATAAGCCAGAATACAGCCACCATTGAGGCGCAATTAAAACAAGTCGAAGAAGAGTTAAAAAACTCCCAAACTTCTGCCACTAATTTACAAAATCAGATTAATACTTTAGAACAAGAAAAAGGAGAAATAAGCCAGAATGCAGCCACCATTGAGGCGCAATTAAAACAAGTCCAAAAAGACTTAAAAGCATCTCAAACATCTGCAACTGCATTACAAAGTCAGATTAACACTTTAGAACAAGAAAAAGGGAAACTATCTCAAGCATTAGAAAACATTAAAACAGAAAATAATAAGTCCAAAACAGTTGAAGAAAGCCTGCGTTCTCGATTAAATCAACTAGAAAATGGCCAAAAATCCCTTGAAGAAAGCTTACAAAGTGAGAAAGCTGAACACACGAAATCCCTTAAATCCTTGCAAGAGGAGATAGAAATGCTTACGAAAGCTAACAAAAAACTAGAAAAAAAACTAAAAGAGCGTCAAAAAACCCTGACTAAAGAAGATACAAAGCCAGAACCACAAAAAATAGAAACGGTAATAGAAAAGCAGGATGAAATATCTGTCGTTAAACCAGATAGTAAAAAGGATAAAAAATCTGATCAATCTGAAGTAGAGGAATCAGTCGAATCTTCATCTTCCACATCAGAAGAAACAAAAGAAGAAGAATTATCTTCTGAGATGAAAAAGGAAAGTCCTTTAAAAGATAAAACCCTTGTTATCTTAGGAACATTATCTAAACTCAATCGCAGTCAAGCTAAAACCTTAATTGTCGAAGCAGGAGGAAGAGTGGTTAGTTCTCCTAGCAGTAAAGTTGACTATGTAGTAGTTGCTAAAAACCCCGGTGAAAAACTCAAAAAAGCACAACGTCTTAACCTTTCCCAATTGTCAGAAAAACAATTCTTAGATTATCTAAATGGATAAGGTAGGCTCTCGGTGAACCAAAGACTCCTTCCAATAATATTGTGTCGATGATGAGAGTGTCAATTTATCTAAAGTGATTGAACTCTTAATCCTTCGCTAGATGGGTATGAACGATCGCTCTTATACTTAATGAATGGTTGCTCGGTAGTTATAAGGAATATAGTATAAAAATAGAAGAGTGTATAAGAAAATATAAACACCCTGCGATGGGTTACGGCACAAATCAACAGTTATAAGCTTTTCCTAAAAGCTATCTGCGTTCCTAACCCATCCTACAACTACTCAGCTTATAATTTATAATTTATAATTCATAATTCAAAAAATGTATTGTATTGGTTTAATGAGTGGAACATCCGTTGATGGAATTGACGCAGTTTTAGTCGAAATTACAGGTCAAAATGAAAACATTCAAGTCAATTTGATTAACCATTGTCAAAAAGATTACCCCAAACAACTCAGACAGCAAATTATCGAAGTCTGTGGCGGAAAAAGCCTATCAATGGCAGAATTCGCTCAACTCGATGATGACATAGCCGTTGAATTTGCCCAAGCAGCCAAAACGGTACAAAATTCCGATTATCCTGCCCAAATTATCGGTTCTCATGGTCAAACCGTCTTCCATCGTCCCCCAACTTCTACTGAATTAGGCTACAGTCTCCAACTCGGAAGAGGAGCATTAATTGCCCATTTAACCCAAATTCCAACAGTAAATAACTTCCGTGCTGCTGATATCGCAGCCAAAGGACAAGGTGCGCCCCTTGTCTCTAAGATTGACCTTTGCCTACTATCCCACCCTGAAAAGACCCGTTGTGTGCAAAATTTAGGGGGAATTGGCAACGTAACCTATCTTCTACCCAAAAAGACCCAAATTGGCTAACCAACGTCAAAGGATGGGATACGGG